>JAIEFR010000009.1 GCA_029066845.1 Clostridia bacterium | reverse complement strand
CACTCGCCATTCTAAACATCTTCAAATAAGTTTCCTCACATAAAATCTATTTTCAGTGTATGAATTATATCACATCGTTTATATAATTTCAATACTTTTTTACAAAAAAGTTTAAAATAGTTGTTAATTTTGCATAAAACACAATATATTGTGGTTGAAAAGCAAAAACGCCGCGCAGCATACTGCCGCGCGGCGTTTTTTATTGCTTATACTATGCCGTGAGCCATCATTGCGGTTGCTACTTTCATAAAGCCCGCAATGTTTGCGCCCATTACGTAGTTGCCTTCGTAACCGTACTCCTTAGCCGCATTGTCCATATTGTGGTAGATGTTTACCATAATGTTCTTGAGCTTTGCGTCTACCTCCTCGAACGACCAGAACATTCTGCCCGAGGACTGAGCCATTTCCAGCGCGGAAGTTGCAACGCCGCCTGCGTTTGCCGCCTTTGCGGGAAGGAACACAACGCCCGCCTTCTGGAATACTTCGATTGCCGCAAGCGTGGAAGGCATATTCGCGCCCTCGCCCACGTACTTCACGCCGTTCTTGACAAGAATTTTTGCGCTCTCTTCGTCGATTTCGTTCTGCGTTGCGCAGGGAAGCGCGATGTCGCAGGGAATGGTCCAGATGCCCTTGCAGCCTTCAACGTACTTCGCGCCCTTAACTCTGTCGGCATACTCCTTAATTCTGCCGCGCTTAACTTCCTTGATGTCCTTAACCACGTCAAGCTGTATACCGTTGGGGTCGTATACGTAGCCGTTGGAGTCGTACATCGCAACGACGTTTGCGCCCAGCGACTGCGCCTTCTGGCAAGCGTAAATTGCAACGTTGCCAGAGCCGGAAATAACGACCGTCTTGCCCTTGAAGCTGTCGCCGCGCATTTTGAGCGCCTCTTCCGTTATGTATACAAGTCCGTAGCCGGTTGCTTCGGTTCTTGCAAGCGAGCCGCCGTAGGTCAAACCTCTGCCCGTAAGCACGCCGACGTGCTCGTCACGAATTCTCTTATACTGTCCGAAAAGGAAGCCGATTTCTCTGCCGCCTACGCCGATGTCGCCTGCGGGAACGTCGGTGTCAGCGCCGATGTGTCTGTACAGCTCGGTCATAAAGCTCTGGCAGAATGCCATTACTTCGCGATCGCTCTTGCCCTTGGGGTCGAAGTCCGAACCGCCCTTGCCGCCGCCGATGGGCAGACCGGTTAAGCTGTTCTTTAAAATCTGTTCAAGTCCAAGGAACTTTATGATGGAAAGGTTTACGGAAGGATGGAAACGAAGTCCGCCCTTGTAAGGTCCGATTGCGCTGTTGAACTGTACGCGGTAGCCCTTGTTGACGTGCACTTTGCCGTTGTCGTCTACCCAGGGAACGCGGAACATTACTACCCTTTCAGGCTCCACAAATCTTTCAAGCAACGCCGCATTCTGAAATTCGGGGTGCTTGTCAACTACGGGCGCAAGCGAAGTTAAAATTTCGGTTGCCGCCTGGTGAAATTCGGGTTCGTTGGGGTTGGTCTTTTTAAGGTTTTCCAAAACCTGCTCTACGTATGACATAAATAATAATTCTCCTTAACGGTTTAATTTGAAGCAATTATACCATTATATTTGATATTATGCAAATTTTATGCAATACTGCCGCCTTTGTAGTTTTTTATATTAGCCATAAGCAGAGCTTATATTACTGTTTACCGAAGTAGATTTTATCCGCCGTAGAATACATTATCTGTTGCAGTTCGTCGCCGTCGAATACGCCGCTTTCGGTGATATAGTGCACGAGATTGGCATAGCTGTCGCGGCAGAGGCACCCGGGCATATCGCTGCCGAACATAAGCTTTTCGGCACCCACCGCCGACTTTGCCGTTCTTAAATGCTCAACCGCCGTCGGATAAGGGAAGGTTTCGGGTCTTTGGTTTGCCGCAAGCGCGGACAAATCGAACCACACGTTGGGCAAAGCAAGCTTGCAGAGGGCTTCGGTTAAAATCAGGTTGTCCTCCCTCTGCGGTGCAAGCAGGTGACAGACGACGAATTTGAGCTGCGGGAAGTCCTTTGCCGCCGCAGCAAGCGCGTCCACCTGCCAGCAGGGATTGTTCGGTCTGCCCAAATCGACGGTGACGACAAGCCCGTTGTCGCACGCATAGGTATACTCCCTGCGCATCATTTCGCCGTTGACGTCCACGCGCGGATGATAGCCCATTAAGCCCGAGCCGTTGGAAAGCTCGAACTTGACGATTTTGAAGCCGAGCTCTTTGAAAAGACGGTGCTTGACCGCGTCTACGTTAGTGCAGAACGGGTCGTATGCGCCCGCACCGACGAAGCGCGACGGGTATTTTGCAACCGCCTGCGCCGTGTACTCGTTCTGAAAGCCGAAAAACTGCCCCTGCAAAAGGACAGCTTTTTCAACCGAATTTTTGTCCATTACCTTTATAAGGCTTTCGGGTGTAACGCCGACCTCGCCCATACCGTCGGGTATCATTTTAAAGGTCTGTCCGTCGGCGTAAACGGCATAGCCGCTGCCTGCCGCCCTAAGCTCGCCGCGCGAAGTGAAGCCCGCAATGCACTGCGCTACGTGCGCGTGCGCGTCTATAATCTTAATATTCTGTGACATTTTCATTCCTGTAAGTGCAAAAATTTATTTTGTAGCCGTTGGTTTCAACGTCGTCCGACTTGTAGACGAGCGTGAAATTCGGGTTTTTATCCAGATTTTCAAAGTATGCGTCCGCGCCGCCTACCGCGTCCACCTTGGTAACAAGCACCTCGTCGCAATAGGGCAAAAGCGTTTTGTACATCATCGCGCCGCCTATTACGAAAACTTTGTCTTTATCGTACTTTTTGATTTCGGCGAAAAGCTCTTCAAGGCTTTTTACGATTTTGCAGTCGTCCCTGTCCTCGCCGTCGGGATAGAGCACGATATTGGTGCGGTTTTTCAAGGGGTTGCCGCCGGGGAAGGATTTGAGCGTGTTGCTGCCCATTACCACTACGTTGCCCGTAGTCGTTTCCCTGAAAAAATTCATATCGGCGGGGATTTTGAACATAAGCCCGTTGCTCTTGCCTATGCCCCACTCCTTATCTGCGTGTAAAATTGCTTTCATAAAACTCCTTATTCCGCGACGGGGATTTCGTACTTCTTTTCGTTAAACTTGTAATCGACCAGCTTGAAGCTGTCCTCTGTGAAGTCGTAGAAATTTTTGATTGAAGGGTCAACCTCTATGCGCGGCGCGGCAAACTGCTCCTGCGCAATAATTTCTTTGACCATATCTATGTGCCTGTCGTAGATGTGCGCGTCGGCTATGACGTGCACCAGCTCGCCCGCTTTAAGCCCCGAAACCTGCGCGAACATTATCAGAAGCACCGCGTACTGCACTACGTTCCAGTTGTTTGCCGTAAGCATATCGTTTGAACGCTGGTTGAGTATGCCGTTGAGCGTATCGCCCGACACGTTGAAGGTCATTGAATACGCGCAAGGGTATAAATTCATTTCGTGAAGGTCGGCAAAATTATAGATATTCGTCATAATTCTGCGGCTCGCGGGGTTGTTTTTGAGGTCGAAAAGCACTCTGTCAACCTGGTCGAACTCGCCCTCTTTATACTTGTGCTTGACGCCCAGCTGGTAGCCGTAGGCTTTGCCTATACTGCCGTTATCGTCCGCCCACTGGTCCCAGATGTGCGGTTTCAGGTCGTGAACGTTGTTGCTCTTTTTCTGCCATATCCACAACAGCTCCTGTATGCACGACTTGAACGCCGTGCGGCGGATTGTGAGTATGGGGAATTCCTTTTGCAGGTCGTAGCGGTTGACTATGCCGAATTTTTTTACCGTGTGCGCGGGCGTACCGTCACTCCACTTGGGACGGACGGGCAGGTCTTTATCCCACACTCCGTTCTCCATTATGTCCTTCATATTTTCCACAAACATCTTGTCCGCCAAGCTCATTGCAAAAACCTCCCGATTGTCTTAGACAGTTTATCACAAATTAAGCTGTCCGTCAATTAAAATGTTTTAATACAATCTGATATTGACGATGCTGTCGATTATAGCAATCTGCAAGCGGCGCACGTCGTAGGAAAATACGTAGCCGTGCGAAACGTCGTCACACTCTGCGCACAGATTGGCTATTTCCGACGAAAAGCAGTTTGCCGCGTTGTTGCGCGCAAGCCCGTCCAGCCCCGTCTTGACGTCCAGCAACACCGCCTTTGCGCCCGACTGGTCGCACGAATAGCCGTCCAGAGAGTTTGCAAGGTCGTAGCACAGCCGGGAAAGCGACGTCAGGGTGTTGAGATTGCCCAGATATTTTTCCTTGTTGCCGCGCGCCGAGCCGCCCAGCTCGTAATCGCCCGCCTCTACTTCCAGCACCGAGCATTTAAGCCCCTTTTTGTTGAGAGTCGCGCTGACCGACTGCGCGTCGTTTTTATTATAATAACAGGACACCGTGACAAAATATTTGCCATTGTTTTCGATTATGTAGCCCGCGCCGCCGTAGCTGTGCACGACCGAGGACATCGAGCTTGCCGAGTGCGCGTCGGACGGGCTGTCGTAGCACACGTAGTAAAAGGTTGAATTGTATCCCAGCTTGCTTGCGCCGAACGGCACCGCGCAGATTAAAATTATTGCGGCAACCACAACCGCCGCCACCGCGCAGATTATAAAAAGCCGCATTTTACCGTTTATTCTCATACAGCTATTTTATTGCGCACCGCCGCCCTTTTATGTGCTATATTCCTTCAGCGGAGTATTATTTATTGCGGTAAAAACAAATAAAATTCTTTACTTTTATATAATACTTTATACATTCACGACAACGTTGACAACTTTGATACCCGCAGAATTTACAGCGTTTTCTGTTCCGCAATACACAATATTGCCAAATTTTTCGTCATTTTCGATTTTCACCAACGAATTATAATTTTCACAATTATTTTCCAATGAATTATAAAAGTATTCACAGGAAGTTACATTGTCAAAACGGTAAAAATACAGATACTCTTCTTTCTTACCCTCACGATTTTTACTTGCAAATAATAATGTCCCCTCGTGATGCTTTCCGTCGTTGTCGGATAAGTCTTGATATAAGGTAACAACATAACCGTTATTTTCAAGATTAGTTTTCATTTCCTCGTTAGTCGGATAATACGTTCCGTTCTTATCACCACCACAGGCAGATATAGCAAAGATCAGGATACACAAAATGCCTGCCAAAAAACCAATAAATACCTTTCTCATAAAACCTCCAAAATAAAAAAGCGTGCTTCATTGAGAAACACGCCGAAAAACGCATCTCTCAATGTTGCTATACATTTTCCTCAAACAAAGGCGAGAGAATACATTTTTACCAAAAGTATTCCCTTTGTTTGAGATAATTAAAATGTATAGCGTGGACAGTGTAGCATAAATTTAAAGAAAAATCAAGAAAACAACCTAATTCCTGAAAATTGTGAAGATGTTGGACAAAAAATAGGTATTAACTTTATTGGATTAATAAAAAAGGTTTGGATAAATTCCAAACCTTTTTTATTAATGAATTAATCTTTTGGTATTCTTTTTATTTTGTCATTTTTTAAACATATGTAGTTTATCTCTTCTTTTAAAGGTCTTAATCTTAATCGCCAATCCTTGCTAAACCCTGATATTTCTTCTATTAAAAACATAACCGAGTCTAAAAAATATTCTTCATTTTCAAATCCAAAATTTCTTAATAACCCTATTGAATTTTTAATATGCCTATAAATTATTTCAAAAAGTATTTCATCATTTCCACCTCTTCTAATTTGATTAACTATGTAATCAATATATTCAATAGGTAACAATCTTGAAGGGTCAGTAATTATTGCGTTTTGATTACGCATTAACTGTAAAAGCTCATCAAAAGATTCTTGTTGTATTTGCATTTTACTTGTTTGTTTTTTCACTGGCTCTTTTTTGTGATCATCAAACAATTTCTTAAGTTTAATGTTGAAAGTTTGCCAAAAAGCATCGAAACTGTTTTTTAGCTTCTCGTCGCTTAAATTTTTCTCTCCACTTTTCTCAATACTATTATTTATTGACTTTAAAAGACTAAACATATCTTCTTTTTCTAATTTAGTATTTTGAAAACTGCTTAATGGACCTTTAATTTCTGAATATTGAATATCTACTGCAATAGTCGAAACTCTTGAATCAACTAGCTTTGATAAAGCTCCTGCCTCAAAATGTATCCAAGGTGCAGATATATTATCACTAGTTAGACAAACTATTCCATAATTTGTATTTGATAATTCATTTGTTAATCTTGCTGACCAATTTTCGCCCTTTTCAATATCTTCATCAGAAACAAATGCCTCAATAGATTGTATACATTGTTCTATCCAGTCTTTAATCAATAATGCTATTCTTTTACTAAATTCACCAGACCAACTTATAAAAACTTTCATTTGTAATGCTCCTTATAAATCAAATTATACAACAAAAAAAGAAATATATCAACAAAAAAAATACTTACTATATTTTAAAGCAAGTATTTTTCTAGAGCTACTGGCCGGACTTGAACCGGCGACCTTTTGTAACCCCAAAAAACTTTGTTAGTCGGCTTTCATTTTATATTGCTTCATACCCTCAAATTTTTTTGGGGATCCCTTACTTTTAATCAGCAGGCGCGGACGGTTCTTATCAAGCAATAAACATCAAAAAGAAACCCCCACAAAAACGTAGGGGCTTCTTTTTGGAGCTACTGGCCGGACTTGAACCGGCGACCTGCTGATTACGAATCAGCTGCTCTACCAACTGAGCCACAGTAGCGTTTATTCAATTGCTTAAACATATTATATCAATTTGCAAATAAAATCAAGCGTTTTTTCGTATCTTTGTAAAATTTGGAAAATTTTGCGCAAGCTATGTGTATGAACAGGAAAAACACGGTTATATGCGCATTTATGCTTTTGTTCGTGCTGGTGGCAACCCAGTTTCTGAATATAACGCAAATGGTCAAGCCGCGCATTGCGCTTGCCGAAGAGCCGAAAAAGTGCGTATACCTGACCTTTGACGACGGCCCCAGCGACAAAGTTACCCCCAAGATTTTAGACGTTCTGAAAGAGGAAAACGTTAAAGCCACTTTTTTTATCGTCGGTAAGCTTGCAGAACGCAGAAAATACCTTATCGAGCGCGAGTTCAACGAGGGGCACACGGTTGGCGTGCACTCCTATTCCCACGTTTACAAAGATATTTATTCTTCCGTGGAAAATCTGCTGGCGGACATTGACCGCTGTAACGAGCTTATTCACGACGTGACGGGCGAATACGCTACGGTATACCGTTTCCCCGGGGGAAGCTTCGGACTTAGCCAGGAACTAATAAACGCGGTGACGGCGCACGGTATGCGCTACGTTGACTGGAACGCTTCGATGCGCGACGCGGAGATTTGCAACGCCACCACCGACGACCTTTTGAAGGCGGCGATAAACACTCCCGCAAACCGCGACCATATAGTAATGCTTGCGCACGACACGACCGACAAGACCGTGACTGCGCAAGCACTGAAAAGCGTTATTAAATATTACAAGAACAAAGGCTATGCCTTTGAAGTGTTCTGATTACTCCACGCCGTAGGTTGCGCGGTATTCCTTCATCTTGCCAAGGTACTCCTTTCCTTCGATTATGCCGCTTTCGATAGCTTCGATAATGTCGGTCATATTGACGATGGAATACACCTTTACGCCGAATTCCTTATAGACTTCCTGAACTGCGGAAAGCTGGCTTTCCAGACCGCGCTCCATTCTGTCAACCGAAATAATCATACCCGCGATTTGCACGTCTGCCGCCGCTTTGAGCTTGGGAAGCATTTCGCGGAGCGCCTTGCCCGAGGTCATAACGTCCTCAATTAAAATGACCTTTTCGCCGTCAACCAGCTGTTTGCCGACGAACAGACCGCCCTCGCCGTGGTCCTTGACCTCCTTGCGGTCAAAGCAATAGTTGATGTCTACGCCGTAGTCGTTGGCAAGCGACACCGCCGTGGTGACGGCAAGGGGTATGCCCTTGTATGCGGGACCAACTAAGGTTTCCGCCTTTAAGCCGTTCTGCTGTATGCAGGCGGCATAATATTTGCCCAGGCGCGCAAGCTGGGAGCCCGTTTTGTAGTTGCCGGTATTGATAAAGTAAGGCGCTTTTCTTCCGCTCTTCAGCGTAAATTCGCCGAATCTCAATACGCCGTTATCCACCATAAATTTTATAAACTGCTGCTTGTAGGTAAGTTCCATTTTATTTTCTCCGTTTTAGTTTAATTGCAAAGTATCGACTATTTCGTTTACGTTTTTAATGCCGTGCTTGTCCAGCCAGCCGTTCATTTCGTTTATAATTCTTGGCATTGCAAGCGCGTCGGCAAAGTTTGCCGTACCGACCTGCACCGCCTTTGCGCCAGCCATCATAAATTCAAGTGCGTCCTTGCCGCTCATTATGCCGCCCATACCGACGACGGGAATTTTTACGGCGTGAGCCGCTTCGTAGACCATTCTGAGCGCAATGGGCTTTATGCCCGCGCCCGATACGCCGCCCGTGTTGTTGGCAATAATCGGTCTGCGTTTTTCAAGGTCGATTACCATACCCGTAAAGGTATTGACAAGCGATATGCAGTCCGCGCCGCCCCTTTCCGCCGCCATCGCGTTGGTTGCAATGCTTTCGACGTTGGGCGAGAGCTTGACCATAAGGGGCGTTTTCTTTAAATTGTTTTTGGAAAGTGCGGTTACCTCTTCGATATTTTCGGGCTTTATGCCGAGAGCCATACCGCCCGCGCGCACGTTTGGGCAGGAAATATTGAGCTCCACCATATCGACAAGCCCGTCAAGGGTGTGGCAGATTGTGCCGTAGTCTTCCAGAGTGCTGCCAGCGACGTTGGCGATTACCGCAACTCCCTTTTTCTTTAAAAAGTCCAAATCGTTTTCGATAAAGTGCTTTACGCCGGGATTTTGCAGTCCCACCGCGTTTAAAATGACGCCGTGACCTTCCGCTATTCTGGGCACGGGATTGCCGAGGCGGGGCGCATTCGTCAGTCCCTTGGTTGACACGCCGCCTATGCAGCTTATGTCGTACACCTCGTCGAACTCTCTGCCGAAGCCGAAGGTGCCGCTTGCCGCAATGACAGGGTTTTTAAGTTTTACGCCGCAGATTTCAACACTTAAATTTGCCATTACAGTTGCACCTCATTTATGTCGAATACGGGACCGTCCTTGCAGACGCGCGCGTTGGAACCGTCGCTCTTTTTGCAAACGCAGACAAGGCACGCGCCTATGCCGCAGCCCATTCTCTCTTCCAGGGATACAAGGCAGGGCGTTTTTACGCCTTTTTCTTCCATCTTCTGCTTTAAAGCCCTGAGCATTACGGGAGGGCCGCAGGCGATTATAAGGTCTGCGGGAACGTTGTCTATATCCTCGAAATACGCGTTGACGGCGTTATTCTTTTTGCCCAGCGAGCCGTCGTCGGTGACAACGGTAAGCTTTTCGCTTTTGCCGAACTCGTCCAGAAGGCAGGCGCAATTCTTGTTGCGGAAGCCTATGTATGAATAGAATTTTTTGTCTTTATTGCCGCAAATTACGGGTACGAGCGGAAAAATGCCCACGCCGCCGCCTATTACGACGATATTTTTTGCACTTTCGGGAATGATAAAGCCGTTTCCCAAAGGCAACAGCACGGCGAGTTTATCCCCCGCCTTTGCCTGCGACAGCGCAACAGTGCCCTCGCCCTTTACCTGAAAACAAACGGTGACGTCGTTGCCCTCGGCTTTTACTATGCCGAAGGGACGCTTTAAAAGGCGCGAGCCGTCGCCCGTGGAAATATTGAGGAACTGTCCGCCCTTGATTTCCCCGACGCTTTCGGGCAGAGTTACCGTCAGTGCCCACACGTTTTCGGCAATATTTTCAACTTGCTTTACAGTGGCAATCAGCTCTTTCATCTGCCTATCTTACCTATCGTGTTCACCAGGTCGCGCTGCATATCTATGCACGCCGCCCTTGCCGCCTCCGCATAGCTCATTCCGGCGTAAGCGGGCTTTTTGTATGCGCAGATTATTCCGCGCGAGTTATTTACTATGCCGCCAAGTCCGCGCTCGTCGAAGCAGCATTTAAGCATTTCGGCGTTTGCGCCCTGCGCGCCGTATCCGGGAATGAGGAAGAACGTATTCTTAAGCTGTTTGCGCAGTCTTGCCGCCTCCTCGGGATGGGTTGCACCTACAACCGCGCCAACGTCCGAATAGCCGTATTTGCCTATGCAGTCCTTGCCCCAGCCGTCAACGAGGGCACCCATACGCTCATAGAGCGTTTCGCCGCTTTCGAGCTTTAAATTCTGCAATTCGCCGCTGGAAGGATTGGACGTTTTGACCAACACGAAAATACCCTTGTTATTGTTCTTTACGTCTTCAACGAAAGGCGCGATGCCGTCCGTGCCGAGATAGCCGTTAACCGTGAGCATATCGGCGGGGAAGGCGTTCAGCTTTTTGCCGTTTATATCCGTCTTGCCGAGATATGCGGTCGAATAGCACTTTGCCGTGGAGCCTATGTCGTTGCGCTTGCAGTCGGCAATGACGTACAGCCCCCTGCCCTTAGCGTAATTTACGGTGTAATCGAACGCGCGCAGACCGTTGTAGCCGTACTGCTCGTAGTAGGCAACCTGCACCTTAACCGCGGGCACGATGTCGCACACCTTGTCGATTATGTTCATATTGAACTCGATGAGCTGTTCGACTACGCCCTCGAAAGTAGCCATTCCGTCGCGCATTTCGTCGGGCAGATAGCTGAAATCGGTATCCAGTCCGACGCAGGTGGGATTTTGCATTTCGATTATTTTGTCTATCAATTGGTCAACCATATTTAATTTCCCTCTTTTTAAATATTCTCAGTTATTTATTTTTCCGTGTGCTCAGCACGAATATTTTATTTCGCCGTCAACTATCGTTGTGTGCACTTTGCCGTACACTTCATAGCCGTTGAAAGGCGTATTTTTGCCCTTTGACAGGAACTTTTTGCCGTCTACTACGTATTTTTCGTTTAAATCGACTATTGCAAGGTCGGCAACCTCGCCTTCCTTTATCTCGCCGCCTTCGAGCCCCAGCGTCTTTGCGGGATTGTAGGACATAAGCTTTGCAAGCTCGTTAAGGCTCATTATACCTTTCTTTACAAGGTGCGTATACGACAGCGCAAAGCTGGTTTCTATGCCGCTCATACCGAACGCCGCAAGGTTGTACTCCACTTCCTTGTCCTTCTGCGAATGGGGCGCGTGGTCGGTGACGATGCAGTCGAGCGTGCCGTCCTTCAACCCCTCGATAATCGCAAGCCTGTCAACCTCCTCGCGCACGGGGGGATTGACCTTTGTGAAGGTATCGAAATCTGTGATTATATCGTCGGTGAGCACGAAGTAGTGCGGACAGGTTTCCGCAGTTACCTTTACGC
Organism: Clostridia bacterium; assembly: GCA_029066845.1. Classification (GTDB taxonomy): domain Bacteria; phylum Bacillota; class Clostridia; order Christensenellales; family Borkfalkiaceae; genus Coproplasma. The sequence continues at coordinate 44,491 of JAIEFR010000009.1, read as the reverse complement.
CGCGCTTTTTTGCCGAGCGGATTATGTCTACGCCGCTGTACGTGGACACGTGGCAGATATGCACGGGCACGTCCAGGCTTTCCGCAAGCGAAATGTCGCGCGCAATCATTATGTCCTCAGCCGCGCGGGGACTGCCCTTCAAGCCCGTCAGCGTGGAATTTTTGCCCTCGTTGACCACTCCGCCGTCCACAAGGTTTATATCCTCGCAGTGGCAAAGGCATTTCAGATTAAAGCCGCTTGCGTACTCCATACCGAGGCGCATTATCAGCGAATTCATAACCGACCTGCCGTCGTCCGAAATAGCAACCGCGCCCGCCTGCGCCATTTTGCCGATGTCGGCAAGCGTTTCACCCTTTTCGCCCTTGGTAATCGCGCCTATCGGGTTGATTTTGCACAAATTAACTTCTTTTTGGCGCGCTTTGATATATTTGACGACTACTGCGTTGTCGCATACCGGGTCGGTGTTTGGCATACAGCAAACCTGCGTAACGCCGCCCGCAACCGCCGCTTTGGAGCCGCTTTCTATATCTTCCTTGCCCTCGAAGCCGGGCTCGCGCAGGTGAACGTGCATATCGATTATGCCGGGGAATACCGTCTTACCGCCTGCGTCTATCACCTTGCAATCGCCGTCGGCGTTGATTTGTTTGCCGAGTTTTACTATCTTTTTATCTTCTATGAGAATATCCAGCTTTTCAACGCCGTCTAAAAGTACGACTTCTCCGCCGCGTATTAATGTTTTCATAAATGCGCCTCCCTGTATTCGGACAGCAGCTTGAGCGCCGCCATTCTTACGGCAAGTCCGCTCGTGACTTGGTCCTCTATTCTGCTTCTGTCGCCGTCAATCAGCGCGGGTGTGAGTTCTACTCCGCGGTTTACGGGACCGGGGTGAAGCACTACCGCGTTTTTATCGGCGTATTTGAGTACCGCGTCGTTCACGCCGTAGAAGCGCGAGTATTCCGACAGCGACGGGAAAAGCCCGCCAGACTGCCTTTCGAGCTGTATTCTCAGCCCCATTACGGCGTTTGCACCCTCCACGCATTGCTCGCGCGAGGTTGCTATGTGAGCGCCGAGTTCGTCAAAGCCCTTGGGAATGAGCGTTTTGGGTGCGTAAACCCAGACCTCCGCGCCCATTTTGGTCAGACCGAACAGGTTGGACTTTGCCACCCTGCTGTGCTTGATGTCGCCCAGAATCGCCACCTTGATGCCCTTTAACGTGCCCAGCTGTTCGCGCATCGTAAGCATATCCAGAAGAGCCTGGGTCGGGTGCTCGTTCATTCCGTCGCCGCCGTTGAGTATCGAACAGCCGACGGTCTTTGCAAGCAGCGAAGGCGCGCCGCCCATAGGATGGCGGATTGCGATGAAATCGGTCTTTAACGCCTGCAACGTCTTGCCCGTGTCTATGAGCGTTTCGCCCTTCTGCACAGAGCTTGACGCCGCGGCAATGTTTATTTCGGTTGCGCCGAGGTACTTGCCCGCAAGCTCGAACGACGAGCGGGTGCGCGTGCTGTTTTCGTAAAAGAGCGTAACAAGAGTTTTGCCTTTCAAAAGGTCGAAACTCTTCTGCCCTTTTTTCAACCGCATTTTCATATCTTCGGCGTTGTCTAAAATCAACGTAATTTCTTCCGCCGTGATATCTCTTAAACCGAGTAAATCCTTTGATTTGAGCATAAGTGAAGTTTTTCCTTGCAATGATTAGTTTTCGGCAGTAAAAAAGCGGATACTGTGCCGTTAAAACATTTTAAAATGTTTGTGCGACAGTAATTCCGCCATCTTTTAAAAGTTATGAAGTTTCGCCGAACACGCTTTTTCTTGCGTAAACGGCAATTTTTAAAGCTCTCATTTTGCCAAAACCTTTATTTTTTCAAAAGTATATCACACCTTATAAATAAAGTAAAGAAAAACCGCCGAAAAAATTCATAATAATTTACAAAATGCGTTGCAGGGAAAAGCCGACTTTATCGCACGACGTAAGAACGTATTCTATTCCGTCCTTGACCGTGCGCAAGGGGAAATAAGCTTGTCCGTGAACGTGACCGAATATGACCTTGCTTACGCCGTTTTGTTTGAACAGATCGGAAAAAAGCGTGTCCTGCAGCTTGGGATTTACGGGCGGATAGTGCGTCATAACCAGAAGCACGTCGCCCTCCTCTTTTACCTTTTCGACAGCCTTAAAGCAGAGCTTGAACCTTTCGGCTTCACGGGCATACAGCTTTTCGTCGTGCTCGGTGTAGTCCGCACTGCCCGGACACGACCATCCGCGTGAACCGCAGATTACCACGTTGCCGAACTTTACGCAGTCGTTTTGCAGAAAGTAAAAACTTTCGTCGGGCGCCGCGTCGCGCAGCTTGGTTATGCCGTTCCACCAGTAGTCGTGGTTGCCGCGGATAAAAATTTTTTTACCTTTCAGTCCCTTTAAACTGTTCAGATCGAACAGCCCTTCTTCAAGGACCGTACCCCAGCTTGTGTCGCCGCACAGAAGCACGATATCGTCTTCCGAAACCTTGCTTTGCCAGTCGTTTTTAATTTTATCGAAGTGACCTTCCCACCCCGTACCGAACACGTCCATAGGTTTATCGCACGTGCCCGAAAGATGCAAATCACTTATCGAAAATATCTTCATAAAACCATTATAGCACTTTTTCGTGCGTTTTTAAAGCGTTTTATTTAAAGGCTAATATTTTGTTATAATTAGCTTAAAATGAGCGATTATGTGTGACATAGTACTACTTACTTTGCAAAAACACAACAAAATAGGCGGTAAAACCGTTAATTTTACCGCCGTTTATTGATGCATATGTTTTCCTTACACTACCCCTATTTGCAGTTGCAGCTTCTGCCCTGCGGATAGAGCGGCAGTTCGAAAAATCCTGCGCAGACCTCTTTTGAATAGTCCTGTGCGGGAGGAATTGCGCAGTAGCCGTAGCTGGGCACGAGAATCTCCACGTCGATAGCAATCTTTAAGATTATGCTTACGCAGGAGTTCACCGTGAACGTTCCGGCTTCGCTGTTGAACGTACCCTCGGCAGAAACTGCGGAAGCTTCCGCAACTACCTTGTAGGGCATAATCGAGGGCGCGGGAACGAATAAAAGCACGTCTTCGGAAACGCTGACGGTTGCGGTTGCAACCCCCTCTACTCCGTTCGCGTCGGTGTACACTACCTCTACGGGAATGTTGACCGTTGCCTGTACTCTTGCGCAGCCCTGTTTATCCGCAAGCCTATCTACGCTTACGTTGGTTAACGTTGCGCTCGCGTTGGTTGAGCGCATACTTATGAAAGTGAGCGGATATGTAGGATTGGCGGGTGTAAAAGACGATACCGTTAACGTATAGTTTTCTAACTGCACCTGCTTAATGCACGCGTCGAAAATTTTCTGTGCCTGTATGCACACCTTTTCGCACATACCGTTTAAGGGATTGCCGTTTATAGTGCCCGGGCATTTGTCCGATTGAAAATTGGAAAAGAACGACATTTTTACCTCCGTTTAATTTATACGCCGTAGCATTTATGCTGTAATATTTCGGTTACTGTATTTATATGCCGCCGCACTCAATGGTGTTACGGCAGCCAGATTCTGAGAGTCGGATATATGATTTTATGTGAGTTAAGTTCTCTTAACTCCCGCTCGTCTACTCTTTCGCGCGCGGCAACCGTGGCGTACGTATCGCCCGCAAGCGCGTAGCAGTATCTTTTTGGGGACTTGATTTCTATTACGGCTCCGCAAAAGACGTCGCCTACGGGACACGAAAAAGCCGAAATTATATCCTCTTTTTTAACCCGCCCCCTTACGCGCAGGTATTTCCCCTGTTCCTTGACGAGCGAAAACATACTAACAGTATATTAAAATGCGACAAAATTTGTGAATATTCGGCAGCTTCGGTTTGTAGAATATTGTTGATGAAGAGCAATATTTACAAGTCGGCGGCTCAGGTTACCGTTTTTTCGACAATCGAAAAGGTGCTGAGCTTTGTTTACAGAATCATTTTGTCGCGCTCGATCGGCGCCGAGGGGCTAGGCATTTATCAGATTTGCCTTTCGGTATTCGCGGTATTTTTAACCGCAGCTTCGAGCGGTATTCCAGTTACCGTTTCGCGCCTTATCGCCAAGAACACGGCGACGGGCAACGCAAAGGGCAAACACGCCGTAGTTTCCTCCGGCGTGTTTCTTACCCTTTTATTTACCATTCCCGCGGCGCTTGTGTTGTTTTTTGCACGTGACCTCTATTCCTTCCTGTTCCCCGACAGGGACTGCGTGGATATTTTCCTATGGCTGTTGCCCGGACTTATCCTCACTTCGATTTACGCGATTATGCGCGGTTCGTTCTGGGGAAATAAGCAATTTTTGCCGTACAGCATCATAGAGCTTGCGGAAAATGCGGTTATGGTTGCCTGCGGCTGCGTGCTCATCAGCTTTGCGCATACGGCGAAAAACGGCGCACGTGCGGCGATAATCGCTGTTCTGATTTCCTATGTATTCTCTTTTGCCGTATCCCTCGGCTGGTATTTCATAAAGGGCGGTAAATTCGTAAACCCCAAGTCGCAGTTCAAGCCGCTTGCCAAAGCTTCGCTTCCCATAACGGCAATGCGCACTTCCACTTCGCTTCTGAATTCGTGCGTGGCGATGTTCCTGCCCGCCCTCTTATCCCGTGCGTGCGGATATTCGAGCAGCGAGGCGCTGGCTCTGTACGGAACGGTTCTCGGAATGAGCGTTCCTATGCTGTTCATTCCCAACTCGCTGATAGGCTCCATTGCCGTAGTCGTTGCGCCCGAAATGAGCGAAAATTTCTACGCGAAGCGCACCGAGCTTTTACGACGCGACATAGAGAGAACGCTTAAATCAGCCGTTGCGATCGCCACCGTACTCATTCCCGTTATGTTTACGCTGGGCGAGGACATAGGCAAACTGTTCTACGCAAGCGAGCTGAGCGGCGTTGTGATAAGGCGTTTTTCCTTTATGATGCTGCCGATGTGCATTTCGATGATTACTACGACCATATTGAATTCGCTGAATTACGAAGTGCGCACTCTCATCTACTTCTTTGCCGGTGCAGTGGCTATGATAGCGATAATTCTGATATTTACGGGGTTGCTTGGCATAAACGCCTATATGGTCGGGCTGACGATGAGTTTCGTCATTACGGCTGCGCTAAACGTGCGCCTGTTAAAGAAGAACTGCCCCGACATTAATTACTTCGGTTATCTTGTAAAAAGCGTTCTGATATGCGCGTTTGCGTGCGCGTTCGGGCACCTTTTCGGCGCTCTGTTTGACGGAATACTGCCTGCAGTCTGGAAAATCATACTGTGCGGCGGCGTGGTTTCCGCGTTTGCGATAATTGCATTTTACGGTATGGAAATGGTATCCGTCCGTCCATTCAAAAAGCTGTTTTCGCGCGGATAATCAAGCCTTCTGAAAGCTTGTGACAAGCGAAAAGAGCTGTTTTACCGCAAGCGACACCAGGAAAATGCCGAAAAGCTTTTTGAGCACCTGCGTGGGCAGCGCAGCCATAATAAACCCAGCGAGCACGGTGGTTATGAGCGCAGGTATTACTATTTCCCAGACGTCGTCCGTCCTCAACAGTCCGTTCTTTTTATGGGCGGGCAGAACGAGCGCCGCCATAGGCAGAAACGCAATGACGTTGGTTGCCTGGGCAACGTGCTGGTTTACCCCGAGAAATATGGTGAGCGCGGGAATTAAAATAGTGCCGCCGCCCATTCCCATACCGCCCAAAATACCCGCGAGCAAGCCGACGGCAAGATAGATTAAAAACGCCATTTCAACCTATCACCATACGTATGCCCGCGGCAAGCATTATCCCAATAAAGACGATATCCACCCATATTTTGGGGAGTTTACCCAAAAGTTTTGCGCCCAGAAGTCCGCCTACTACGTTGCCGATAGCCGCGGGAATTACCACCGGCAAGTCAACGAAGCCGTTCAGAATATAGGTTATGGCGCTGACCGCGCAGACGGGTGCGATTATCAAAATCGCCGTTGCGTGCGCCTGCTTTCTGGGATAACCGAGCACGTCCGCCAGAATGGGCACGGCTATCATACCGCCGCCACCGCCGAACAGTCCGTTTACAGCGCCCAGTCCAAGCCCGCCGTAAACGGCTTTTTTGTTAATTTTTTTCAAAACTTTCATCCCCTTGTTCCTGCGCGCGTCCTCGTATGCGCGCAAAAAAACTATTATATATAAAGTTTTTGCAAAAATTTTATAATAATGAATTTTTTTATCCTTTCTTTGCCGATAATCAGTTGCCAAAAGCGAGGTTTTATATTAAAATAGTAGGGTGTGAAAACAAACTTTTTGAAAGGTGTTATATGAAGAAAAGAAAGAGTTACGCATTAAAGTCGGCGGCAATGGGTTTTGCGGCAATAGCAACCTCCCTTGTGATAGGACTTTCCGCCGGATGCGCACAGACCGACAAGCCGACCGAGGATGAAGACGACAAGACCACTACCAAGCTTGACAGTCAGGTAATCAAGAACGGCAATTTCGAATTTTATTCCGACAACAAGGGCTTATACCCCATAAGCAACCCCGACAACTGGTCGGGCGGCACAAACGGCAATTCGTCCTCTTCGATGTCGGGCGTTATAGACACAAGCAAAAAACGCTGGGATTATCTTACCGACACCACCCTTCCCAAGACTCTCGAAGACAACAACGACCTTAAGAGCGACGACGAGAACAAGAAGGATTATAACGGAGCGCTTACCGACGATTTGCCCTATGTAAATCCCCACAAGGCTACGGAGAGCTCCGCAAGCGACGAGGACAAGGAGTATATCCATAACCCCTACACCCATAAGTACAGCTACGATAACCAGGGCAGGATAATAGATTCCGCGGACGACAGCGTGGTTACCACGTACGAGGACGAGGACGGCAAGCTCTATCTGGACGAAAAGCTTGAAACTCCCCTTGAAAGCTCCGTCCTGATGATTCACAACTACCGCAACAATTACTACACGGGTACCGAGGGATACTTCTCTTCCTCCACGACCACCACGCTCGAAGCGGGCACCGCGGCGGAAATTTCCCTTTGGGTTAAGACCAGCGACCTGTATTTCGACGGCGCGACAGGCACGAGAACGGAAGTTGAATCGGAGCGCGGCGCGTATATTAAAGTCAATACGCAGGTCGGCGGCAACAGTCTGGAAAGCTTTATAATCAAAAATATTGACACCGAAAAGGTTAACGCCGACGGCGCGGACAACGGCTGGGTGCAGTACACGATTTACGTTGAGGCAAGCAACTTTGCCGATACTACCGTTTCGCTTACCCTCGGACTCGGTCAGGACGATATTTACACGGTTGAAGGCTACGCTTTCTTTGACGACGTGACCCTGACCAAATACCTGAACAGAGCCGAAATGGAAGAAAAATGCGCGGCGTTCAAGGAGAAAATCGATACTGCAAACGGCACTAACGTTTCCTATCCCCTTTCGCCCGACGACGCTAAGACCGAGTTCCGCGTTGACAAGGAAACCTATCAAACCAACGGAACGGACGGCGGCTACGTAGAGAGAGTTGACGAAAACAATTTTGCGGACAGGCACTTCTTTATAGACCTTGCAAGCTCGACCGCAGAGGACGCGCTTGCGATAAGCGCAAGCGGAATTACCGCGGGACTTACGGTTGAAGAGACGAGCACGGGCAAGTACGTGAGCGCGAACAACGACGGCGACAACAAGTACAAATCCGATTTCGGCGCGCTTGAAAACGGCGCGGCTACGGCGTTCATACCCAACAAGCTGGGTAAAAACGGCATAAATATTAAGGACGACCTTCTGACCTATACCACCGTTACCGACAGCGCGGACTGGAAGCTTGACGCGGGCGACTACACCGACGTGCTTACCGACGCTTTAAATACGGCTGTCAAGCTCCCCGGAGTTCAGAACAACTCGACAAGCGCGCTGGTTATCCTCAGCGCAAGGGGCGCAGGCTACGAAGCGCAGATTACAAATAACGAAAAATTTACTTTAGGACACGGCGAATACGCGCTCATTTCGTTCTGGGTTAAAACTTCCGATATGAACGGCGCGAGTGCGGCGAGATTTACCGTAATCGATACAGAGGACAAGACCAAGAAGTCCGAGTTCAGCGTGGACTCCACCACCGAGGCGTTTGTCGATATAGGCGACAAGGAAAACGTTTATAACGGCTGGGTTAAGTGCTTTATAAGAGTTTCCAACACCACTGAAGACGACAAGACGTTCAAAATCGTCGTAAACTTCGGCAATACGTCTATTAAGGGAACGACGACTTCTTCCTACACGGCGGGCTGGATGGCAATGACCAACCTTTCCTTCACGTCGCTCGACAAGGACGTTTACGGCTACTCCTCGGGCGCGGCGCACGCGGCAACGCTTGAGTTTACCGAAGCGGCAGCAAACACCAACCATAACTTCGATACCGAGCTTGGCGACAAGAACGAAATTAAGGACAATCTTGCAATTCCCTCCTCCTACACGGGCGTGTACGGCAACAGTCTGAACATTGCACCCAACGGCAACGCGGCGGACAAGGACGATTACGACAAGACCAACTCCAACGCTTACGCCGGTATTCTGAATAAGGAAAACTTCGAAAACAACAATTACAGCGGCGACTGGTACGACAGGCTTAAAGCTATCGGCAACGGCGAGGACAGCTGGAACAAGCTTTTCGATAATTACACCGTTCAGCCCCTGCTGATTGTAAACACCACAAAGAATTTCGGCGACGACAACAAGATTTATAACTACGGCTATTACGGCAACGTTGCAACCGTTTCGGCGGACGGCTACGTTGCGGTAAGCGTGAGAGTTAAGGCAAGCGCAGGCGCGATTGCAAACGTTTACCTGGTTGATGACGGCGTTGCGGGCAACAAGGTGCTCAACTACGCTCTGCCCGAATACAATTTCTGGTACGACGATGACGGCAACATTTTGAAGGGTGAGCCCGACGAGAATGCCTCCGCCTCCAAGAAGAAGGAAAATATTGCGTATACTTTGAGAGCGGACGGTCTGTACGAGAACGGCGACGGAAAGCTTTACGCAAATATCTATAACCTTTCCAAGTACTACGATATAAAATTCGAGCACGAAACCTTCTACAACGAGAGCGGCGAGCAGGTCAACTTTGAGAACCTTGTGCAGGGCGAAACCTATTACGCGAACGCGCAGAAGACGGCTTACGCTCCCCACTACCTGATTGCGGGCGGCGTCGGCAACAACAAGGTTTACGAATACAACGGCGACGTGGGCGGCGAAGCAACCTACTGCTATCTTGAAAATAACAAGACCAACAAGAACAAGGTTGTTTACGGCATCGATACCACCGTTGCAAAACTGCGTTACGACAACAGCGCAGCCGAGAATATCCCCTATCAGTTCACGATTGACACCACTACCGAGGCAGGCGCGAAGTACGCAGGCAAGTGGGTAACCGTTACCTTCTATATCCACGGCGGCAGCCAGTCCAAGAATTACAGACTGGAGCTGTGGAGCGGCAAGCGCGACGAACAGTCGAGCTACGAAGAAGGCGCGGCGGACAGCTACGTTGTATTCGATTACAGCAACATCTCGCTTGACCAGTCTACCTACGACGGACTTGTAGGCGCGTATACGAACGACATTCTTGCCGATTACAGAGAAAATATCGAGGGCGAGCTTGCCGACAACGACGGCAACATAGCAGACCTTGAAAATCTTGCCGACAAGAAGAGCACTCTGTATAACTACGCGGCGGCATACTACACCTTCTCGCTCTACGATTCCGCGGCGTTCATTCCCTTCAATGCGGAAACCGCCGAGAAAAATCAGACGGGTTATTCTTACAGCTACAGCGATAATCAGGAAAGTCTGGCTATACTGAAAGTCGAGGACGAAAGCAATCTTACGATGTCTGCCTTCATAGATTATTCGGTAATCGATAAGGATATTGAGATTATCGGTGCGCCTACCGTACCCGACAACAATACGGACAACGAAGCGGACAAAAACGATACGCCCGTAAACGTATGGCTGCTTGCGGCTTCGATTGCGCTGGTTGCGGCGATATTTGTTGCGATTGCGGCAATATTCATCAGAGATTTCGTCAAGAAACACAGGCGCAAGAAGACTGCAGGAAAGAATTCTTACAACTTCAATAAGAACAAGCGTTACGTGAAGAAGTACGTTAAGGCGAACGGCGAGGCTCCCGCTATTGCCGAGGACGAAGTTGACGAGAGCTTGCTGAGCGACACCCCCGCCGCTGACGAAGCAAAGGACGAAGCGACGACCGAGGAAGTTGCAACCGAGGAAAGCGCGGAACAGACGACGGAAGAAAGCGTTGAAAGCGAAGCGCAAGCCGAGCAGACCGAAGAAGCAAAACCCGAAGGCGAACAGCCCACGGACGACGAAGAAAAGTAAATAAAAATAAAAATAAGCGCTCCGCAACTGCGGAGCGCTTTTATGTTGTTTAAATTCTTAAACCCTTGGGAAGATGGTTTTTTGCAATGCCTCCCACCGCTTTACACCAGCCGAGCGGATAGCCGAGATACGTGACAAGCACCCAGCCCGAAAGCTTTTCGGAACAGCCAAACGTGTTGCCACCAAGATAGGCAAGCGCAGTCTTTTCGTCCACGTCCACTGCGTTCGCCTGAGTATTTTCCAGGCACATTGCAAGCGAATGACACGGCTCTATTCTGCCCGATTTGATTTCACCAAGGCGCACACCTGTGCGCAACGTTTTGAAGGGCAGCGACGGACAGTTGTCCATAATCGAGTAGATTACGTCACCCGCGCAATGAAGGTTTTGAAAAGGCGCGCGGTGCAGATATTTTTTTTCAAAGTCACTGTATTCGGAAAGCGCTTTTTTGTCCGTAAAGGTCGACTTAAACGGAGCAACCGTGCCTTCCTCTCCGTCGGTCTTTTGCAAAAGAGCAACAAAATGCCCTTCGCCTTCGCACTCGTGCGGATAGAGCTTTTCCATCGACAGCAGTTTGAAATTTTTGTATTTACTCAGGAAGTTTTCGATTTGCCGTTCGTCCTCTTCTGGCGCGAACGTGCAGGTTGAATACACGAGTAAGCCGTTGGGCTTTAAAGCCCGTTGCGCGCAGTCGAGAATGAGAGCCTGTCTTTGGGCGCACGACTTAACGTTTTCCACGCTCCACTCCCTTATCGCGCTCTCTTCCTTTAAAAACATACCCTCGCCCGAGCAGGGCGCGTCCACGAGCACTTTATTGAAATAACCTTCGAAATGCTCCGCAATGCGTTCGGGACTTTCGCTGACCACGGCGGCGTTGGTTATGCCCAGCCGCTCGACGTTTTGCGAAAGAATTTTTGCACGCGCAAAATTGATTTCATTCAGTACGATTATGCCGCCGCCTTTCATACTCTGGGCAAGCTGGGTACCCTTGCCGCCGGGGGCGGAACACAAATCGAGCACGCGCTCGCCACCCGCTACGTTGAGCTTTGGCGCGGCGCTCATTGCGGACGGTTCCTGCACGTAGTAAAGCCCCGCGGCGTGGTGAATTGTTTTGCCCGCCTTATTTTCGGTAACGTAAAAGCCGTTTGATTCCCACGGCACAGGCACAAGGGCAAACGGCGAAATTTTTTTGAATTCTTCAACCGGGATTTTGAGAGTGTTCACGCGGATAGCTTTGTATGGCTGTCTGTCGTACGACGACAAAAACGCCTGAAAGCCTGCACCCAGCACCTCTTTCATCCTCTCCTGAAATTTCTGCGGCAGTTCAATCATCTATCATTTTCCTCAGCTCGTCGGGGGAAATAATTCTTACGACGCCGTCGCTGATTGCTTTGCGCGTGCGCGCGGTATCGTCGTCCTTTTCACAGACGTAGGTATTGCACTCAGCAAGCTTTTGCGTATACTTGCCGCCGAATAAAAAGACCGCATCAACCAGCGGTATCGAAACCTCAGTATTGTATTCCAGCTGGCGCGAGAAATTGAATATCATACCTTTGAGCTTGTCCGACTTAGCGGTATGCCTGCGGTTGACCCTGCCGTAAAACTTGCTGCGGCATTTGGCACGCTCGGCTTTCTTCCTTACGCACTCGTTCTTGTATTCGCCGAACGCCGCGGAGGTCGGCTTTATTATTCTATGGTTGGTTATTTTTCCGCGCTTGATGCGCAGTACGTCTTCCAGCTCCGCGCACGAACAATTATGCTTTTTGCACAGAGCCTCGGTAACGCGCATAGTTGCGTAAGCGTCGTCGGCGGCGCGGTGCGGTGTGAATTCCACGTCCAGGTTTTTAGTTACGTCTTTTAAAGAAAACTGCCGCGTAAAGTCGCCTATGGAGGTCATATACATAAGCTGGCTGTCCGAAAAAGTAAAATCGAACGGCGGCAGATGGAAACGCCGCGTTTCCAGGTCAAGATAATTGACGTCGTTTAACGTGGCGTGTCCGAAAACGAGATTATTCCTATCCTCCAAAAGCTTTTTTATTCGGTCGTACACCTGAGGAAATACGGGGTACTTTTTAAATTCCCCGTACTCGTACGGAAGCACAAGTCCGTGACCGCCGCTACCGTCGGTCAGGTGGAATTTGCCCTTGGGATTTATAAGGATATCTTCCTTTTCAATAATATTGAAATGCTCGTCGCACAGAACGTAGCCGAACGCGCAGATTTTTGCGGTCGTTTTATATACGCTTGCGCACTCTATATCGAAAAACAGTAAGTTCACTTTTTCTTAGGGTAAATATATTCCTTGCCGCCCATATACTTGCGCAGGACTTCGGGAATAAATACGCTGCCGTCCGCCTGCAAATGGTTTTCCAGGAACGCAATCAACATTCTGGGAGGCGCAACTACGGTGTTGTTGAGTGTGTGTGCAAACTGGTTTTTGCCCGTTGCGGTATCCTTGTACCTTATGCCCAGCCTTCTTGCCTGAGCATCGGTAAGGTTGGAGCAGCTGCCCACCTCGAAATACTTCTTCTGGCGGGGACTCCACGCCTCTACGTCAAGACTGCGGTACTTCAAATCGGCAAGGTCGCCCGAACAGCACACAAGCGTGCGGACGGGAATTTGCATAGAAACGAACAGTTCTACGGTGTACTGCCAGAGTTTTTCGTACCAATAGTCGCTCTCTTCGGGCTTGCAGATTACTATCATTTCCTGCTTTTCGAACTGGTGAATACGGTAGATACCCCTTTCCTCTATGCCGTGCGCGCCCTTTTCCTTACGGAAGCAAGGCGAATAGGACGTGAGCGTCTGGGGGAGCTTTGCGCCGTCTATGACGGTGTTCATAAATCTGCCTATCATAGAGTGTTCGGAAGTGCCGATAAGGTACAGATCCTCGCCCTCTATTTTGTACATCATACCGTCCATTTCCTCGAAGCTCATAACGCCGGAAACGACGTCGCTCCTTATCATAAACGGAGGAATACAGTAGGTGAAGCCCTTGTCAATCATAAAGTCGCGGGCATAGGTAAGAACCGCAGAATGAAGGCGCGCAACGTCGCCCGTCAGATAATAGAAGCCGTTGCCCGAAGTGCGCCTTGCGCTGTCAAGGTCAATGCCGTCCAGGCTTTCCAGAATTTCCTGGTGATAGGGCACCTCGAAGGGCTTTTCCTTTGCTTCGAGATAGGTGTTCCACTGCACGTTACAGCTGTCGTCCTTACCGATTGGAACGTCGTCCGCAATGATGTTGGGAATGGACATCATATCCTTTTTGAGCTGCTCTTCAACCTTTGCGCACTCGTCTTCGATTGCGGCAACCGCGTCGTTGTTCTGCTTGGAAGCAAGCTTAATTTCTTCCGCTTGCTCCTTTTTGCCCTCGCGCATTAAAGCACCTATCTGTTTGGCGTATTCGTTGCGCTTAGCTCTCCTCTCGTCGCCCTCGCGCTGCAATGCGCGCTTCTTTTCGTCCAACGACAAAATTTCGTCCACGAGGGGCAGTTTTCCGTCCTGAAATTTCTTTTTGATGTTCTCTTTTACCAGGTCGGGATTGCTTCTTATAAGGTTGATATCAATCATTTTTACCCTGCTCCGCTAATATATTGTAAATTATGGAAATATTATACGGCAAAAAATAGTCAAATGCAATTAAATTGAGCTTTATTCTGTTGAAAAAAAACACGCAACGTGTTATAATTATGGGGTAGAAAAATAATCAGACTTAATTTTGAAATAAACTCGAAGGGAATTTATGAGCAAAATTATTTATCGCGGAAAAAAGTCTTCATTACAGGAAGCTTCCGAAGGCGCAACGCCCCAGGAAGAAAAGATTGAAGAGAGCGCCGTAGATACGGGAACGCCTATAACGGAGTCCGAAGTTGCGGCGGTTGAAATTCAGCCCGTATCAGAAGAACCGAAAATCGAAAAACCGAAAGCCGAGCGGAAAAAGAGCTTACGCGCGACGGTTGCGAAGCCTGCAAAGCCGCAGCCCGTAGAGGCTGACGAAGCCCCCGCCTCCGTTGCGGAAGCCGAAGAAGCGGCTATTACCGTTGCGGACGCGCTGGAACAGGGCGAACAGCCCGATTTTATCGAGCGCATTGCGGCCGGCGAGGTTACGGAAGCGAAAGAGGAAACTTTCGACAAGGCGAAAATCGTTAAATATTTTAAACGTCATCCCAAGATGAATATAAACACCAAGGTTGACAGATTTACGCCCGACCTGAACAAGGGACTTAACCCCGAACAGGTTGAAACGAGGTTCAAGCAGTTCCTCTTTAACGACACCAACAAGAAGTATTCCAAGTCGTACGCGAGCATATTTATCGGCAACATCTGCACGTTCTTCAACCTGTTGTGCCTTATCGCGTTTATCGCGCTGTTGCTTGCCGGTATGCAGGGCGTTACCAACTACCTCGTTATAGTTATAACGGCGGCGAATATAATTATCGGTATCGTACAGGAAATACGTTCCAAGCTTGCAATCGACAAACTGTCGATTATGGCGTCATCCGCCACTAAGGTGCTACGCGACGGCGATATAGTCGAGGTGCCGACCAGCGAGCTTGTGCTTGACGACGTTATTATTATGGAGCTGGGCAGCCAGGTTCCCGCCGACTGCATACTTGCCGAGGGCAGCGTTGAAGTCAACGAAAGCCTTCTTACCGGTGAGTCGGTATCCATTAAAAAGCAGATAGGCGACGTGCTGTATGCGGGCAGCTTTATTGCGAGCGGCAACGGCAAGTGCAGAGTTGACAAAGTCGGTAAGGAAACCTTCCTTGAAAAACTGACTGCGAAGGCAAAGAAATATAAGAGACCTAATTCCGAGCTTATCAATTCGATGAAGGCGATTATCAAGGTCGTTTCCATCGTTATCTTCCCGATAGCTATAGGCGTTTTCCTTGTTACGAGAAACGCCGCCTCGGTTGAGGGCGTAGCCGTTTCGGCGTGGCTGCTATCCTTAAAGGACAGCCAGGCGCTGGCAAAGACTTGTTCGGTCGTTATCGGTATGATACCTTCGGGTATGCTGCTGCTTACCTCCGTCGCTCTTGCCGTAGGCGTTTTGCGACTGACCAAGAACAATACGCTGGTGCGCGACCTCTATTCGCTGGAAATGCTGGCGCGTGTAAACGTTCTGTGTCTGGATAAGACGGGCACCATTACCGACGGACGAATGAAAGTAAACGACGCGGTTATATTGAACACTGTCGGCGAATACTCCCTAAACGACATTATGGGCAGTATGCTTGCCGCGCTGGACGACAATAACCAGACCTCTATTGCGCTTTACAACCATTTCGGACACAGCGACGTGCTGTCTCCGACGGCGAAAATACCCTTCTCCTCAAAGCGCAAGCTTTCCGCCGTATCATTTACCGACGTGGGCACCTTCGTAATGGGTGCGCCCGAGTTCGTGCTTAAACCCCTGCCCAACAAGGTAGAAAGAATTGTAAAGCAGTACGCGCAGATGGGACTTAGAGTTATAGTGCTTGCGCACTCCTCCACGCCCATTATCGGCGACAAACTGCCCACGCTTTTAAAGCCCATTGCCGTTATTTCGATTGCGGACAATATCCGCGAGGACGCCATTGAAACCATTAAGTGGTTCAAGGACAACGACGTTCAGGTTAAGGTAATTTCGGGCGATAACCCCATTACCGTTTCGGAAGTCGCAAAGCGCGCGGGCATTGACAATGCGGATAAGTTTATCTCGCTTGAAGGACTCAACGAAAAAGAAGTTGAAAACGTTGCCAACAAGTATACCGTTTTCGGACGAGTTACGCCCGAACAGAAAGCAATTTTAGTGCGCGCGATTAAGACCGAGGGCAACACGGTTGCTATGACAGGCGACGGCGTAAACGATATTCTGGCTCTAAAAGAAGCAGACTGCGCTATTTCGGTTGCCTCGGGAAGCGAAGCGGCGAGAAACGTCAGCCACCTCGTGCTTATGGATAACAACTTCGGCAATATGCCAAAGGTCGTTGCCGAGGGCAGGCGAGTTATCAATAACATTAAAAACTCGGCTTCGCTGTACCTTATGAAAACGCTGTTCACTGCGGTGCTTGCGACGATTTTCATAATTATGCAGGAAGCGTATCCGTTCATACCGAGCAATATGCTTCTTCTGGAAGTGCTGGTTATCGGCGCTCCCTCCTTCTTCCTCTCGCTACAACCCAACAATTCGAGAGTTGAGGGCAAATTTATAACACACGTTATGAGCCGAAGTATTTCGGGAGCCGTCGTGATGATTATGTGCGTTATGGCAATGTATCTGACGTGCTCTCTGGGCGGAAGCGAGTTCAATAATTTCCAGACGGCGATGTGTATGCTGGCGTTGACCTTCTCGGGACTTGTGATGTTGTTCAGAGTCTGCCAGCCCTTCAACGGTTTCAGGCTTGTACTGTTCGTGGTAATGGCGACGTTGAGCGTTGTGGCTTTGGCCGTACCATTTACGGCAGAAATGCTGTGCGCAGGTATGACGTCCGAACTTGAGTGGCACTACTCGAAGATACTCATCATTGTGGTTGCCATAGAAGCGGCGTTCCCTATATCGCAGTCGCTTATAAAGATTATGCAGATAATAATGCCCTCCTCTGTGGACAGCACAAAAAAGCGCATCGAAGACCATCCCAAAAAGAAGAAAAAGATAAGCTGAAAATCTTAATTGAAAAATCGCCCTGCGGTCGTATGACCGCAGGGCGATTATTATTTTATTGTTTTATTATTCTTCGTCGTTGTTTTCCGGCTCTTCGGGAACGTCGGCTGCGCTCTCCTCGGGCGCCTGCGTTTCGGCTTCGTCGTCGCGCTCGGTAAGCGCTACGGTTGCAACAACACCGTTTTTAAGCCTCATCAACCTTACGCCCCTTGAAGCTCTGCCTATGCGCGAAATATCCGAGCAGTGCATTCTTATAATCGTGCCGCCGTCCGAGATAAGCATTGCGTCGTCATCGTCGGTGACCTGCTTGATAGATACGAGCGCGCCAGTGAGTTCGTTGAACGTGCCAGCCTTTATACCCTTGCCTGCACGACCCTGCGCACGGAATGCCGAAGGGTCGGTACGCTTGCCGTAGCCGTTTGCACTGACGGTCATAATATCCTTTTCTTTGTCCACAACTATCATATCCACAAGGCAGTCCTTGCCGACAAGCTTCATTGCCCTGACGCCCGCGGTATCGCGGCCCATAGGCCTGGCGTCCTCCTGCTTGAAGGTGATGCACTTGCCCTTGCGGCTTGCAACCATTATCTCGTCGCCTTCCGAGCAGTACTGAACGGAAATCAGGCTGTCGCCTTCGTTAAGCTTGATTGCGATTTTACCGTTGCGGTTTATGCTGACAAACTGCGAAATGTCCGTCTTTTTAATCATACCGTTTTTGGTTGCGAAGCAGATATACTGCTTTTCCGAATTGAAAGGTATTATGGTTTCGATTTTCTCGTCCTGAGCTATCTGAACGATATTGACTATCGCTCTGCCGCGCGCCGTGCGTGCCGCCTCCGGTATGTGGTAACCCTTAATCGAGTACACCCTGCCGAGGTTGGAGAACAACAGAATGTTGTCGTGCGTGGAGCAGACGAACATATTTTCCACGAAGTCCTCTTCCTTGGGTCTGTGGGCGGTGATGCCCGTGCCGCCGCGGTGCTGCGCCTTGTATTCGCCGACGGGCAGCCTCTTGACGTAGCCCGAGTGAGTGAGCGAGATTACTACCTGCTCCTCGGGGATTAAATCTTCGTCGTCGATGTCGCCGAAGTCAACGGCAATTTCCGTCTTGCGCTCCGAGGGATATTTGCGCTTGATTTCAAGCAGGTCGGCTCTTATGATTTCGTATACTCTGCTTTCGTTTGCAAGTATGTCCTTGAAGTCGGCGATAGCCTTTTCAAGTTCGTCCAACTCGCCCGCAATCTTATCGACTTCCAGATGTGACAGTCTGTACAGTCTGAGTTCGGCAACCGCAGTAGCCTGCTTTACGTCCAGCTCGAAGCGTGATGTAAGCTTCTGCACGCAGTCGTTCTTGTCCACTGCGCTGCGGCAGACTTCCACCACCTCGTCAATCGAAGCCTGGGCAATTACCAGACCTCGCAGGATGTGAGCACGCTCCTCGGTCTTTGCCAAATCGTACTTGGTTCTTCTGCGGATGACTTCCTTCTGGTGTTCGAGATAGTAATATATGAAATCTTTGAGAGTGCAGATTTTGGGTGCGCCGTCCACAAGGGCAAGCATTATTATACCGTCGGAAATCTGCAAATTGGTGTGTTTGTAAAGAAGGTTTAAAACGACCTGCGCGTTTGCATCCTTTTTGATTTCGATGACTATGCGCATACCGTCGCGGTCGGATTCCTCGCGGATGTCCGAAATGCCCTCTATCCTCTTATCCTTTACAAGGTTTGCCATCGTTTCGAT
This sequence comes from Clostridia bacterium, assembly GCA_029066845.1. Lineage (GTDB taxonomy): Bacteria > Bacillota > Clostridia > Christensenellales > Borkfalkiaceae > Coproplasma. The sequence goes on along the minus strand of JAIEFR010000009.1, from coordinate 25,710 downwards.
GAGCTTCGCCTTGTTGACCTGATAGGGAATTTCGGTGACGATTATTCTCTGGCGGGTCTGGTTGCCGCTCTGATAGTCCTCGATTTCGCAACGCGAACGGATAACTATGTTGCCGCGTCCCGTCTTGTAAGCCTTTCTTATACCTCCGCGACCCATAATGAGCGCGCCCGTGGGAAAGTCGGGGGCGGGAATGTATTCCATAAGCTCGTCCACGTCGATGTCGGGATTGTCTATCATCGCGCAGACGCCGTCTATAACCTCGCCGAGGTTGTGGGGCGGTATGTTGGTCGCCATACCGACGGCAATGCCGTCAGAGCCGTTTACAAGCATATTGGGGAAGCGCGAAGGCAATACCGTGGGCTGCATACCCGTATCGTCGAACGTCGGGTAGAAGTCAACCGTTTCCTTGTCGAGATCGCGCAGCATTTCCGATGAGATTTTGGAAAGCCTTGCTTCGGTGTATCTCATTGCCGCGGCGGGGTCGCCGTCAACCGAACCGAAGTTGCCGTGTCCTTCGACAAGGGGCATATTTATGGTGAAGTCCTGCGCAAGTCTTACGAGCGCGTCGTATACCGAGCTGTCGCCGTGGGGGTGATATTTACCTAAGCAGTCACCGACGATACGCGCGCACTTTCTGAACGCCTTGTCGTTGTAAAGACCGAGGTCGTGCATCGAATATAAAATTCTGCGGTGTACGGGCTTTAAGCCGTCCCTTATGTCGGGAATGGCGCGGGAAACGTTGACCGCCATTGCGTAGGCGATGAACGATTTTTTAAGCTCTTCGTCAACTTCGACCTCGAGCATCTTTGTCATTGCCAGAGTTTTGACAAATTCTTCGGTAAGCTCGGGGCTGGTCTGTTTTTTAGCCATATCTTTCTCCTCCCCTTAAATATCCAACTCGGCAACGAGTTTGGCGTTGTCTTCAATGAACTGTCTTCTCAGCTCGGGTTGTTCGCCCATAAGAAGGGCAAACATCTTGTCCGCCTCTACGGCGTCCTCTACGTTTATTCTTACAAGGGTACGCTTTGCGGGGTCCATAGTCGTTTCCCAAAGCTGTTCCTTGTTCATTTCGCCAAGACCCTTATAACGCTGCAATTCGAATTTGCCGTCGGGGTGCTCCTCCCTGAATTTGGTTAAAGCCGCGTCGTCGTAGAGATAGGTATCCTCTATGCCCTTGCCCGACACCTTGTAAAGGGGCGGCTGTGCGGCGTAGACGTGACCGTTTTCAACCAACGGGCGCATATAGCGGAAGAAGAAAGTCAAAAGCAATATTCTTATGTGAGAGCCGTCAACGTCGGCATCGGTCATTATTATGATGCGGTCGTATCTGAGCTTGCTTTCGTCGAAATTTTCCTGTATGCCGCAACCGAAAGCGGTTATCATTGCCTTTATTTCTTCGTTTTCGAGAACGCGGTTGATGCGCACCTTTTCAACGTTGAGGATTTTACCTCTCAGCGGCAGAATTGCCTGGAAGCGTCTGTCGCGCCCCTGCTTCGCCGTGCCGCCCGCCGAGTCGCCCTCGACGATATAGATTTCGCACAGCTCCGAACGCTTGTCCGAACAGTCGGCAAGTTTGCCGGGAAGCTTGGTCGATTCGAGAACGCCCTTGCGCCTCGTTTCTTCTCTTGCAAGCCTTGCCGCGTCGCGTGCGCGCTGAGCGGTTATACAGCGAAGAACGAGTTCTCTCGTTTCGGCGGGGTGTTCTTCGAGATAGGTGCCGAATTTATCGACGACAGCCTTCTGAACGAAGCCGCGCACGTAGGTCGAGCACAGCTTGCTCTTGGTCTGGCTTTCGTACTGCGCGTCGGCAATCTTGACCGAAACTACGGCGGTTATGCCCTCGCGTACGTCGTCGCCCGAAAGCTTGTCGTTATCCTTTAAAATTTTTAATTTATGACCCGCGTCGTTGATGACCTTGGTCAAAGCCGCCTTGAAGCCGTCCAGGTGCGTGCCGCCGTCGGGCTGGCGGATATTGTTGGAGAAGGGGAAAATCTGCTCCGAATAGCCGTCGTTATACTGAATTGCGACTTCGAGGAATTTGTCGTCGCCCTCATTCTCTTCAAAGTAGACGGGCTGGGCGAACAGAACGTTTTTGCCCTCGTTTATGTCCTGAATAAAGTGAACTACGCCGCCCTCGTAGCAGAAGGTGTCCGTACGCACCTTTTCGCCGCGGTAATCGGTGAGCGTGAGCGTAAGCCCCTTGTTGAGGTAAGAAAGCTCGCGAAGGAGCGTTCTCAGCGTTTCGTAGTTGAAGTCAACCGTTTCGAACATCGTGGGATCGGGGTGGAAACAGATTGACGTGCCCGTAGCATCAGTATCCTCTACAATCTTCAAAGGCTCCTCGGGAACGCCCTCGTGATAGACCTGACGGAACTTGTGTCCGCGCTGGCACACCTCGGCAATGAGCGTATCGGAAAGCGCGTTTACGCACGAAACGCCTACGCCGTGCAGACCTGACGAAATCTTATAGCCGCCCGCCTTGTTGCCGCCGCCGAACTTGCCGCCCGCGTTGAGGTTTGTAAGGGCGAGCTCCACGCCCGAAATGCCCTCCTCCTTATTGATACCCGTGGGAATACCTCTGCCGTTGTCCTTAACCGTGCAGTAGCCCTCGGCGGATATGGTAACTTCAATCTTGTCACAGTAGCCGGCAAGCGCCTCGTCGATTGAGTTGTCGATGACCTCTCTCACAAGGCAGTGCAGACCCTTTTCGTCGGTAGGTCCGATGTACATTCCGGGGTGCTCTCTTACAGGCTCCAACCCCTTCAACGCTTTCAAGCTGTTTGCATCGTAATCGGAGCGCACTTTTTCGGGCATATTTTCACCTCTCATAAATGATTTTTCAAACGTCTTTTTCAAGCAATTTTTTAAAGGCGTTTATATTTATTTTATTATACCATATTATTAGAAATAAGGCAAATGTTTTAGCAAAATTTACTGGGCAAAACGGGCAAAAATTAACGCTTTTGTAAGTACTGAAACGCATTAAAAGGCGAATAATTGCGCAAGCTGATTTTATGAGCGGTTGCAATGATTTTAAGGGCGGAAAAAACTGGACCGAAGGCGAGATTTACGAGTGCGAATCGTGCGGAAATCACGTGTGCAAGCTGTGCGCTTTGAGCTGGCGCGGAGTGTGCCCCAACTGCTTCGGCAGACTGTGGAGAATAAGTTAAAAGCCGACGCTGAAGTGTCGGCTTTTTATTTATTTGCTTTTACTTTTCTTTTTCTTCTTTTCGGGTTGGGGAGCTTCTTCCGCATCTTCCTCTGCAGCAGGCTGTTGTTCCTCCGCCTGTTCGGTTGGCTGTTCTGCGGATTGCTCCTCGGATTGCTCGGCAGGTTGTTCGGAAGGCTTTTCTTCCTCAGCTTGCTTTACGTCTTCCTTTTTGTCTTCCAGAGCGTTTTCCACGTTTGCCTGGGGAATTTCGAAAACCTCGTCGGTTTCCTCGTCGTCTTCCATCTCCTCCTCGACCTTGCGCCTTACTGTCGCCTCCTCGCCGTACTCGTCGGGAAGATACTGAATCAAATCCTTATAGCGCAGGAAGTACTTATAAGCCGTGCTGTCGTCGCCCTTTGCAAGATAGTATTCGTATCTGAGCTGGGTTAAAATGATAAAATTCAAGTCGTCCTCGGGCAGCTGCGGAACGTCCAGAAGCAAACTCTCGTCCACTTCTTTAAGCATCAAGCCGCCGTTTACAAGTCCCTGAATTTTCAATATCCTGAACATAACGCGCGACGACGGGTCATTTCTTATCGCTTCCCAGATAACAAGACCGTCGGTTTTACCGCTGTGGTATTCGAACGGCACGACGTTGACTATGAACGAATAAAGCGCGTAGGGAAGCCCTATGCCGAGCACAGGCGGCACCGACTTTACCGAAAATGCGATTATGCCGAGAGCTATTATAAGCGCGTCGAAAAACAAGCCCGCGCCCGCCGTGAGCAGAAAGCGCAGTTTCAAGCACTTTGCGCCTTTGGGAAATACCTCCACGGAGGAGCTTTTGAATATGCGGATTTTAGGCGCTTTGACGCCCATAGAGCAGAACGCGCCTATCATAAAGTGCGCGCCTTCGTGTATTAGCTCGTCCAGAAATGCGCCGAGAAATATCAGAATTATAAAGATAGGAATACTTGCGTACAGCTCGGGAGTTTCCTCGCCTACCTTAACCTGCGTGCAGAACACGTAGCCGCCCCACGCGGCAAGCGCAACCGCGCAGACCGCAGCGACTACCGTGATTATTATCGAGAACTTTCTCTTCATTTATTTTCCCCTTTGTCGGATTGCGCCGACAAATTTATTTCGTAATTATATCAATATATTCGTCGTAGGTGACGTTTTTATCGAACTGCTTGGTGCCGTTTATTTCGATGATGCGGTTTGCAACCGTATTCATAAGCTCCTGGTCGTGCGAGGTGAACAGCATACAGCCCTTGAAATTTTTCATACCGTTATTGAGCGCGGTTATGGATTCGAGGTCGAGGTGGTTGGTAGGCTCGTCCAGAATAAGGAAGTTGCCGCCTTCCAGCATCATTTTCGCGAGCATACACCTTACCTTTTCTCCGCCCGAAAGCACTTTAGCCTGCTTTAACGCCTCCTCGCCCGAGAACAACATTCTGCCCAGCCAGCCGCGTAGATACTCCTCGTAGTGGTCGGTGGAGAACTGCGAGAGCCATTCGACGAGATTGAGCTCGCATCCCTGGAAAAATTCGTTGTTGTTTTCGGGGAAGTATGAAGCTGAAATGGTCTTACCCCAGCGCACTGTGCCCGAGTCGGGCTGAGCCTTGCCCGTAAGAACGTCGTAGAGCATAGAAATTGTAGTAGACTTATCGCTGACTATGCCTATCTTGTCGTCCCTCTGCACGGTGAACGATACGTTTTCGAAATAGCCCTTTTTGGTCAGACCTTCCACCATTAAAATGTCGTTGCCGATGTCCTTTTCGTACTTGAAGTCGATGTACGGATATTTGCGCAGCGACGGCTTGAAGTCCGAAATGGTCAGCTTTTCAAGCTCCTTTTTTCTGGACGTCGCCTGTCTTGACTTAGAAGCGTTTGCGGCGAAGCGCGCTATGAATTCCTGCAACTCCTTGGCGCGCTGCTCGTTCTTCTTGTTCTGGTCCTTCTGCTGGCGCGCAAGCAACTGGCTGGTTTCGTACCAGAAGTCGTAGTTGCCCAGCATCATATTGATTTTGCCGTAGTCCACGTCGCAGATGTGCGTGCAGACCTTGTTTAAAAAGTGCCTGTTATGCGACACGATTATTATCGTGTTTTCGAAGTCGAGAAGATAGTTTTCCAGCCAGCGCACCGTTTTGATGTCGAGGTTGTTGGTGGGCTCGTCCAGCAGCAATATGTCGGGGTTGCCGAAAAGCGCCTGCGCAAGCAGAATTTTGACCTTGCGCTTTGCGTCCACGTCCGCCATTAAAACGTCGTAAAACTCTTCGCCTATATCAAGTGCGTTCAAAAGAGTCTGCGCCTCGTACTCCGCTTCCCAGCCTCCGAGTTCGGCAAATTCGCTTTCCAGCTCGCTTGCGCGCACGCCGTCCGCCTCCGAAAAGTCCTCCTTGGCGTACAGGGCGTCCTTCTCGTCCATTATCTGAACGAGGCGCTTGTGACCGAGCATAACCGCACGCAGAACGGAAACGTTATCGAACGCGCTCTGGTTCTGCATAAGAACGGACATTCTCTCGTTCTTATCCATAATAACCTCGCCCTTGTTGGGCTCGATTTCGCCGCTGAGCACCTTTAAAAAGGTGGACTTGCCCGCGCCGTTTGCGCCGATTATTCCGTAGCAATTTCCGCCCGTAAACTTGATGTTTACGTCCTCGAAAAGTTTTTTACTGCCGTACTGCAACGATACGTTGTTGACTTGTAACATTCTTACTCCCTTTTTTGCTTGTATTTGGTTCAGTTTGCAAACTGACTGTTGTATAAATTTTTATAGAAACCGCCCGCCGCGATGAGCTTGTCGTGTGTTCCCTGCTCTATAATATTGCCGTTTTGCATTACCAGTATAAGGTCTGCTTCCTTTATGGTTGACAGACGGTGAGCAACGATAAAGCTCGTTCTGCCCTCCATAAGCTTGGCGAACGCCTGCTGTATCTTCATTTCGGTACGCGTGTCTATCGACGAAGTGGCTTCGTCCAGAATGAGCATAGGCGGCAAACAGAGCATAATGCGCGTTATGCAAAGCAGCTGCTTCTGCCCCTGCGAGAGGTTGCCGCCGTCCTCGCCTATCACCGTATCGTAGCCGTCCTTCATCTGCATAATGAATTTGTGCGAATGGGTTGCCTTTGCCGCGGCAATTACTTCTTCCTCGGTGGCATCGGGCTTGCCTATCTTTATGTTGTCCCTGACGGTGCCGCTTTTCAGCCAGGTGTCCTGCAACACCATTCCGTAGCTCTGGCGGAGCGATTTGCGCGTTATATCCGTAACGCCCGTGCCGTCCACACGTATTTCGCCGCTCTGCACGTCATAGAAACGCATCAGCAGATTGATAAGCGTGGTCTTGCCGCAGCCCGTAGGTCCGACTATGGCTATCCTCTGCCCCGCCTTTGCGCTGATATTGAGGTTGCGTATGAGCGGTTTGTCCTCCTCGTAGGAGAAATCCACGCCGTCAAACCGCACGTCGCCCCTGACGTTTTCTATTGCCACTGCGTTATCCGCGTCGGGTATCTGCGCGGGCTGGTCGATTAGCTCGTATATTCTGCCGGCGCACGCGATTGCGTTCTGGAATTCGGTGACAACGCCAGAGATTTCGTTGAACGGTTTTGTGTACTGGTTGGAGTAGCTCAAAAGCGTAGTCAGCTTGCCCACGCCGAACGTGACGGGAAGCACCGCAGGATAGATTATCGTCAGCGCACCCGCAAGTGCGACCGCGGCGTATACTAAGGCGTTGACAAAGCGCGTCGTGGGGTTTGTCAGCGAGGAGAAGAATATTGACGACAGCGATGCCTTAGTGAGATCTTCGTTGAGCTCGTCGAATTTCTGCTGGTTTTCGTCCTCCCTGCCGAACGCCTGAACGACTTTGAGGTTGCCCGTCATCTCCTCGATAAAAGCAGTCTGTTCGCCCCTTATTTTGGTTGTCTTTTTGAACATCGAATAGGTTCTGCTTGCAATGAATTTTGCGACGAACAGCGAAAGCGGCGTGATGAAGAACACCGCGAGAGCGATTATCCAGTTGAATATGAACATTATTACCAGCGTTGCTATTATGGTGATAACGCCTGTAAACAACTGCGTGAAACCCATTAAAAGACCGTCGGCAAACTGATCGACGTCGGCTATGCAACGCGAAACCACGTCGCCGTAGGAATGGCTGTCGATGTATTTCAACGGCAGGTTCTGAATGTGCGCGAACGCCTGCGCCCTTATATCGCGTATAACGCCGTAGACTATGCGGTTGTTTATTACGCCCATAAGCCACTGAGCAATTGCCGTGGCACCCACTATGCCGCCGATAATTACGAAGTAGTAGAAAAGCTTATCGAAATCGACTTTGCCCGTATCGACGATATAGTCTATCGCCTCGCCGAACAGCACGGGCGGCAACAGATTGCCTGCCACCGTTGCCACCGCAAGCAGCAGCGACAATAAAATGAGCGGAGTGTATTTTTTGAGTTGTCTGAAAATGCGCTTTATAACCTGCGACTGGGTTGAGGAGTTTTTCATAATTCCACCCCCTTTGCAAGCTCCTCGCCGCCCGAGTATTGCGAGAGGTGAATTTCCCTGTATACCTCGCAGTTTTCAAGCAGTTCGTCGTGCGTGCCGCAGCCGACGAGATTGCCGCCGTCCAGCACCAAAATTTTGTCCGCATAGCGCACGGAACTGGTGCGCTGGGATACCAAAAACACCGTGGGGTTATAGTCGAGCGAGCGCAGGTTTTTGCGAAGCTGCGCGTCGGTTGCGTAGTCGAGCGCGGAAGCGCTGTCGTCCAGAATTAAAATTTTGGGCTTCCTGACTAGGGCGCGGGCTATGGTCAGCCTCTGGCGTTGACCGCCCGAAAAATTCTTGCCGCCCTGCTCCACCTGCTCGTCCAGTCCGTCAGGCTTGTTGTTTACGACGTCCGCCGCGCAGGCAAGCTCCACCGCGGAATTTATTTGCTCGTCGGTGGCGTTCTCGTTGCCCCACTTGATATTTTCCCTTATCGTGCCTTTGAACAGCACGGCGCGCTGGGGAACGACTCCGCACTCCTCGCGCAGAGCTTCGTCGCCTACCGCGTTGACGTTTACGCCGTCAATCAAAATTTCGCCCTCGGTCGCGTCGTAGAAATGGGGAATTAAATTGACTAGGGTACTCTTGCCAGAGCCCGTGCCGCCTATTATACCCACCGTTTCGCCCGCGTTGACCGTGAACGATATGGAGTTGAGCGCGTCCGAGCCGCCGCCCGAATAGCGCATACTTACGTTGTCGAATTTAATGAAGGGCGCGCCCTCTGCCGCCGTGCCTTCCGCCGCCGTGCCGTGTATAAGCGCGGGCTGCATCTTTAAAATTTCGTTTACCCTGTCCGCGCACGCAAAGCACTTTGTCACGGTTATGATCAGATTTGCAAGCTTGATAAGCTCGATTAAAATCTGCGACATATAGTTGTACAGCGCGATTACCTGCCCCTGCGTGAGCGCGCCGTCGTACACCCTGCCCGCGCCGACGTGAATGAGCACTATTATGCCGACGTTTATTATAGCGTAGGTCAAAGGGTTCATTAAAGCGGAAATGCCGCCCACGAATTTCTGTGATTTGGTGAGCGCGGAATTGCGTTTGTCGAATTCCCTTATCTCCTCTCCCTCCTTGCAGAAGGCACGCACCACCCTCGACCCGACAAGCGTTTCGCGCGTTGCCGCCGTAACCTTGTCCAGCTTGCCCTGCGTTTTGCGGTACATAGGAATGGTTATCAGCATTATGCCGAACACGACAATTAAGAGTACGGCTATCGTAACGGCGAACACCCACCCTGCGGTGACGCTTATCAAAAACGCCATTACCATTGCGCCGAACACGATGAACGGCGAGCGCATAAATAACCTGAGCCACATATTGACGCCCGTCTGCACCTGGTTGACGTCGGTAGTCATTCTGGTTATCATTGCCGAGGTGCCGAGGTTGTCTATCTCGTAATACGAAAGCGACTGCGCCTTTTTGAACATATCGCTGCGCAGCTCTTTGGAAAAGCCAACCGCCGCCTTCGCCGCGAAGTACTGCGCGCACACCGCGCTTATCAGTCCGACCACGCCGAGGGCTACAAGAATAAGGCAGGCGAAAACTACGTAGCGCGTTCCGTCCGCCGTCGTCACGCCGCCCGCATTGACCGCGTTTATCTTGTCCACGACCGACGCGACTATGATGGGAATAAGCAGCTCGAAACTTGCTTCCAACAATTTAAAAAGCGGCGCAAGAACGCTTTGCAATTTATAATGTTTCAAGTATACGAGCAAATCTTTCATACTGCTAAATTATACCAAATAACTATACAAAAATCAAACTTTGAAAGCGCAAAATCGCATATTATTCTCAATTGCTTGCATAAATGCAAGCTATCTGATAAAATCTTGCATATGTGCTATCGTATTTACTTAAAAAAGAACGAGGAAAAACGCATTGTTGCGGGTCACAGCTGGGTGTACGCAAACGAAGTTGCGCGCATCGAGGGCAAGGATAAAAACGGCTCGCTTGCCGAAGTGTACGCAAACGACGGCAGATTTATAGGCAAGGGCTACATAAACCACGCCTCCAAAATTCTGGTGCGCGTATTTATCCGCGGAAATCAGACCGACGACAAGCAGTTCTATATGGACGCGATAAGCAGTGCAAACGATTACAGAAAAAAGCTCGGCTACGAAAACTGTTACCGTATGGTGTTTGCGGAAGCCGATAATCTGCCCGCGCTTATAGTCGATAAGTACGGCGACGTGCTGGTAATTCAGTGCCTCTCCCTCGGCATAGATATGCGCAAAAAACTCATATGCGAGTGCCTTACAGAGTTGTTTAACCCCAAGGGTATTTACGAGCGCAGCGACGTTGCCGTGCGCAAAAAAGAGGGCTTGGCGGAAGTCAAGGGGCTGCTGTACGGCGAGGTTGGCGACTACTGTCAGATTGAAGAAAACGGCGTGAAGATGCTGGTTGACGTCAAGAACGGACAGAAGACGGGATACTTCCTCGACCAGAAGGAAAACAGGTTTGCGGCGAGAAAATACTGCCGCGGCGCGGATGAAGTTTTGGACTGCTTCTGCAACAGCGGCGGCTTTACGCTGAACGCGGCGACGGTTGCAAAAAAGGTGATTGCCTGCGACATATCCCCCCTTGCGCTCAAAAACGTTGAGGACAACGCCAAGCTGAACGGCTTTGAAAACGTTGAAACGTTGCAGGGCGACGTGTTCGAGGTACTGCGCCAATTCAGAAAAGATAAGCGTACGTTCGATACTGTTATTCTTGATCCGCCCGCATTCTGCAAGACGGCTGACGAAGTCAAGGATGCATACCGCGGTTATAAGGACATAAACCTTACCGCAATGAAGATTGTGAAGAGCGGCGGCTTTTTAATTACCTGCTCCTGCTCTCACTATATGACGATGCCGCTTTTCGAAAAGATGCTTATAGAGGCGGCGCGCGAAAGCGGACGGAGAGTGCGCAGCGTCGAGGTCAAGACTCAGGCTCCCGACCACCCCTCGCTTTTATGCGCGGACGAAACGCAGTATCTCAAATTTTTCGTGTTGCAGGTTGAGTGAAAATTATGAAAGATATTAAAAAAGTTGCTGTTGTTACCGGCGCCACGAGCGGCATAGGGCTTAGCGTTGCAAACAGACTTTTAAAGAACGGCTATAAAGTTTACGGCATTGCGCGCAGGGAGTTTTCGGGTGAATTCGAATGTTTTCAGGCGGACGTGCGCGACCACGAAAAGACTGCGGAAATTTTGAAAACGGTTTATGAGCGCGAGGGCAAAATAGACGTGCTTGTAAACAACGCGGGTATGGGCGTTGCGGGGGCTATCGACGAGATTTCCGCCGACAACATAAAGACCATCTGCGATATAAATCTTACCGCGCTGTGCGTGCTCTGCTCGCAGGCAGTGCCCTACATTTGCGAGGGCGGAAAGATTATAAACGTTTCGTCGGTAGGCGGCATTATTCCACTGCCCTATCAGGCTCTGTATTCCGCGACCAAGGCGGGCGTTGAAGTTTTTTCGCGCGCGATTGCCACGGAGTTAAAACCGAAAAAAATCAAGGTATGCGCGGTGCTTCCCGGCGACACGAAGACGGGGTTTACGGACGCGCGCATTTGCGAGGGCGAAAACAAGCGCGCCGAACGCTCGGTGAAAAAGATGGAGCACGACGAACGGCACGGCAAAAGCCCCGACTACGTTGCGAAAATTATCTGTAAACAGATAAAGCGCAAAAAACCGCCCCTGCGCGTGAGCGTGGGCGGCTTGTCCAAGTTCGAAGTCTTCCTTGCGAAAATATTCCCTTTGAGATTTGTGAACTTTATAGTTTCCAAAATTTACGGATAAAGAAAAGGCGCAACCGCACGGTTGCGCCTTTTGTTTTATTTAATCACTAAGTACTCCCTTTGCTACGCCGATTTCTCTAATCATATAATAAATCGACCTGTCGGTATAATTGTAAGGTCTTTTACCGTCGTATATCTGAGTTAGATCCACATTTTTTGTGTCGCCGTTTTCATATACAAACTTTATAGAGCAATGATTACCGCTCAGAAACTCGTAATCGCACTTGAGTTCAGTATCCAAATAGAACTGTACGATTTTTTCCACATCGGCGCTGTCGTCTATCGTAAAATATATCGTCTCTTCTCCGCAACTGCCCCAGGCAGCTTCTATGTGCGAAACGTATTCGTTAAAATTTTTATAATAATCCAAGTACCCCAACTTGGTTATTACCGGGGCAATTGCGCCTTGACGTATGCCGATTCCCTCGATTTTATAATATATCGAATTGTCGGCGTAATTATAACAATTATTGCCGACGTATAATTGTCCAAGCAAAGCAACGTGTATATCGCCGTTCTCGTGCACAAATTCGATATGACCCGGCGTACCGATGTATTCATCCTCGGTTTTCTCGAATTGCGCTTCCGAATAGTAATTTACTATCTCGCCCACCTGCTTTTCATCGGTTATAGTAAAGTTTTTCAATTCAGCCTTGCCGACGTTCCAGTAAACCTCTATGCAGGAAATGTTTTTGTCGAAATTTTTGTACTCTTTAAAATCGGTAAATTTCATAGTGCTCTTATTGCAGCCGCACAGCGACGCGCCGAAAATTACCGCAACGCACGTCAATACGCCTAAAATCAATTTCTTCATAAAAATCTCCTTTTCGGTTTTAAGCAGTTATTCTGCTACTCTTCACTATATATACCTGAGAAAAACCACAATCGTTTGCAAAATCAGAAAAATTTTTAAAAATTTTTTTGCAGGAAAAAGCGGGGCGCGATTTCACATCGCGCCCCGCTTGCATTGACCGTATCTATTAAATTGCCCAGTTGCCGTTTTTGAATATCTGCACGCGCTTGCCGTCCGTCGTTACGCCGACGATAGACATATCCTTGCTGCCTATCATAAAGTCTACGTGAATCATAGAGTTGTTTACGCCGAGCTTGTTGCACTCCTCGTTGGTGTACTGCTCGTAATTTTCCAGACAGTTGTTGAAGCCTCTGCCGAGAGCCAAGTGGCAGCTTGCGTTTTCGTCGAAAAGCGTGTTGTAAAAGAGTATGCCCGTATTGTTTATGGGCGAATCGTAGGCGATAAGCGCAACCTCGCCGAGGTATGCCGCGCCCTCGTCCATTGCTATCATCTTTTCAAGCAAGTCCTGATTTTTTTCCGCGCCGACCTTTACAGCCTTGCCGTCCTTGAACTCCACCCAGAAATTTTCGATAAGCTTGCCCTGATAGGAAAGCGGTTTGGTGGCAACCACCTTGCCTTCCGCCCTGCCCTTCATAGGCGTGGTGAACACTTCCTCGGTGGGTATGTTGGGATTGAAATAGACGTTTGCGCCCAGCGTGGTTTCGCCGCCGCCGCAGAAAATTCCCTTCTGGTTAAGTCCTACCGTGAAGTCGGTACCGTTGGACGACTTGTATTCCAGCTTGTCAAATCTGTATTTATTTAAGAACTCACACCTCTGTGCAAGCTTTGCGTTGTGCTTTTCCCACTCCGCAACGGGGTCTTCGGTCACGCGGGAAGTGTACAAAATAGCCTCCCACAGCTTTTCAACCGCCTCGTCTACGGGCAGTTCGGGGAACACCTTGTGCGCCCATTCCTTGCCGGGCACCGCCGCTATGCACCACTGGTACTTGTTTTCGATTGCGTCGCGGTAGGGTTTGATTATGGGATAACGCGCCATATTCGCCTTGGAGATCTTTTCGTTGTCCGTGCCGCTGAGTCCGTCGGGGTCGTCCGAATCGAGCCACAGAACGCAGGAAAGATTGTCCACCCTGGACTGCCACTCCGCCTTTTCTATATCCGTCACCTTAGAAAGCGTTTCGAGCGAACGGTAAATATAGTTGAGCTTTGCAACGGGCATATAGCTCCACTTTACGCTGACAGTTTCCGCACCGAGCTTGTAGCACTCCTCCACGACCATTGCCACGAATTCGGGCTGGTCGAGTCCGCACTGAATTACTACCTTTTGTCCCTTTTTAACGTTGAGTCCGCCGCCTGCGATAAGGCGCGCATATCTTTGAAGTTGTGCCTTTTCCATTTTACTTTTCGTGTGCCTCCTTTACAATCTGATAAGCCACGGCTATGAGCTCCTCCTCGGAAGCCTGCGGATTCTTACCTATGTACCAGGTCATATCGTCAATCTGCTCGTCGTTTTCAAGCACCATCATAATTGCCGCAATAGTCTGCTTTGCCGCGTTGCGCGCATACAGCGACATACCGAGTATTCTCTGTTTTTCGCTGAGTTTGTATTCTTCGCCGCTCACTTTAATTTTACCCCTATACTTTGATTTGTATAGCAGAATTTTACCACAAAATTCCAGTTCAGTAAAGAAAAATGCGGGACTATATCAATAAACTTTGCGGCAATGCGTTGACTTTAAAAAAAGCGTGTTGTAAAATTATAACGTTATTATTTAACAGAAGGAGAGAAAAACTATGAGTCAACCCAAAATCAAGCACAACAGAGTACCTATGATTGTTCTGCTTTGCTTTACCGCAATATTTATTATTGCCGCAGCGCTTTGCTTTCTGATTCCTATGCTTTCACCCAAGCAGGAATGCCCCGTGGAAGTAAGCGAAACCATAAGAATACAGAGGCACTCAGCATACGAGTACGATCTGGTGGGAAAAATCAAAAACACCAGCGACAGCGAGGTCGTTATAAAGAACTATAACGGACTGAGAGTTTATTTCAGCGGCAGCGACGACGTTGCTAAGGAATGGCTCGAAGACGAAGATTATATCCGCATTCCCGCAGGCGGAAGCTTCGATTTGGCGGAAGGCACTTATTACTTTACGGCTGACGGCGTTAAAGTTACGCGCGTAACGGTTGAAATCGACGGCATTACTTACAATCTTGTCGGAGGCAACAGCACCCCTACCGTTATCGCTGTCATATGCGGTATCTTCGCGCTTATCTTCCTTATTCTTGCATTTACTCAGGATAAGAATCAGCGCAACATTGCTTTAAGACAGCAAGCGGCTTTGGATATGTGCTCGGGCAACGGCACGCAGTGCTATATCGTCACCGTAAACGTTGCGGACAAGGACGAGAAAAAGAAAGCCGCAGCAAAGAATGCGGGCTGGATTATCGGAGGAGTTCTTTCCGCTCTGATTACCGGCAGAGGCGTAATCTCGGTTTCTTCCGGCAGCTCGAATATGGAATTCGTTCTGAGCGAAAATTCGCTTCACGCAATCAAGAGTGATTCGGCTCCCGCCACGCCTCAGGTTACCCCCGTTACCCGCAACGATCTGACAGTTGCATCCATAGAGACCAAGAAGAACAAAGTCATCGTTAAGAGTGCGGACGGCAAGCAGACGTTGACATTCTTCCACGACAAGAAGTCACCCCTTACCGTCGAGCAGATTGCCGAGTACCTGAACAACATTTTCGTTAAGCCCGTTCCTCAGCCCGAGGCTGTAGCCGCGGATACGGGTGCAGCTCCCGAGGTTGACCCGTTTGCAGACCTCGCTCCCGAAAAAGCAGAAACCCCCGCTGCTACGGACGTAACCGACAAAACCGACGGCGAATAGTTATTTACCGCGAAATTTTGTTTGACTGAAAACTCGAAAAAATAATATAATAAAAGTGCCGTTTGTACGGCACTGAACGAGGCGTAGCGCAGTTGGTAGCGCGTATGGTTCGGGACCATAAGGTCGTGGGTTCAAATCCCGTCGCCTCGACCAAAAAAGCCCGATTTCAAGTAAAAACAGCTTGAAATCGGGCTTTTTGCTTACTTTTTTTGCGCCTTACTTCTCGCTTTTCTTATCCTTCGGGGGCAATTCGGGGGCAACCTCGTATTTGTAATCGAGCTTTTCGCCCTCTTTCAACAGAAATTCGTCCGAAACGCCCGTATACGTATTATCGAGCTTGCCGAGGCTATGCCCCATAAACAGCTTGCGCGCGACGTCTAGAACGCCGCACTCCTGACAACGTGTGTTAAACGTCTTGCGCAAATCTTTCAACGCGTGTTTGGGGTAAATCGTGTGCAGCTTCTCGCGTATGCGGTTTGCACCGTAGAATTTCAGCTCCTGCACGTTCTCAAGATACGGGCGCAACATCGAACTAATCGGAATCTTCTTCCATTCTGTCTTGCCGTCCTTACGTTTACTATTCACCGCAATTACAAAACTGCCTTCGATACGCGCCGTGTTATACTCGTTCGGACGAAGCCCGGTATAAAGCGCAACCGCAAACATAAGCTGATACGGTGTGCCCGCCGTTCTGGAGAGCAGCTCCCACTCTTCCGACTTCGTGAACGCCGTCCCCGTCACGCACTCGTGCGGCGTATATACGATAATATCAAGCGGATTAAATTTGATTATTTGATGTCTGATAGCACAACTAAATATGCCGTTCAATATGCATTTCACTTCGTCGGCGGTCTTTCCTAAACCGCGATTACGTATGCTATCAATCAAATTTTGGCACGCTTCAGGCGTTATTCTCTTTATCTGCACTGCACCGAAATACGGTTTGATGTGAATTCTATATCGCCCCGTTTCGGTTTTGTACGTCTTAGCAGCTACACGGCGCTTGTAAAACTTCTCGAAATAGTATTCGGCGAAATCACAAAAACCGGTCGGAACGTTCAGAGCCGCGCCGCAGTCTGACACCGGGCGGTTTACCGCCTCTATAAATCTCTCTTTTGCCGTCTGCAAGTCGGGTGCAGATACTGAAATATTGTAACCGTCCCGCCGGTACCGTATTTCGTAACTACAAGAATTTTTGCCGCGTATTCTGCGGCGGTAATGGACTATGCGCCCGTTTTGAATAAATGACTTGGAAAACGATTTTTTCATTTTTGAAACCTCCATTTTAGAAAATTTCAAAAATCCTACTGCTTCATTTTCTTCGATACCGTGCGCCCCATCGCGCCCGCCATCGTCTGATTGTTCTTCGTTTTCTCTCTGCTCCATCACCCCCGCGTTAGGAAATTTTAATACGTTACAGCTATTTTTTTTACTTCAGACCCCGCGGGCACGGGTGCGCCCACGAAGTGCAGCTGCGGAAGGTCGTCCGACATTTCGCCGTACAGCCCCGCAAGTTCGGAAATCAGCTCCCCGAGCCTCTTAACTTTTTCATACAAATTCATTAAAAAAATACTCCTTTCGGCAATTGCGCCTACGGAGTAAATTTTATATTATTTAGTCTTTAATAACTTAATTACATTTTTCGAAGCAAAATGTAATTACTTCCTTCTTTTGCGTATAGCGTATTCGGCGTTAACTATCTTATGTTGAAGTTTTTCCAAACGCAGATTAATTATTGTTCTATAAGTCCTTTGTGGGTCGTTCTCATCTGAATAAGAAGATAACCGCTTTAACAACTTACCTTTTTTATTATTTAATCTTTTCAGCTTCAATTCTTTAAAAGTTAATAACATATAATCTCCTTAATTTCTATTATTCTTTTGTGCGCTCTCCGCCTCGGTGGGGAGCATTGCTTTTATATTGTTTTTTATAAGCTCCTGCTTGTAATGGTTCAGTTGCCGATAATCTTCTATTAATCGCCGCTCTTCTCTTGTGTAACTCTCCCCAACCGGCAATACGGTTGGAACTGTGCCGCCCTCGGATATTCCCAGAAGCTCGTCAACGGTTACATTGAAAAACGTGCTAAGCATAATTAAATCTTTAAATGCAGGTTCTTGATAATCACATTCCCAGTGCGACAGCGTAGGAATTGAAATATTCAACTGCTCCGCCATTGCTTTTTGCGTAAGCCCCCTATCATTTCGAAGCTCTTTTAACTTGATTCCAAAACTGTCCATATCAAAATTGTACAGCAAAAAAATCGAAATTCGATTGACAAATCGTAATACGATAAACTATACTGTTCATAAGTCGTAAAACGATATAAGGAGAATCAACTATGTACAACGAGTATTCAGAATTTGAAAGAATACGCACCCGAACCGACGTAGACGGCTGCGGCGGTGATTGTGATAATTGCGATTGCCGTTCCGCCTGCTCTTCCGCACGTACTGCACCTGACGAATACGGAGGTGACGACGAATGACGTTAGGCAAATTTTTTCAAGTAACTAATCAAGGCTACCCCCTGTTCATTAACGTTGACCACGTGGTCAACGTTGTGCAACTAACGAACGGTAAAGCTTCCATTACCTTAGACAACAAGGAAATTATTACTACCGACCAAACTTATACAAAGGTTGTCGGAGCAATCGAAAATATTACGTGCTTCTATGATGATTAAGGAGCTTCGACACAGCAAGCAATAAACACGTTACTACGCAGTATGGCGGGCACTGCACACGCACGAGGCTGTAAAAGCCCCGCCCCACATTGAAATTGAAATAACCGGGCTATGCCTGGATAAGGAGAATAAAAAGACTATGGCAAAAAGTAAGGCAAAAAGCAGCGCAAAAACAGGCAAGAAGAACGTTCTTGCGGTTATTCTTGCTCTCGTATTCCTCGGCGTGTGCGCGTTCTGCGGTGCCGGCATCGGTTTAAGGGACAAGACAAGCGGCAAATGGTATTCAACGCCGTCCTGGTACCACAACTGGGGCAAGAAGGAAGCTCCAGAAGAAACCGGCACCAAAACAAGCAACGCCGTTATATCGGAAGGCGAGAGCAACGGCATTGCGCTTTTAAGCGAGTATATCCCGGTCGAAGCTTATTCAGACTACGGAATTGCGCAGCTTGCCGCCGACTCCTACTATTATCTTAGCGTGGAATATACGCCGGCAAATACTACTTACCAGGAAACCGACATCAACATCGATTTCAAAAACCCCGCCAGCTCTTGGGCAAGCGGAAAGAAAATCGGTAATTATGCTTATGTAAATCACGAAGAAGGCAGCACAAACGCGACGTTATGCATCGTAAAAGGGTTTGAAGAACAAATCATAGTAACGGCGCGTTCTCAACGTGTACCTGAATTATACGCAACCGCAACTGTAGACTGGGTTCATACCGGCATCTCCACAGCTTTTTGCAGCGGCGTAGACGATATTGACACAGACTATGAGCTTGACGTTTTGTCCTGGTATGGCGGCACTGTCGCGCCGGACAGCGAAAACTGCATTGAATTCCGGTTTGAAGCGCCCGGCTTTGCAAGCTTTATGAGCTCAAAGGGCTATTCGTATTCGAGCAGCGACCAAACGTCGCCTTCGGATACCTATTCAATTTTCATTTCTTATGACGAAAACCTTATCGGACAAGGCATTTTTAATGCACGTCAAGTAGTCATTGGACTTATTGGCGATAGCTATGCAGACGACCGCTCCGGTTCTTGGAGTGCCGCTTCTGAATTCTTTTTGCACGGTCAAAAGCCCGAGCAAATGAACGGCTATTCCTGGATAACTGTACGAGTTTATTTACATAGCAGATTTACACGTGATTATGACGACGGCAGCGGCTATACCATTGAAATCGGCGTATATGAAACTGACAGTTACGACTTGGAGTTTGAAGACTGGTCTGGCTTTGAAGTTAAAGCTTCGAATATAACGTTAACGCCTTCGGATATAGTCGGGTACTAATTATGGCGAAAAGTAAAGGCAAAATTGCATTTAAAATCGTATTGATAGTCATTGCGGTCGTCGCCCTGGTTGCCGTTGCTCTCGCCGTCACGTTCATTGCAAGGTACACGGAAAACTTCAAATCGAAGTTCAGTACGTTCTATGTAGTGCACGCCGACACGACGATTACGACTGACAAAGGCGGCTATGGTTTGGAGCTTAACAAAGAATATCGCTTCGAAGTTGGAAACGCTTTCGGGTTCCTGGGCAAGAACGCTGCGGGCTACGACGTCAAAATACTTCCCAACGCAACGACCGAAGCAAGCTTCACCTTCGAAGGCGCGGAAAAGGCGTACAACTTTTCAGACGTGCCGGACTTAACGAAACAATTCGTTATCGACCGGGAAGACGACCATTTCACCGTGCGCCCCACTAAGCTTTTGAACGAAATGCTTGAGAGCACGTACGGCGAAAGTCTGACGGGTATTCCAACGTCGAATTTCAAGCACGATTATTTAAAAATCGTTGTCACGTCCGAGAACGAAACGAACGTTATAAATCTGACGTTTAACGTCGTCGTATATCCTACAGGCGTAAATATGGGTAACGGAAATATTGTCGGGAGCACTGAATATGAATAAGCAATTACGCAAATTTACATACACCGTCACGGCGTTTTTGTTAGTGACGTTATTCATTCTCTCCTTTGTAGCAAGTAGCGGCATAAGCGTAGTCTATGCCGCTACAAGCGGTTCCAACGTTCTGGACGACCTTAGAAAGGATAACAACTTCAAAACCGTTGATTATCAACCCAACGATACAGATTACAGCCTGAACGTTATTCAGATCGCCGAGAGCACGGACGGCGAGCTTTTAATTTACGTATACCAACCGAGCGGGCAAAAGCAACGTCTGAAAGCAAGTTCTATAAATATCGCCCGGGAAATGGATAACAGCACCGGTCTGGGCTTCAATAACTATAAGCTTAAGTATATTAATTCAACGGACGTATTCTTCAAATACAAGGTTCTTGACTTCGAGCTTCGAAGCGATGCAGTCAGATACTACAACATTTCAAACATTTTGCGCCCCTACGATAGCAGCATAGACGAAGCAGCACTAGACGGAAACAGCATATCCGAAGTCGAAAACGCCGTCGGACAGTTCTGGACGGTGTGCACCGTGGGCGACGACATTACGTACACAATGACCGACAGCGAGGTTATAGAGATTCCAAAAAAATATGTCGGCTACGTACAATACAGCGACGGCGTAAATTTGGGTTGGACAGTAACCAACAGCGCGACCGTAGCACACTTTGTCGCATTCTCCACCGACAAACCCATAGACAAGCTTATGGAAGCCGACGTTTACTTCTGCGAACGCGAAATCAACGCTAAACTATGCACCAACGTAACGCACTTATCGCATAACCTGGGCAAATTTTACGACTACGAATACGGCGCAAAAATCGAGCACGAGCCCGTAACAGTCAAATATTCGGACAAGACCGGGAACGTCGGCGGCGGAAATATCGTAACCGGCAACAAGTATACCTGGAATAGAATCCAGAGCACGAAAGATTTTATCGCCGACCAGAACAACGCCGACTATAAGCTTACAAACCCGACAAGCGGCAAGTTAGACGGCACGCAGTGGGTACTTAGCTTCCACGAAACGCAGATAGAGGCTAAAAGCGGTAATTTGTGGTTGCCGTTAGTAACGGGCGTTATCGGTACACTATTCGCGGACGATGCGGACGTTAAATCAGCCGAAGTTTCCGACGTTATGATATTACGTCTTAAATTCGAACGTGAAGGCAAAGTTTACAACCTCGGCGTAGTAGATAACAAGCAGACCAACGAGCACCAATTCGGCGGCTCCGAAGGCTTTAAGCCAGACAACCAACCGACAACGTCAACGGCAAAAAAAGTTCAACCGTGGGTTTGGGCTATCCTCGCATTACTCGGCGTTATTGCCGTTATTGCCGCCGTGGTCATTCTTTGCATATTATGCCCGCCCGCCGCTAAGGGCATTGCAACGTTATTGAAATACATTGCAACCGGGCTATGGTACATAATTTCCGCCCCCTTCCGTTGGATAGCAAAACGTAAAGAAGCCGCACCAGCTAAAGCAAAAAGTAAATCGAAAAGCAAGTCGCGCGCCGGAAAATCTAAAAAAAAACTGCGGTAAGAAAAATTTTCAAAACCACAGACGGCTATTTAATGAATACGCCCCGAAATAAAAAAAGCCGCAGCGTTGCAGCCATTAAACAACGTAAGAACGACGGCGCCGTCGTTCTGGTTAAACTCTCTAAGCTTGAAGGCAAAGAAGGAAAAATCGGCAAAACGTTTATTCCGGGCGTAATCTTAAAGCCCAAAAACCACCCCTCTTTGACAAAAGATACTGTCGTAGGGCGTGAAACCGTAATGGGCATTAAACAGTCAGACAGCACTTATAAGCCTATTTATCCCAACGATTTAGAAAACACCAACGACAAGCTTACAAATAAGGAACTACGCAAAGTACGTCGCGGCGTACACAACGCAAAACCTAAGCACCGAAAAACTTACAAACGCAAGCTTAAAAATTGGAAACATAGAAGCTTTAAAAAATAAAAATCCCACGCCCCTTACTTTACTTCGGTTGACGTGGGTGAAGGCGTTCCGGAACGCCTAAGAGGTAAATCCTCATTTACATTATATGCAATCATTATGAAAAAGTCAATAGCATTTACTGTATTTTTACTAATCGCCTTCGCAGCACTATTAGTGGCAAGAATTTTATTCGGATATTACGCGGACGTCGTTCCGACGTTCGGTGCGCTCCTGAATACGTTCACCGGGCTTACTATCGGAGCCGGCATTCTCGCGGCCATATTCGTAACGGTTATTTTAATTAAGCTGATTAAGAGTAAAGAATGATTACCGCAATAGTCGGCGGCACGGGCGCGGGCAAAACCTCGTTTTTGGTTTACAAGCTTAAAACGTACGTATTAACCGAACGCCGGGCACGCCTTAACAAGTGCATTGCCAAAATCGAAGAGTTTAACAAGGCACGTAAAAAGCCGCTCTCGAAACCTGACCGCGCCCCGTTCTATGCTAACTTTGACGTTAGCATACCTATCGGATATAAAAAGACTTACTCCCCTTATTGGCTCAACCCTTACTACTTCGGTATGCCTAACCAAGGCAACGAAACGCAGCCCATAATGCCCTACGGCGTTGCGTTCTTGACCGAAATGGACAGAGTTTACGACAGCCACAAAAAGGACTTGCCCGCAATGGCAAGCGAGCTAAGCAACAAAAACCGCCATTTCTGGCTTAATATTTATATCGACGTGCACCGCATTATGAATATCAATACGCTTGTACGCGATAATCTTAACCGCGTTATTGAGATTTTAAAACAGGAGCACGAAAAAGACGAACTCGGAAGAATAGTAAAAACTACGTGGTTTTGCCGCGAGTTCGAAGGCGCAGCCAAGTATCTGCAGTACGTAGAATCGGGTGAAAAAACTTACACCGAAACAACGTACGAACACGTAGGCAACATTTTCAAATATTACGACAGCTTCGAATGCGCAAAAGAATTTTTACCGGGAGAAACTGAAAACTTCAGCTTGCTTGAGCTTCCAAGCAAAACCAACATCAAGAAGCTTCCGAAAAACATTGCTAAACTGTACAACCCCGCCGAACCACCTGAATATAGAAAGAAGCTTGAAGAAGATTAAAAGTATGAATATTATAGAAAAACTTGCAGAACTGCAAAAACAATTTTATAAAAAATGTGGTGATTTATACGAAGCTATTGAAGTTCTCGGCAAGCCTTTATATGACAAAATGCTTAACGATTATTCTGATACTTACAAAAAGCTTTCCGAAATTTTATCACTAAAATTCGACGGCGAGTACGAATACGATAAATATTTTTACACTCTTAAGAAAAGTCTTCAAACACCAAAACAACGCGGCTTTTTATGGCTATTCAAAAATGAAGCCAAAAAACTTGCAAACCGTGAGGCAAACGCCGAAATTCGTTCACATTTCAATTTACGTTGGGAAGCTGTAGAAGCACTTGAAGAAGCAAATGAAGAAGCCGAATCCACCACCGCTATCGAGCAACCAAAACCGTCTGCAGCTGTAGAGCCGACACCGGGAACAGCAGCGCAGGTGAATGGATCCACACGTGAACCCGCAGCCGTTGTACCACCTTCGGAGCCTTCCACCGCCGCGCCCGGTGCGAGTGATGCAGCGCATCAGAGCGACGAAAAAACTAAAAAAACCGCCGAAGATGTTGCAAAACCACCCGCAGCCGCGCCGACGTCGGAAGAACCGAAGCCAAAAGCAAAGCCGAAAAAGATTGCGCAACCCACTACAGAGCCGCCCGCTACTACTGCACCCGCGCCGCAGCTTGCCGGGCAAATTAACTTCGAAGATCTTACCAGTAAGTAATTTTTTTAACGTTAAATGGTTTCAATACTTGCAACCATTCAACGTGCACACATAAGGAGAAACAAAAATGCCTGTAACAGGTTACGACATACATATATTTCTATGCACCTGCGACAAGTGCGGCAAGCAAGAAGAAATTCCACAAAACAACCAACGCGGAATTTACAACGGCGCACAGGCGGCGCGCTCCATCGGTTGGAGCTTCGGACAGAACGGCAACGTTAAATGCAACGTTTGCCGGCTTTCGAACAAGTACGACCGACAAAGAAATAAATATCCAGACTAGTACGGCCTGCAACTACTCAACGTAGATCTGCATAGAGTAGTAAATCGAATTACTACTCTAGCCAAAATAATGCGGCCTACAACCACTCTAAACAAGATAATTATGCGATATAAACCATTTAAGCGTAACGTGCAGCGCGTTCATCAGAACAACGCACACAACAAAATAAAACAATTCACACGGTGATTTAAGCCTTTGCTTAAATCACCGCTTTTTAATTTAACCACAATATACTGTATATTTGCGGTTTGATATACCACAATATATTGTGTTCTGGCATTAGCCGCGACACTATATATAAAAAAATTTTTACAATCTTGCTAAATTTGACAAGTAAAACATCACTTGCCATATTTATAAAGTACGCTTTTTTACGGGTGTAACACAATTGTATAAGATCCGACCACGCGACAAGTCGCTAAACTGTCAGGTGCCAGAAACAAAGCTGTTGCTACTGTTTCGACGGTGAGCCGCTGCAATAAAAATCACCGAATAGACGGGGCTGCCGTCTTTAAATAATCAAGTGGTGGTTATCTGGTCGCAAGACGGGAATTAACCGCGGCACGTCTTACGGGCAGATAGTAAGAAAGCGCGCCGCGGACAGGCATATTTTGTTTGTTTTCCCCTTTCAAGGGGATAACCAGGCGAAAGCGCAAATCAAAGACTTATCACTTTACAAGGCTTATATCTCCCCCACGCAATAATATGGTTTGGAGCTTACTCCAAACCGCAAGGTTTGGTATATGCGCCTTACAAATCGGTGGTTTTACCTCCTATTTGCAAGGCGCGTCACGTCGTTAGACTTCCAATTGTCTGGTTTAAGCACCCGTACGCCCTATGCGGTCGTGAGTAGTTTGAAAACAAACGGTTTGCGCGTGTATTCTGTCAAAGTTATCAACAAATGGTTTCACACGCTGCAACCATTCGAAAATAAGGAAGGGTTTCACCCTTACCCCGTAATTATCTCTCTATGCGGTCGTATGTGCCTTCGGCACGATTACAAATGCCCGACACGGGATAAAGCGTTATCCCTATGAAATGTCGGGCATTTAGCTGATAATGATTATATCGCGCGTGTCAGAGCGGTTCTCATTGAAAAAAACTGCCCGTTTAAACAAGCAGTTTTTAATGTGCAGTAGAATTTTTGAACGTTTGATTTATTGCGGGGGCAATTCGGGGAAGCTTCAAAAAACCGTGCAAATTTGCCCGTTTTTTTGAAAAAATTCCGCAAAACGCCCCCGTTTTTGCGACTTCTCACCGCTTCAAATCCCGTCGCCTCGACCAAAAAGGAAAGCCGAAAGCGGAAAACCGCTTTCGGCTTTTTGTTGTTTGATTTTTAGGTTGCAAGGAAGCCTGCCGCACGTAGAGAAGCGAGCAACGCATTTAACGTTGTGCCGACTTCTTCGGGCGTGGGCGTGCTTTCGACGTCGGGAACCGCCGCCGCAGGAGTAATTGTTGCTTCGGGACCTGTAGGACCCGTTGCACCTGTTGCGCCCGTAGGACCGGTGGGACCCGTTGCACCTACTTCACCGTCGGCACCTGTTGCGCCCGTGGGACCGGTGGGACCCGTTGCACCCACTTCACCGTCGGCGCCTGTTGCACCCGTGGGACCGGTGGGTCCGGTAGCACCTACTTCGCCGTCGGCGCCTGTTGCGCCCGTAGGACCGGTGGGACCCGTTGCACCCACTTCACCGTCGGCGCCTGTTGCACCCGTGGGACCCGTTGCGCCTACTTCACCGTCGGCACCTGTTGCGCCCGTGGGACCAGTGGGACCGGTAGCACCTACTTCGCCGTCGGCGCCTGTTGCGCCCGTGGGACCAGTGGGACCGG
>JAIEFR010000008.1 GCA_029066845.1 Clostridia bacterium | reverse complement strand
TGTAAAATTTAGCACTATTTTAAAAAATTTTGACGAAAAGTATTGTAAAGTCATAAAAGTTGTGGTATAATCTCTACACTATATGGAGGAAATCTATATGAAGATGTTAAAATATACCACTGGGGGGGGGGCAAGCACTTTTAAGAAGTAAGCAAGGCTTAAAGAAAGCTTTGCTTTATATACTCACGCCCATATTCTGTGTCGCACTATGTGTCGGCGCAGTTTTTTTGTCTTTAAAATTCGATAACAAGGTAAGCGCAGAGGCGGCGGTTGCTCCGCCTGCCGTCACGTTCGAAACGGCGAGTGAAGTAATGGTATATACGACAAGATATGATCCTTCGACTAATGTACCGTATAGTTCATTTGTTAGCAGTGTAGATACCGTAAGCGCTTCCTTCTCAGATAATGTTGCTACGGTTAACAGACCTTCGGGCGGCTTGAATTTTGTAATGGGCTATGTTCCCGTGAAATCGGAAATTGAAGTACCCGCAATGACCGAATATAAGGTGGACTATAAGATTGAAAATTATTTAATAAAATATATAACAGGCGACTCCAAAGCCACTGTATATAGTTGTTTGTTTTATTTCGGAAATACTGCCGACGATCCTCCTGCAACCGACCCGTCTGCTACGTTATCATTCAAACCTACAAGTGCTGGTATAACGTCATCGACTGGCGCCAGCTATACCGCACTCGGTACGTTATTAGCAACGACAAGTGCTGCGGCTCAATCAACAACTGTTAATATACCGACAATAACGTACACTAACAATACCAATGGAAAGAGGTCCTTCACGGCGTATTTCGGTTTTGTCGGTGTCGCCACCCACGCAAACAAAGCTACGTCGGCTAACGGATTGGATACGACGGCAACTTTCAGCGGTGATATTACGGTTACTCCGATAAGCGAACCTAAGGTGGATGTTAAAACTGCGACTTATAACGGACAATACCAAAACTTTACATTTACTTACAATAATCAATGTGCAAGCGTGACGAAAGCGGAATACACTAATTTGGCAGGTATTACGACTACCACTTACGACAAAGTTACTTCAACGGGTACCAACCCGCTTGATGCAAATGATGTGATGACGGCAAAGGAATCCGGCACTTATAAGTTGTATTTCACTATAAATGAAAACTGCGGTGCGGTGTGGAATAACGCAACTGCCAACGACCCAGACACGAAGTCAGTAAGTTTTACTATTAACCCCAAAGTACTTACTCCGCCGAGCGGAACGGTAACAACTGCGTACAACGGTTTGGAACAGACGCTGGACGACCTTGTAACGGATAAGCAACCTAAATGGTATAATTCCACGCTGTACACCGACCCGAGCATAATCGAGATGGACGACAAAGTCACCGAAGCGGGGGAGCATACAATTTCCGTTAAACTCCTGTCGGAAAATTACGCCTGGTCGGATGATGTAACCAACACTTCGGATACGAGAACTTTCACATTTAAGGTAGATAAAAAGCAACTCGAAATAGAGTTTGAAGATAAGGGCGGAGTAAAGGTTGCAAAGTTTAAAAACACTTCTGAAATTTACAACCGTGACAGCGGGGATAAATACCCCAAAATTATAACAAGGTATTCCAAAAACAACAATGCTGGCAGTGCGACTTTTACCAGTCCGAATAGCCCGAACACCTGGTATGCGCACGCATTCCTGGAAAACGCGGAAAGCTGCAACTATTCGGTTGACAGCACGGGCAGTCAGTTCGAACTTAACAAAATAGCGGTTCCGTATCCCGTACTGAACAGCGACAAAACGCTGGGATATAACGGCAGTATGCACGAGTTTACATTTACGGGTTACGATAGCGAATTAATGACGTATGCGGTGCCGAAGGGCGCGGACAGCTTTGACGGAAGCACTTTAAAGGCGACAAACGCAGGTACGTATGCGCCCGAGTTTACGCTTAAAAACGATGCGCTTTACACGTTTACGGGCACTGCGCCCTCGGTGGAAATCACGCCCAAGTCGGTAACGATATTGCCCGACTCCAACAACAAGACGGAATGGGAAAAGGGCGAAGCCGTCAACCTGATATTTACCGCGTATGCGCTTACGGGCGAAAGCTTGCAGCTTGCGGCAACCTCGCAAAAGGAGGGTTTTGCGGCGACCGATATAGCCGTAACCGACAACGGCGACGGTACGCACACGGTCACTATTCCCGAAAACACGTTAAGGGGCAGTTACACGCTTACCGTAAAGGTGGCGGAAAGTTCTTCCAACTACGTTGCGGCAAGTGAAATTACGCACGCGTTTACCATAACGGCGGCGGGCGCGGCGCTGGAAGAAAGCGAAATCGTCTGGGTAATAGGCGGAAAGAATTATACGGTTGATAACCTGAACGAGAACGGCGTTCTTGAAATAGAGTACACGGGGGATAGTGTGACCCCTACTGTGGACGGGAAGTCGTTGGTTCTTGCAGGGGTTAAGGTTGATGAGTACGGCAACAACACTTCCGCAACGGATAAGGGCGATTATGAAGTTACCGTACATATCGTCGCGGACGGTGACGAAGTTGCGTTTGACAAGACTTTCACTCTGAAATATAAAATCGTACCCAAGAAACTTGACTTCTCGAAAGCGGAATGGGAGTATTCGTCAGACAATGGTGCTACCTGGACGAAGATTACGGCAACAAATAAGCCCTCGTATACAGGCGACCCTATATCCGTACGTGTTTCGCCCGACTATATGAAGAGTTTGGGGCTTGACCTTGCGGCAGGAGATTACACTACCAATTATAATAATTCGGACACTTACACACAGCAGGGCGACTGCACGACGAACGTGTATATCGCGGTAAACAACCCTAACTATACAACGGCGGATGAAGTCGGCAACGTAACGTTAACCTATAATTGGGAAATTACTGCGCGTGCATTGCCTTATAGTTGGAGCGGCACGCAGGCGGTAGAAGTGGGTAATAACGCATTCGAATTCCCCGCAGTAAAGTTTGACGACGGTAACGATTATGCGCAGTATTACGACTATATTTACACCGTCAATGGAAGCGATTACACGCTGGACGAACTTAAAGCGTATATAGCGGCAAACTGGTCGGAAGAAACACCCGTAAGCGGTACGGTGCGCGTACAGATGAAGGACGATGTTACCGAGGTTAATATCAAGCAGACGAGTTATCTGTTCTCTACCGGTGCTCCAAAGACAGCTATAACCGTTGCGGTTACTGGCAGCGGAGCGGAGTACGGTTTGGTTGATTTTGCGCTGAGCGTTACAAGAGGAAATTCGGACGAAAGGGCACGCGTTCAAGTCACTGTTGCGGACAAAACTTTTGACGGCAATTCCCCCGAACTGGTTGCATTCGTAAACGGTTTGGACGTTGGTAAGTATACTATTACCGTAAGTTTAAAATCGGGTAACGAAGCTTCTTACGTGCTCACAGAAAGCGTTTTCGACTTTGAAATTCTGATAAGAAAAATCATAGTTCCGCAGGTTACTAAGGATATAGTATACAAGGGCGATTATATCAATCTTGTTGATTACCTTGACAGCAACTATAACGCAAACGTTATGAGTATGCTCAGCGGCTACACCAACAAAAATGCAGGCGCATATACCGTTACGTTTAAGCTGAAGAGTAGCAACTATATGTGGGTTGAACCGACGAGCGCGGAGCCTATGAACAAGTTGCTTGCAAAGGCATTGTTTACGAACGAAATAAGTATAGACAACCCCTCGCTTACGGCAACTTTGGATTGGAATATCAACAAGATAGTTCTTTCTACCGACGGCTGGAATTTGAAGAGCAAGGAAGGCGCAAGCCTTAACGCGCTTGCCGATTATCAGAGTATGATAACGGCAAACGGACTTGACGTAGCTATTGGTTACAGATACTACGACACTAACGGCAACCTTTTAGAAGAGCCTGTATTGAAGGGCGGCGAAAAGTACATTGTCGAAGCTTATTTGACAGGTGCTGATGCAATCAACTTCGAGTTTGCGGACGGTACGGACGAAGCGAAGAGCGTGTCCGCGAGAAAGGACTACACGGTGCCTCAAAGTGCTGTGGCGGCATTCTTCGGCAGTGCATTGAACTTTGCAAAAGCAAACTTGTTGTGGCTGATAATCGCAGCGGTATCGTTGATATTCCTTATTATTCTTATTTGCATAATCGTTAGCGCGAAGAAGAAAAAGCGTAGACGCGAGGAGCTTGCCGAACAGCGCAGACTTGAAAAGGAAGAGCGCGAAGAACAGCGCAGGCGCGAGGATCGCGAGGAGCGTATGGCAAGGCTCAGCCAGCAGCAGGCAATGCCTCAGATGATGATGCCGCAAATGATGCCTCAGGGAATACCTCAAATGAGTGGTCAGACTATGTCTGCGGGCGGCGGTGCTTCGTCTAACGAAATCGCCGAACTCAAAGCCGAAATTATCGCGCTTAAAGCCGCGCAGGAGTCGGCAAAGGAGATTGCCGCTCTTAAAGACGAGCTTAACGCTAAGGAGATTGCTACACTGCGCAACGACGTGACATACGTTAAGCGTGACGGCGGAACGGAAAGCGTAGGTAATGTCAATCTTCCGGTTGAATCGCTTACCGAAATTATAACGGCGGCAATCAAAAGCGCCCTTTCAGGTGATTCAAAGCCTGCTTCACAGTCGGTTGCGGAGAAAAAGGAAGAGGCAAAGGAGGCAACACCCGTGTGCCCTCCCGACGCGGTTATGACTACCGTGACTACAACAAAGATAGACACCACAAAGAAGCAGGCGCAGCCTGTTGACCGCGCGGCTCCCGCAGGCAGAACGGTGGTGCGCAACTTCGTGGCTCCTATGCCCGTAGATGACGGCAGAGTGTTCGATGTGGGCGGCTTCTACACCCCCGCAGACCCGATAACCGATTTGGGTTTGAGTGACGAAACGGACAAAAATGAATAAGCAAAAATCCGCGCGGCAGTTACGCCGCGCGGATTTCATTTTATTTTAGTTGTTGTCACCGCAAATAGGGCAAGGTAATGTCACGGCTTTTCTGTGCTTTCCTCTGCGGCGGTGCGGAAGCTTTTTCCTCGGGCACTTGCCGTCGGGACACTCGCCGTCGTCTTCGGGACATTTACCGTCGGGACACTTGTCGTCGTTATCGTCGCAATCGCCGTCAGGACATTCGTTTTCTGCGGGTTGTTCTTCCTTAACTTCCTGCGTAAGAGTGGTCGCTCTTTGCATATCGGCGTTGCCGGAGTCGGCGTGCATACAGCCTGCAAAGGGCAGAGCAAGCAAAATAGCTGCGGTGCAAATGATACTTAATTTAATCTTTTTCATATTCACAGTATGTAAAACACTTGAAAAAATTATGCGCCCGTGCTATCATAATGTCATCTGAATTCAAAGGTGCGCCTGAGAGTAAAGAGCTGAATATCCGTGCGTAATTTTTGCGTGCGTTTTTTGTGTTCTCTCTTGCGGTGCGCGGGGAGTTTTTTTATGTCCGAAAACCGTATTGCAATAATAAGCATAATAGTCGAAAAGCGCGAAGCAAGCGCGCAAATCAACAGCATATTATCAGTCCACGGCGACTACATCGTGGGCAGAATGGGTATACCGTATAAACAGAAGGGCGTTTCGGTCATCTGTATCGTGGTTGACGCGCCTACTGAAATTATCAACCAGATAACGGGTAAAATCGGTATGCTTGACGGTGTTTCCGCCAAGACCGTCACGAGTAAAAAGTAATCTGTCAAGGAGAAAAATATGAAAAAAATTCTTTCGCTTATTTGTGTTTTGATATTGTGTATTGCCGTTTCGCTGGGAGTTGCGGGCTGTAATAGGGGCAGCGGCGAAAAGCTATCCGTCTACGTTCCCGACGGCGCGCCAGCTCTTTCCGTAGCTGGTATAAACCGTACGGATGCAGGCAAGCATTTCGAAGTCAACGTAGTCAAGGCGGACACTATCAACTCCTACGTCACGGGCGATAATCCGCAGGCGGACGTAGCCGTTATGCCAGTGAACGCCGCGGTTAAATTCTTAAGCGACGGGCAAACTTACCGTATGCTGGGCACGGTCACGCACGGCAATCTGTTCCTTTTGAAAAAGCAGACTGAAACAGATATAGCTTCGCCCGCTGAGCTTTCGTCGCTCGTCGGTAAAACGGTGGGGGTTATCAACCTTGCCAACGTGCCGGGACTTACTTTCAAAACCATTTTGCGCGATAACGGCGTGGAATTCAACGAGCTTAAAGACGGCGCCGCCGTAGTGACGGATAAAGTCAATTTGAAGGATGTTGCGGCAACAGCCGCAACTCCTTCCAACGCCGACTGCCAGTATTTCGTAGTGCCCGAACCAGCGGCGACCACCAAGGTCAACGCAACCCAGGGCAAACTGTCGGTTGCGGGTAATTTGCAGACTTTGTACGGCGGTGAAAACGGTTATCCCCAGGCGGTAGCAGTTGCAAAAGTCAGCGTAATAGAAAAATATTCAACCGAAATCTCGGCATTTATAGAAAGCTTTGCGGCAACCAAAACTTGGCTTATGGACGAAAATACTACAGCGCAGTCAATAGTTGACGCCGTTGACGGTATGACAAAGGGCGATTTAAGTCACACATTTACCGCGGACAATCTGACCAAGGCGGTCATCTCCAACTGCGGAATACGCTTTGAAAGCAACGCCGTCGGAAAGGCGGAGGTGCTTGCCTTTATGGAAAAGTTCAACGCCGTTTCCAACAACGCGTGGGGCACGCCTGCGGACGAATTCTTCTACTGAAATGAAAAACTTTTTAAGCGGTAAAAAATTTAATATTTTCTATTCGCTTGCGGCTCTCGTTCTTATGTGGGCGGTGTGGCTGATTGTGGGGGCGGCGGTCAAAAATGAATTTCTCGTTGCGCCCTTCGCACAGTCTGCAAAGGAATTTTTTACACTGTTTGCAAAGGCATTCTTTTGGCGCGCCCTGCTTGCAAGCCTATTGCGCACGCTGATTGCGTTTTTGATTTCATTCGCGCTTGCCCTCGGCTGTGCGTGCCTTGCGGTGGCGTTCAAACAATTTGCGGCGTTTATGCGCCCCGTCGCCGCGCTTTTGCGCACTCTGCCAACGATGGCAGTTCTGCTTTTGATTTTAGTTTGGCTCACGCCCAGAACGGCGCCCGTTGCGGTGGCGTTTCTGGTGCTGTTCCCGATGATTTATTCGCAGCTTACCGACAGTATATCTACGGTGGATAGCGAGCTTTTGCAAATGGCAAAAGTGTACGGCTTTTCGGCAAAGCAAAAGCTTGCCTGTATCTACCTGCCGCACGTTGCGCCCGCCGCGCTGGGACAGACGGGAACAAACTTATCTTTCGGACTAAAGCTGATTGTTTCGGCTGAGGTTATGGCTTCAACCTACACGGCGATAGGCGGTATGATGGCGGAGGCGCAGGCGTATATAAATC
The DNA here is from genome assembly GCA_029066845.1 of Clostridia bacterium. Classification (GTDB taxonomy): domain Bacteria; phylum Bacillota; class Clostridia; order Christensenellales; family Borkfalkiaceae; genus Coproplasma. Next base: position 33,041 of record JAIEFR010000008.1, on the reverse strand, counting down.
TTCCGCGCATTGCTGCGCTTACGCTTGTAACCGTGCTTTTCGGTATTGTAATAGAATTTGCGTTCCGCGCGTTGTCGCGCTGTCTTTATAAGCGGACGAAGGCGGTGGACTGTGATTGAAATCAAAAATCTGTGCGTAAAGTACGGACAAAACGTCGTGTACGATGGATTTAATCTTGATATAGAGGATGGGAAAATTACCTGTATTCTCGGTGAAAGCGGTTGCGGCAAGACCACGCTTCTGAACGCCGTCGCTGGACTTGTCGGCTACGAAGGCAGTATTTCTCAAGTAAAAGCTTCATACGTTTTTCAGTCGCCGCGACTCATTCCGTATATCACGGTAATAAAAAATCTGACGGCAGTCGGCGCGGAAAGACAAGCCGCGCTGAATATGCTGCAAAGGGTAGGGCTTGAAGATAAAGCGGATGCTTATCCGGTATCGTTGTCGGGCGGCGAGGCGCAGCGCGTATCGCTTTGCCGTGCACTGCTTTTCAAATCGGACTTGCTTTTAATGGACGAACCTTTTTCCTCGCTCGATTTAAAAACCAAACTTTCGGCTATGGAGCTTTTTAAAGCTTTGCAGGGTGAAGAGGGGCGTAGCACGCTGTTCGTCACGCACGACGTGGACGAGGCGGTTTTCCTCGCCGACCGTATCGTGGTCATAAAAAACGGCGCAATTCTAAGTGATTTGCAAAACCAAGAAAAATGCGCATACGGCGGAAACTCACAACTGAGAGAGCAGATAATTCAAACGCTGATAAAATAAGACAAAGCTCCGCGACATTGTCGCGGAGCTTTTGCTTTTTTATTGCATTAAACGTTAAATCTGAATAAAACGACGTCGCCGTCTTTAACGACGTAATCCTTGCCCTCGCTGCGTACCTTGCCTTTTTCGCGCGCGCCCACAAGTCCGCCGCATTCCAGAAGGGTGGCATAGTCAACTACTTCGGCTCTTATAAAGCCCTTTTCGAAGTCGCTGTGAATAACGCCTGCCGCCTGCGGAGCCTTTGTACCGTTGACAATAGTCCAGGCTCTCGTTTCCTTTTCGCCCGCTGTGAGGTAGGAAATAAGCCCCAAAAGGGAGTAGCTCTTCTTTATAAGGCGGTTGAGTCCGCTCTCGCTAAGTCCGAGCTCTTCCAAAAATACCGCGCACTCTTCGGGCTCCATCTGCGAAAGCTCTTCCTCGGTCTTTGCGCATATGACCATAACTTCGCTGTTTTCGCCCTTTGCGTATTCCTTGACTTTGACTACGAAGGGTATCTCGTCCTCGGGCTTGCCCATATCGAATTCGGAAATATTCGCCGCATAGATTACGGGCTTAGCGGTCAGCAGGAAGAGGTTGTCCATAAACTGCTTTTCGCTCTCGTCGCAGACAAAGAGGCGGGCAGGCTTTTCTTCGGAAAGGAATTTTTCCAGCCTTTCCAAAAGCGCGTATTCGGCGGCGGCTTCTTTGTTTGCGCCGCCCTTTGCGGTGTTGCGTATTCTGTCCTGCCGTTTGTTTACGGCTTCTATATCCGCAAGAATAAGTTCCAAGGTAATGGTCGTAATGTCCGCAACGGGATCTACGACGTTACTTACGTGCGTAACGTTTTCGTCCTCGAAGCAGCGCACCACGTGAACTATCGCGTCGCACTCTCTAATATGCGATAAAAATTTATTGCCCAGCCCTTCGCCGCGGGATGCACCCTTTACAAGTCCCGCAATATCTACGAATTCCACAATGGCGGGGGTGACCTTCTTGCTCTGGTAGAGAGCGGCAAGCTTGTCAAGTCTTTCGTCGGGCACCGCAACCACGCCCACGTTGGGCTCTATGGTGCAAAAGGGATAGTTAGCGGCTTCCGCGCCTGCGTGAGTTATTGCGTTGAACAAAGTCGATTTGCCCACGTTGGGCAGACCTACTACGCCTAATTTCATAGTTATTATTCCTTACAACGTTTATTTATCCCATTATAATATAAACGCCAAAAAATTCAAAACGCTTTGCACTAAAAGTTGCCAAAATTTTACGCGTGTGATAAAATGTAGCAAAACAAAAAGGTGCGTTATGGATTACAAAAAATATATTGCGGAAAAAATCAAGGTTGAAGGCGTTTCGTCCGACGAGATAGCGGAGGCAATAGCAATTCCTCCCAACACCGAAATGGGCGACTATGCTTTGCCCTGCTTCAAATTTTCCAAGGTGTTGCGCCAGTCACCCGTTGCAATCGCGCAGAATCTTGCGGGAAATATAAGCACGGACGGCGTTATTGCGGAAGTCACCGCGCTCAACGGCTACCTCAATTTCAAACTCAACAAAACCGGACTTGCCGAAGCTACGCTTGACCGTATCGAAAGCGAGGGCTCAAAGTACGGCTCTTCGGAAATGGGTGCGGGCAAGACGGTGTGCATCGACTATTCTTCTGTAAACATCGCAAAGCCATTCCATATCGGACACCTTTCTACGACAGTAATCGGCGGTTCACTGTATAAGATATATAATTTTCTCGGCTATAAAGTCGTGGGTATAAATCACCTCGGTGACTACGGTACCCAGTTCGGAAAGCTCATCTGCGCATACAAGCACTGGGGCAACAGGGAGGAAGTCGAAAAGGGCGGCATACACGCCGTAAACGATTTGTACGTGCGTTTCAACAGCGAAGCGACCGAGGAAATGGAGGCGGAAGCGAGAGAATATTTCCGCCTTATCGAGAGCGGCGATAAGGAAGCAAACGAAATTTTCGAATGGTTCAAGTCGCTCACGCTTTCATACGTAAACAAAATTTACGAGCGTTTGGGCGTTAAGTTCGACAGCTACAACGGCGAGCGCTTCTATTCTGATAAAATGCAGCCTGTAATCGACGAGCTCAAAGAAAAGGGACTTCTGAAGGTCAGCGAGGGCGCAAGCATAGTTGACCTGGAGCCCTACGGAATGCCGCCCTGTTTGATACTGCGTTCGGACGGCGCGTCGCTGTACGCCACGCGCGACCTTGCGGCGGCGTATTTCCGCAAAGACACGTACGATTTCTATAAGTGCCTGTACGTGGTGGCTTATCAGCAGAATCTGCATTTTAAGCAGATTTTCAAAGTGCTCGAATTGCTCGGCAAGGACTGGGCAAAGGATATGGTGCACGTCGCCTACGGTATGGTTTCGCTTGAAGACGGCGCAATGTCCACGCGCAAGGGCAAGGTCGTATGGCTGGAGGACGTAATAAACAAGTGCGTCGAAAAAGCTTATAAGGTCATAGAGGATAAAAATCCCGATCTTGAAAACAAGCGCGACATTGCCGAGAAGGTCGGTGTAGGTTCCGTAATTTTCGGTGCGCTCTATAACAACAAGATAAAGGACATCGTTTTCTCCTACGACAAGGTGCTTAGCTTCGATGGCGAAACGGGCGTATATTGCCAGTATACCTGTGCGCGCGCCAATTCGGTCTTACAAAAGGCTAAAGGTATGGCGTTTAAAACGCTCAAGCCTGCTGAACTTACGCCGCAGGAATATGAAGTGGCCAAATGCCTCGCGGCGTTCCCCGATACGGTCAAAGATGCGGCGGAGAAGTATGAACCGAGCTATATCGCGCGCTACGCCGTAGACCTTTCGCAAAAATTCAACAAGTTCTACTTCGACTGCAAGATTCTGACGGCGGACGAGGAGAGCAGGGGCTTCCGCGTAAGGCTGACTGAAGCAACCTTGCAGACTTTACAGAACGCTCTTTCACTGCTGGGCATAGGCGTGCCCGATAAAATGTAATATGTACAAAGCGGTTATTTTCGATCTGGACGGCACACTGTTAGACAGCTTAAACGATATTTTATTCATACTCAACAATACGTTAGAGCATTTCGGTTTGCCGCAGATAACGCGCGAGCAGGCTAAAAATTATATCGGCAACGGCGCAAGGGAGCTTGTCCGCCTTGCGATAGGTAGCGAAAATGCGCACAGGCTCGACGAGATTCTTGCTTACTATAAAAAGGAATACGCTCTCAGTGATAACAAGTTGGCGAGCCTTTATGACGGAGAGGAAGCGGCGCTTTGCGCATTTAAGGAAAGGGGCGTAAAAATTGCAATCTTAACCAATAAGCCGCACGCCGCCGCAATGAGAGCGAACGGAATTTTCTTTAAAAAGTTCGGCTTCGATTTGATTTTGGGGCAGACGGACGGGATAGCGTTGAAGCCTGCGCCCGATGCGGTCTATAAGATTGTTGAAGAGCTGCGTGTAAAAAAGGAAGAGTGTTTATTCGTGGGCGACGGCGAAACGGACGTTGAAACTGCGAAGAATGCGGGAATGGACTGCGTGTCGGTGCTGTGGGGATACCGCACTAAAGAGCAGCTCGAAGCGGCGGGCGCAACGAGGTTCGCCGAAAACTTTAAAAAATTGCAGCGCGAAATTTTGGGTTAAACCGTTGAAATTTTTACCATATTATGGTAAAATAATCATATCAAAAATAATAATTTTTCAGGAGTGTATTAAAAATGAAAAGATGTACTGTATGCGGCGAAATAGTTGCAGATGACGTAGATGTTTGCCCCGTTTGCAAGGCTAAGACATTTGCTCCCGTAGAGGAAGCGGCAGCTTATGCCTGCGAGCATCACGTAGGCGACGGCGTAGTCGAAGATAAGGAAGTAATGGCGGGACTTAAAGCCAATTTCGAAGGCGAGTGCACCGAAGTGGGTATGTATCTTGCAATGGCAAGAGTTGCAGACCGCGAAGGTTATCCCGAAATTGCGGAAGCTTATAAGCGTTACGCTTTCGAGGAGGCTGAACACGCAAGCAAGTTTGCCGAGCTTCTCGGCGAAGTGGTTACACCTTCCACCAAGAAGAACCTCGAACTCCGTGCGGCGGCTGAAGCAGGCGCGTGCGAAGGTAAGCTTGCACTTGCAAAGAAGGCTAAGCAACTCGGCTACGACGCAATTCACGACACCGTTCACGAAATGGCAAAGGACGAAGCAAGACACGGCGCAGGCTTCAAGGGTCTTTTAAAGAGATATTTCGGCAAGTAATTGTGAATTATCTGTTTACATACAAAGGCATAGTGCGCAATTTGCCCGTTTATGAAGTGGGCGGCGGTTTAAAGATTGCCTATCTTGACAGTTTTTGCGATTTCGAGCTCGTAAAAGCTCTCTCGCAGGATATGGCGGATGCTATTGCCGAAAACGGGCGTTTCCGTTCGGCTGACAGAGTGGTTATTCTCACCGCGGTCAGCAAGGGCGTTCCGTTTGCGTATTCTGTGGTAAATGCGCTTTCCGAAGCGTACGCTGATAAAAAAATCGAAATAGCCATTGCACGCAAGGAAAACAAAAAGTTTTACGGCAAGGTTGTAACCGTCGGCAAAACTTCCATAACCTCCGCGGATGGCGGCGACCTTTTGGTGCTTGCGGAAAACGAAGTCAACAAGTTGAAAGGCGCTTGCACTGTGTTGCTTGACGATATGTATTCGACGGGAGCTTCTTTGAAAGCTTTGGAAGAACTTGCAAATATGTGCGATGCAACAGTCATAGACAGCGTGGTGGCTGTATGGGAAACAGGCAATGAAAGCATTACTCCGCCGGTAAAATATATGGCTAAACTGCCTTTGATAAAATAGATATTTGCCGGGCGAAAATTCAATATGTTTTTAAAAACGGGGCTGTAAATTTTGCCCCGTTTTTTAATGCGATAAATAACCTTATATAATGCTGTACGCATATAATGAACTAAAGGGGCAAGGGGGAAAACCTTTGCGCCTTAATTCTTAAGATAAGGTAAAAAATATATATGTGTTTCTGCTGTAATTCTCGTTCCGGCAACTCGTGCGGTTGCGGGTTATTGTCTTTATTAAGTGGCAACAATAGCGGTTGCGGATGCAATTCCAACCGTTCGGGTTGCGGTTGCAACAACGGTTGCGGATGCAATTCGAGCCGCTCCGGCTGCGGTTGCAGTTCAAACAACTCGGGCTGCTGGTTCAACTGGTGCAACGGTTGGAGCGGCGGCAACGGTTTCAGCACCCAGAGCGACGGTAGTAGCTGCGGTTGCAATAGCGGTTGCGGATGCAATTCCAGCCGTTCGGGCTGCGGCTGTAACAGCGGCTGTGGTTGTAACTCCAATCGTTCGGGTTGCGGTTGCAATAACGGCTGCGGTTGTAACAACTGAATTTACTATAGCGGGGAGCGGCAATAATATGCCGTTCCCCGTTTAATTTGCATAACGGACGTATTTAAGTCAAAAATAATAATATGCGCGCAATATTGGAACAAATCAAATATTTTTCGGACAAGCGTTTTTCCACTTTGGCGGGAACGCTGGTCTATTTTTTATTGATGTCGGTCACGCCGTTTCTGTTCTGGCTTGCTCTGCTGGTTGGCGACGTGGATTTCAGTCATCTCATATCACACGAATTTTTTTCGGCGGTTGCGCCCGTTCTGGAATACTTGCAGACTTCTGCGGTTGGCGCAGCGGGCAGTGCGGGGATAATTCTCGTTTTAACTTCTCTGTGGTCTTCAACAAATTTCTTCTATCATTTAAGGCGCAGCGGAGAAATAATTTACGAAAGCAGGATAAATCGCGGAGGTTTCAGTTTGCGGTTGTCTTCGCTTCTTGCCGTCTTTTCGACCATAATTCTGGTTGCGCTTGCCGCGGCGGTTCCTTTTTTAAGCTATAACGTATTGCAATATATAATGCCTGATTTCGTGGCGCAGTGCATATCGTTAATATTCGTAACTATGCTGGCGTTTTTCGTTGCATACTTTTTAAACGTTTTTGCCTGCCCTTATAAACTGGGGTTTGAGAATACGATGCCTGGCGTAATGCTCACGGTAATTCTATGGCTGTTGTGCGCGGTAGGCTTTTCAATCTATCTGGTATTCGCAAATCCGCAAAAGCTGTACGGCGCGATTGCCGCCGTAATTGTATTTCTGTTTTGGTGCTATTTAATGGTCAACAGTCTGGTAATCGGAATAATTTATAACGGTAAATGCGTAAACCCGGTTGACAGAAAATTTATAAAATAAAAGCTTCCGTCCGAAAAATACGGACGAAAGCTAATTTGTTTTTCTATTTAGTATTTAATGAACGTTGCGCAGGCAAGCGCGCCGGGGCCTATGTGGCAGGAAACGCTGAGGGAGAGGGGGTTAATGTACTCGATTTTAAGGTCGGGAAATCTCTCTTCAAGCTCGGCGGCAAAAATTTTCGCCTCTTCCAGATTTTCCGTGTGTGCAATGGCAATGCTCATTTTACCATTCGCTCTGAGCTCGGCAAACCTGTTTTTCAAATCGTTGTCGATAGCGTTAATCATAGTCGTCTTTGCATCTACGAGTTTTCTCACCTTTGCATACTGGTCAAGCTTGAAACCCTGAATCTGCAAAACGGGCTTTATCTTCAAAAGCGTGCCGATCATAGCAACGGCGGGGGTAAGTCTGCCGCCCTTTTTCAGATATTTAAGCGTATCAACCATAATGTAAATGGAGGACTGCATCTTGGTCTGCATCAGCCAGTCGCGGATTTCTTCCGCGTTCTTGCCGTCTTTAATCATAGCAAGCGCGTCCATAACGCTCCCGCGCATAGTTATGGAAATTCTCTGGTTATCTATAACGTAAACCTTTCCCGCATAATCGGTTTCGGCAAGATGGCTGAGGGTGTGGCAGGTTTCGGAAAGACCGCTCGACATAGGAATATGTATAATCTTGTCGTAGTCCTTTAAAATCTTAGTCCAAAGCTCGCCAACGTCGTATGCGCTGGGCTGAGAGGTGGAAACCTGTGCGTCGGACTTCAGCTTTTCATAGAACTGCTCCTGCGAAAGTGTAAGGTCCTCGAAATACTGTTCGCCGTCGATTAAGACGGGCATAGGTACGACGAAAATTCCAAGCTCCTTAGCTTCTTCCTGCGTAATGCCGCTGTTGCTGTCGGTAACGATTGCTATTTTCATAAGTAATCCCTCTTAAAAAATTAAAAACTTATGCGCCTATTATAACAACAAATAGTTGACAAGTCAACTGTTTTGAATACGTGTTTAAATCTCCGCAATAGCTTCTATTTCCACAAGGCAACCCTTGGGAATGTCCTTTACGGCAACGCAACTCCTCGCGGGGGAAGATGTGAAGTACTTTGCATAAACGGTATTAAACGCCGCAAAGTCCTTTATGTCCGCAAGGAAGCAAACCGTTTTAACCACTTTTTCAATGGAGGAACCTGCGGCTTCCAAAAGTGCCTTAACGTTTTTGCAGGACTGTTCGGTCTGTCCCGCAACGTCGTTAGCTTCCACAATGCCGGTGGCGGGGTTAACGGGTATCTGTCCGCTGGTGAATACCAAACCGCCGACTATTTTTGCCTGTGAGTAGGGACCTATCGCCGCGGGGGCTTTATCCGTAGATACGGTTTTCATAAAACTATTACCTCCAAATCAGTTTATAACTTTAAAGCCGCCTGCTTTCAGGCTGTCTTTAATAAGCTTAATGTGTTCGAAATCGCGCGTTTCAATCTGCAATTTCAGATAGCAGCCGTTAATGGCGGAGCCTTCGTTTGTTCTCTCGTGCAGTACGGCGGTAACGTTGCCACCGCAGTTTGCAACAATTTCGGAAACGCCCACAAGCTGCCCCGGTTTATCAGTCAGTTCAAGGGTGAGCGAACATTGTCTGCCGCTCATTAAAAGTCCGCGGCTGATAACGCGTGAAAGAATAGTAACGTCAATGTTACCGCCCGAAATGAGGCAAACTACTTTTTTGCCCTTGGCGTTGGGAATTTTATTGAACATAACCGCGGCAAGAGCAACCGCACCCGCGCCCTCGGCAATCATTTTCTGCTTTTCAATGAGCGTCAGAATGGCGGCGGACACCTGATCGTCGTTGACGGTAACAACTCCGTCAACGTATTTTGAACAGATATCGAACGTAAGGTGTCCGGGCTCTTTGACCGCAATGCCGTCGGCAACGGTGGAAACGGAGGGAAGTGTTTCGATTTTATGGTGTTCGAGCGAGTTAGCCATACTCGGCGCACCCGTCGATTGCACGCCGTACACGCGCACCTTGGGATTGAGCGATTTAACAGCAAACGCTACGCCCGAAACAAGTCCGCCGCCGCCTACCGGTACGACAACGATATCGGCGTCCTTAATCTGCTCCATAATCTCAAGACCGATTGTACCTTGCCCCGCAATGACATCCTCATCGTCGAAGGGGTGAATAAAGGTATAGCCGTTCTTTTCGTGCAGCTCTTCGGCTCTGTTGTGGGCGTCGTCGTAGACCCCGGGCACGAGTACGACTTCCGCACCGTAGCTTCTTGTCGCTTCCACTTTGGATATGGGTGCGCCGTCGGGCATACAGATAATCGATTTAATGCCGAATTTTTTGGAGGCAAGCGCAACGCCCTGCGCGTGGTTGCCCGCCGAGCACGCAATAACGCCGCGTGCCTTTTCTTCGTCGGTCAGTTGTGCAATTTTGTAGTAAGCGCCGCGCACCTTAAACGAGCCGGTAATCTGCAAATTTTCGCATTTCAGATACAGGCTGCATCCGCTGATGTTGGAAATGGTGGGGGAGTAGATAACGTCCGTCTGCCTTATGGCTTCTTTCAAAACGTAGTGCGCGTGGTACACTTTATCGAGTGTTAACATAGTAAATCCGCCTTTTGCGTGTTATTCTTGAATTATACGGCTAAACGCATAAAATGTCAATAATATATAAATGTTTTGTATAAATATTCACGTACAAATGCGAGTGTACAGGGATGGCACATCGGTAAAACGCTATGCACAAAAATTTTTGCCGTAACTCACGCAAAATTGCTTGAAATTTAATTTTAATTGTTATAAACTGTAATAGCTGTTGCAGAGGTGGCAGAGTGCCCATCTGCGAATGGCAAACAACATAATATTGTTGCAGAGGTGGCAGAGTGGTCGAATGCGCACGACTCGAAATCGTGTTACGTAGGAATACGTACGGAGGTTCGAATCCTCTCCTCTGCGCCAATAAAGCGGACAGGCAAATAGCCCGTCCGCTTTATCTTATTAAAATGTAAAAATTTTTCGTTTTATATCACAGTTTTTTCACATTCTTCTTTTATAATAATGAAGAATACGGTTGTTTGACATTATTGGAAATATTTAGTATAATCTAAATTTGTAACGGTTATCTTAATTTGAGGTGAAGAATGATAAAAACTTTGCTAAAAAGTGTAAGGGAATATAAAGTCGAGTCCATTTTTACGCCCATACTTATGGTGGGCGAGGCGGTAATGGAAATTATTATCCCTTTTTTAATGACGTACATAGTCGGCGAGCTTGAAAGAGTTGCAAGGGTCGGCGGTTCGGTAAATATTAAAACAATTGCAATATGTTCGTCGATAATGGTTGTGTGCGCCGTTTTTGCCTTGTTGTGCGGTGCGTTCGGCAGTAAGCTTGCTGCCAAAGCTTCGTGCGGATTCGCTCACAATTTAAGGGAGGATATGTATAACAATCTGCAAACCTATTCGTTTGCAAACATCGACAACTATTCCACGGCAAGCCTTATCACGCGTATAACGACCGACGTTTCTAACGTGCAGATGGCGTATCAGATGTGCATAAGAATGTTGGTGCGCGCGCCTATTCTGTTCATATCGTCAATTGTTATGACCATCATAATCGAGCCTACGATGGCGCTTGTTTTCGGTTGCGCCGCGGTGCTTCTGGGTATCGTCGTTGCGATATGTATGTTTAAGGTTATACCTTATTTCAGAATGATGTTCAAAAAGTACGATAAATTGAACGCGGTGGTGCAGGAGGATCTGACCGCTATCCGCGTAGTTAAGTCGTACGTAAGGGAGGCGCGCGAAATTTCCAAAATGGAGCAGGCTTCGGGCGACCTCTATAAATACGCTGTAAAAGCCGAACGTATATTGACGATAATGATGCCAAGCACGTTTTTCGTAATGTTTATGGTCAACATAGTTATTTTGACCGTAGGCTCCAATATGTACGTAGGCAATATCTACGGCAATGTCAGCCCGTCACAGATACAGACGCTCATTCAGTATTCCGCGCAGATTTTGTCGGGCGTAATGATGGTTGCAATGTGCCTGAACTTCATTTCGCTTTCAAAGGGTTCGGCAGACCGTATCTGCGAAGTGTTGAACGAAAAGACGACTCTTCCCAAGCCCACGTCGCCCGTTTACGAGGTTGCTGACGGCTCTATTGAATTGAACGACGTTGACTTTTTCTATTCGCAGAAATCGGATGTGCCCGTTCTTAAAGATATAACCGTGCGAATAAACTCGGGTGAAACCGTTGGCGTAATCGGTGCGACGGGTAGCGGTAAAACCTCGCTCGTGTCGCTTATTCCCAGACTTTACGACGTGGCGCAGGGCTACGTTAAGGTGGGCGGCGTGGACGTCCGCAATTACGATTTGAATACGTTGCGCAACAACGTTGCAATGGTTCTGCAAAAGAACGTTCTGTTCTCCGGCACTATAGAGGAGAATTTGCGCTGGGGTGACGAAAACGCTACGGAAGAGGAAATCAAGGCTGCCGCAGAGCAGGCTTGCGCGGCGGAATTCATCGAAAGGATGCCCGGCAAATACCAATACGATTTGGGACACGGCGGTGTAAACGTTTCGGGCGGACAGAAGCAGCGCCTTTGCATTGCGCGTGCGCTTTTAAAGAAACCGAAAGTAATAATTTTCGACGACAGCACTTCTGCAGTCGATACCAAGACCGACGCAATAATACGCGAAAATCTGCGCAAATACTCGCCTGACCTTACTAAAATTATCATCGCCCAGCGTATCGCTTCTGTTCAGGACGCGGACAAAATCATAGTGTTGGACGACGGCAGAATTAACGGTATAGGCACTCACGAAGAGCTTTTAAAATCGAACGAAATTTACCGCGAAGTTTTTGAATCGCAGATGAAGGGACAGGAAGACGGTGCGGAAGGAGGTGCCGTAAATGAGTAATCCTATGATGAAAGGCGGAGCAAAACGCGGCGCAAAGAACCCCAAAAAAACTTTAACGCGCGTAATAAAGTACGCATTTTCGAACAATAAACTTGCAACCGCTTTCGTTGTGTTTTTCGTGCTTCTGGCGTCGGTTGCAAACGTGACCGCCGCGTCGCGCGTTTCGGTAATAGTCAAAGAGCTTTTGGCTCCTCGTGAAGATGTATCGCTCATAAATCTGTGGAACGTAGTTTATCCCAACATAATTTTTATGGGTTGCGTGTATCTGGTCGGTTCTATATCGTCAATGACGTATAACCTGATAATGATGTACATTTCCAACAACACGCTCAGGAAAATGCGCAACGAAATGTTTGCAAAGATGCAAAATCTTCCATTGAAGTATTTCGATACGCACACGCACGGCGATTTGATGAGCCTTTATACCAACGACGTTGATACTATGCGCCAGCTATTGTCGCAAACTATACCGCAGCTTATATCTTCGTTTGTGACCATAGTGGCGGTATTCGTGTTTATGCTGATTTACAGTGCGACGTTGCTTTTCGTGGTACTGTTGTTTATCGTTGCGGTATTCTTCGTGACCAAATTTGTCGGCGGCAGGTCGGCTAAAAATTACGTAATTCACCAAAAGGCTTTGGGTAATCTTAACGGTTTTGTTGAGGAGATGACCGAAGGACAAAAGGTAGTAAAGGTATTTTGTCACGAACAGAAGGCACGCGAAGATTTTAAAAAGGTAAACGACGAACTCAACGAAGCCGGTTACAGAGCAAACTCGTACGCGTTTTTGCTCGGACCCATAACCAATAATATCGGCTATCTGCAATACGTTATAGTTGCTCTCGTGGGTGTACTTATAATGGCGGTCGGCAAAAGCGAAACGGCGCTTCTGTCCGTATTTGTTTCGGTTTCTAACGCGTCGGAAGCAAACCGTATGGCGGTAATGGCCGGTATGCTTGTTTCCTTCCTGATGTTTGCAAGGCAGTTTAATATGCCCGTAATGCAGGTCGCACAGCAGTTCAGCTCGATAGTTATGGCTCTTGCGGGTGCAGAAAGAATTTTTGAAATGACCGACGAGAAGCCCGAAGATAACGGCGGCGACGTCGTTCTGACCCGCGGCGAAAGCGAGGGAAGTAAGTGGGCGTGGAAGAAGCCTGCGGCTGACGGCGGCTTCGAATATATACCTTTAAAGGGCGATATACGTTTTAACGACGTCGTATTCGGTTATAATGAAGATAAGGTGATATTGAAAAATATCAGCCTCTACGCAAAGCCCGGACAGAAAATAGCCTTCGTTGGCGCAACGGGCGCGGGCAAAACGACGATAACCAACCTTATCAACCGTTTCTACGACATTCAGTCGGGCGAGATAACCTACGACGGAATAAATATCCGCGATATAAACAAATCGGACTTGCGCCGTTCTCTAGGAATAGTCTTGCAGGATACGCACCTGTTCACGGGTACGGTTATGGATAATATCCGTTACGGCAGACTGGACGCAACCGACGAGGAGTGTATACAGGCGGCTAAGCTTGCCAATGCGGACAGCTTTATCGTTCATCTGCCCGAGGGCTATCAGACCGAAATAAAAGGCGACGGTTCCAACCTGTCGCAGGGTCAGAGGCAGTTGCTTGCAATAGCGCGCGCAATGGTTTCGGAGTGCCCCGTGCTCATTCTGGACGAGGCGACTTCCTCAATAGATACGCGTACCGAAAAGCTTATCGAGAAAGGAATGGATAAACTTATGGAGGGCAGAACGGTGTTCGTAATCGCGCACAGGCTCTCCACGGTAAGAAACAGCCACGCGATTATGGTGCTTGAACAGGGCGAAATTATCGAACGAGGCAGCCACGACCAGCTTATAGAACAGAAGGGCAAGTACTATCAGCTGTATACGGGTGCGTTCGAACTTGAATAAAATCAAAACAAAACACGGAGGTAATTCGTATGAGACTGGGTAATCCCGCAATAAGGCGTTTGACAAAACAGGCTTCAAACGGCGAACTGAATGCAGTAGACAGCTGCGCAACCTATAAGGGTGTATATTTAAAAGCTGCGCTGTTTGCTTTTCTGACTATGGCTACGGCTATATTGACGGAATTTTTAATGTTTTGGGCTATAAGCAACGGCTATATTGCCGAAGCGCTGATTGCCGTGGGAATTGCGTTCGGCATCAGCTTTATTCCGCTTATAATTATTGCTCTCGTAATAACGTTCGTGCCGTCTACGGTCAAAGTGCTCGGCGGGGTGTATGCGATTTTGCAGGGTGCGCTGCTCGGCTTTACGGGGTGCTTTGTAGATATTTTCTATCCCGGAATTGCGCTTGCGGCTTTCCTCGGCACGGTTATTGTGTTCCTGGTTTCGCTATTTGTAAACAGCGTATTCAAAGTACGCATAAGCAGTAAGTTTGCACGCGGACTTATGATTGCGTTCTTCAGCATTTTGCTCGTGCAGCTTCTCGTCGGCTTACTGTCGCTTACGGGTATATTCAGTTATACGGCGTATCTCTGGATTCAGCTTGTCGTTTCTGTGCTTTGCATAATATGGGCTACGCTTATGCTCTCGTGGGATTTGCAGAATATCGACTACGTCGTTCAGTCGAGGGCGGATAAAAAGTACGAGTGGATAGTGGCGTTCTCGCTTGTTACGACGCTTATCTATCTGTACGTGGAAATTCTGGAACTTCTGCTGCGCGTTATGATGCTCTTCGGCAGAAGAAATTAAATCTTTTTTCAGACAAAACAAAAACGCCGAAGCGGTGCAATACCGCTTCGGCGCTTTTTTGTTATCAACAAACAAATTTATTGTATTACAATAAATTTTTATTGACATTTACTATATCGTTTGTTAAAATTGATAAAACGCTTAATCGGAGGAGAAAAGAAAATGTCAAAAACGGGAATGTCTTTGCTGCTTAAAACGATGATTATTGTAATTGCGTTGATGGGGCTGATTACGTGCGCACTATGGTATCCTTTCAGCGCATCACTGACAGTGGTCGGCGTAGTGTCCGCACCCGTTACTCAATTACAAAAAGCGCAGTTGTGGATTCAACTGGTTTTTTACTGGGCGGCATCATTGCCCTGTTTCGTCATACTCGTTTACTATTGGAAAATAACCAATTTTATAAATGAAGACAATACTTTCTCGTTTGACGTTGCAAAATTATTGCAAATCACGACCAAAATTTTGGCGGTTGATTTGATAATATTTTTTGTCGGTAACGTAGTTTTCTTTGCTTTGGGTATGAACGACTTTGCGCTGGTTAACTTCGTAATTGCCGTAATCGGTGTGCTTGTTTCCGTCCTGACTGGGGTTTTATCTCATTTCGTAAAGGAAGCAGCTGTTCTGAAAGAGGAGAACGAGGGCACGATATGATTATAATAAACGTTGACGTTATGCTTGCAAAAAGGAAGATGAGCGTAACCGAGTTAACCGAAAAAGTCGGTTTGACGATGGCTAACGTTTCGCTTTTAAAAAACGGAAAAGTTAAGGCGATAAAGTTATCGACTTTAAATAAGCTTTGCGAAGTGTTGCAATGCCAACCGGGTGACATTTTGGAGTACACTGAGGAGGAACAGTCTGAGGTCTGAAATGAAAAGGGCAATTAGCAGAGTCTATAGTTTATTTGCAATAATAGCACTGATGATTTTAATGACGGTCGGATTCACGGCTTGTATAAATTCTTACGTTGCAAAACTTAGTCATAACTGGGGCATAGATTTACCCAAGTCAATGAATTTAGTTTACAGCTGTAAAAACGTTGGGTTCGGGGACGGATTTTATTTATATGTATATGAAACGGAATTTGATTCGTTGGAGATTGAATTTGTTCCCGTGGACGAAGAAAAGGCGGCGGTCATTGATAAGGCGTGCGACACAATGCTAAAAGATTTGGATGACGATTATTATATAAATTGGGAACACGACTGCTTTTATTTTTATCAGTCAAAAAACAGTGGCAGAGATTACATTTATTTAATTTACGATAAGGATAATTCAACGCTGTATGTTTGTGAAAATATTATGTAACAAAATGATAAATTCGGGAGGTTAATCAGCTAAAAACCCATTTTTCGACAATTGTGGAATTAGACAAGCCGTGAAAAACATAATTTATAAAACTTGATTAAAGAGGTGTAATTTTATGTTTTTCGACGTTGTTGGTCTGTTGCTTTCAAAGATTTTCTTCTTCACGGGCGTGGTGCGCCAAAAGGGCACTTTCCCCAAGCCGCTTTCACCCGAGGATGAAAAAAAGTACCTTGACCTTGCCCGCGCCGGAAATAAAGAGGCAAAGGATATTCTCGTCAAGCACAATATGCGCCTCGTCGCACACATAGTCAAAAAATATTCGGGCTCCGCGGAAACGGACGATTTGCTTTCCGTCGGCTCGATAGGGCTTATTAAAGCGATAAATACCTACCGCGAAGGCAAGGGCACGCAGCTTGCAACCTACACCGCACGCTGCATAGAAAACGAAATTCTAATGCTTATCCGTTCTGGCAAAAAGCACAAAAACTGCATTTCCATAAACGACCCTGTCGGTACGGATAAGGACGGCAACGAGCTCACGGTTATGGATTTGCTTGCCGAAAAGGAGGAAAACGTTTTCTCGCGCGTGGAAAAATCCATTCAGCGCGAAAAATTTGTTGCCCTTTTAAAGGGTATTCTGAATTTGCGCGAATACACGATAATTTCGATGCGCTACGGCTTGGAAGACGGCGTGCCTATGCCGCAGAGGGAGGTTGCAAAAAAACTCGGCATTTCGCGTTCGTACGTTTCCCGCATAGAAAAGCGCGCCATAGAAAAATCGCGGCTCAATCTTAAAAAGGAAGATTTTTTCACCGACTGAGCGTAAATAATTGCAAACGGCACCGAATGTTGTTATAATAAGAAAAATAATAAACTTTTTAGGTGCGTTTATGGAAATTTACGAGGAACTCAAGGAGCGCGGACTGATTGCGCAGGTTACTGACGAAAAGGAAATCCGCGAGCTTATCAACGGCGGCGGCGCGCGTTTTTATATAGGCTTTGACCCCACGGCGGACAGTCTGCACGTAGGTCACTTTATGGCGCTGTGCCTTATGAAAAGGCTGCAGATGGCCGGCAACAAGCCCGTCGTGCTTGTCGGCGGCGGCACCGGC
Source organism: Clostridia bacterium (assembly GCA_029066845.1). Taxonomy (GTDB): domain Bacteria; phylum Bacillota; class Clostridia; order Christensenellales; family Borkfalkiaceae; genus Coproplasma. The sequence goes on along the minus strand of JAIEFR010000008.1, from coordinate 16,019 downwards.
TATATCGGCGACCCCTCTGGCAGAACGGATATGCGTTCTATGCTCACGCCCGAGCTTATCGAGCACAATTGCGCCTGCTTTAAAAAGCAGATGGAAAAGTTTATTGAATTCGGCGACGACAAGGCGATTATGGTAAACAATGCCGACTGGCTTTTAAAGCTCAATTATGTAGAGCTGTTGCGCGAAGTCGGAGCGTGCTTCTCGGTCAACAATATGCTGCGTGCGGAGTGCTATAAGCAGCGTATGGAAAAGGGACTCAGCTTCCTGGAATTCAACTATATGATTATGCAGTCCTACGACTTCTATCACCTGAACGAGGCGTACGGTTGCAATATGCAGTTCGGCGGCGACGACCAGTGGTCCAATATGCTCGGCGGAACGGAGCTTATCCGCAAAAAGACGGGCAAGGACGCATACGCAATGACCATAACCCTGCTTTTGAACAGCGAGGGTAAGAAGATGGGCAAGACGGCAAAGGGTGCGGTCTGGCTGGATGAAAACAAGACTCCGCCTTACGAGTTCTATCAGTACTGGCGCAACGTTGACGACGCCGACGTTATGAAGTGCATAAAAATGCTCACGTTTATTCCTATGGATGAAATCCGTGAAATGGAGAAGTGGGACGATAGACGCATTAACGAGAAAAAGGAAGTGCTGGCATACGAGCTTACCAGGCTTGTCCACGGTGAGGAAAAGGCAAAGACTGCAATGGCGCAGGCAAAGGCGGCGTTCGGCGGCTCTTCCGAAAACCTGCCCACAAAGGACGTCAAGGTTGAAACGGCAACAATTATTCCCGTACTTGTTGCGGCGGGTATTTGCGCAAGCAACGGCGAGGCACGCAGGCTCATTCAGCAGGGCGGCGTTTCGATTAACGACGATAAAGTTACCGATATAAACACACCTGTGAACAGCGGCGACGTCATTCACAAGGGCAAAAAAGTTCACGTTAAAATCAATATTATATAATGGCGGAAAAGTATCTTTCGATTGCGGGCGAAACGGTGACCGAAAAGGTCATTGAAAAATCGCGCTTCATAACCGTCAGCCGACACGTGGACGGCGAGGACGATGCGAAGGCGTTCATTGCGGAAATCAGCAAAAAGCACGCCGACGCCACGCACAACTGCTATGCTTACGTTTGCGACAAGCTCGGAAACAACCTGCGCTTTTCGGACGACGGCGAGCCGCAGGGCACGGCGGGTATGCCTATGCTGGAAGTTTTGCGCGCCAACGGTCTGTGCGAAACGGCGGTTGTTGTAACTCGCTATTTCGGCGGGATAAAGCTTGGTGCGGGCGGACTTGTTCGGGCGTACTCGGGTTGCGTTGCCGAAAATATCGCCGCGGCGCAAAAAGTTCTGTACGAAAACTGTGCGGAAAGCGTTTACGCGGTGGACTATCCCGAAGTTGACGCGGCTATGCGTTTTTTCAACGCAAACGACTGCAATCTGCTTAATACCGCTTATGAGGATAAGGTTGCTTTCACCGTTGCCGTAAAGGCGGCGGAGGTGCAGGCTTTCGATAGCGCGCTCGTCAATCATCTGAACGGCAGAGTAACGATAACCAGGCAAAGGGAGTATTTCTTTCCTTTTAAAATCTGAAGTCAAAGAGTGTAAAATAATAAACAAATAACGCAAGTCAAATTTATGACTTGCGTTATTTTAATGGTGCGGACGAAGGGACTTGAACCCCCATGGTTGCCCACAGGAACCTGAAACCTGCGCGTCTGCCAATTTCGCCACGTCCGCGAACAAAAGCAAAGCAATTATAATAAATAAAAGCGCAAGTGTCAAGCGAAAACAAAGACGTTTTTGTTTTGTGCAAACTTAACAAACTGTTACCCAATTTAACATTTTTGATATTTTGTTCCGAATTTGGCTTGCCGTTTGACTTAAAAACACAAAATTTGCTATAATAATGAGTGATAAATAATAAGCTTTAAATTCTAAAAAACCGCTTATTTACAGGAGTAAATTTTATGGAGTTTAATTACGGAATCGTGGATAGCGTAGAAAAACTTGCGGCTGAAATCAAAAGAGTGAAGAAGGCGCAGGAAATTTACGCTAAGTATACGCAGGAGCAGGTAGACAAGATATTCCTTGCGTGTGCAAGCGCAGCCAACCAGGCGCGTGTCCCCCTCGCAAAGCTCGCAGTAGAGGAAACGGGAATGGGCATCGTGGAAGACAAGGTAATCAAAAACCACTATGCTTCCGAATACATCTACAACCAATATAAGGACGTTAAGACGTGCGGAGTTATCGAGGAGGATAAGGCGTACGGCGTTACCAAGATAGCCGAGCCCATCGGCATAATCGGCGCGGTTATTCCCACAACCAACCCCACGTCAACTGCGATATTCAAAACGCTGTTGTGCTTAAAGACGCGCAACGGCTGTATAATCAGCCCGCACCCCAGAGCAAAAAACTCGACCATTGCGGCGGCTAAAACGGTATACGAAGCGGCGGTAAAGGCGGGCGCACCAGAGGGCATTATCAGCTGGATAGACGTTCCGTCTTTGGAGCTTACCAACCTGTTAATGACCAGTGTCGATACAATTTTGGCAACGGGCGGTCCCGGAATGGTGCGCGCGGCGTATTCCAGCGGCAAGCCCGCTCTCGGCGTAGGTGCAGGCAACACTCCCGCAATAATCGACGAAAGTGCGGATATCGTGCTTGCGGTAAGCTCGGTTATCCATTCCAAGACGTTCGACAACGGTATGATTTGCGCAAGCGAACAGTCGGTTATCGTTGCGGATAAAATTTATGCGAAGGTAAGAAAAGAGTTCGCGGACAGAGGTTGCCACATCTTAAAGCCCGACGAGCTTGATAAGGTGAGAAAAACTATAATAATCAACGGCGCGCTTAACGCGAAAATCGTTGGACAGAGCGCATACAAAATCGCGGCTTTGGCGGGTGTGAAGGTTCCCGAAAACACCAAGATTTTAATAGGTGAAGTCGAGAGCGTAGAGCTGTCAGAAGAGTTTGCTCACGAAAAGCTTTCGCCCGTGCTTGCAATGTACAAGGCAAAGAGCTTCGAGGACGCGATAGCAAAGGCGGAAAGGCTTATAGCTGACGGCGGTTACGGACACACTTCCTCAATTTATATTGATGTAATAACCAACGCGGAAAAGCTGGATGTATTTCGCAAGGCTATGAAGACCTGCCGTATACTCGTAAATACTCCGTCGTCGCAGGGCGGCATAGGCGATTTGTACAATTTTAAGCTTGCGCCTTCGCTCACGCTCGGCTGCGGCTCCTGGGGCGGCAACTCCGTTTCGGACAACGTCAGTGTAAAGCATTTACTCAATATCAAAACGGTAGCGGAAAGGAGAGAAAATATGTTGTGGTTCAGAGCGCCCGAAAAGGTATATTTAAAGAGAGGTTGTCTGCCCGTAGCGTTGGACGAACTTAAAAACGTGATGGGCAAGAAGAGGGCGTTTATCGTAACCGATAATTTCCTCTACAAGAACGGTTTTACAAAGTGCATTACCGATAAGCTCGAGGAGATGGGTATAGCCCATACAACCTTCTTCAATGTAGAGCCCGATCCCACGCTTGCCTGTGCAAAGGAAGGCGTTGCGCTTATGAAGGCGTTCGAGCCTGACACGATAATTGCTCTCGGCGGCGGTTCCGCAATGGACGCAGCCAAGATAATGTGGGTGCTTTACGAACATCCCGAAGCGGACTTTATGGATATGGCAATGCGCTTTATGGATATAAGAAAGCGTGTTTACACCTTCCCCAAACTCGGCGTAAAGGCATACTTTATTGCAATTCCTACGTCGGCTGGTACTGGCTCGGAGGTTACGCCGTTCGCGGTAATCACCGACGAGCAGACGGGTATAAAATATCCTCTTGCCGATTACGAGCTTATGCCTAATATGGCGATAATCGATACCGATTTGCATATGTCGGCACCTAAGGGACTTACATCGGCGTCCGGTATCGACGCTGTAACGCACGCGCTGGAGGCAATCGCTTCTATGCTTGCAACCGATTACACTGACGGTCTTGCAAAGCAGGCTTTAAAGGTTATATTCGAATATCTTCCCCGCGCATACGACAACGGACAGACCGACTACGTTGCGCGTGAAAAGATGGCAAATGCGGCAACAATGGCGGGTATGGCGTTCGCAAACGCGTTTTTGGGCATCTGCCATTCTATGGCGCATAAGCTGGGCGCATTCCATCATCTGCCCCACGGCGTAGCCAACGCGCTTATGATAAACCACGTATTGCGTTTCAATGCGGCGGAAGTGCCTACCAAGATGGGTACGTTCCCTCAGTATGACCATCCCAAGACTTTGAGAAAGTATGCGGAGGTTGCCGAATTCTTAGGCGTAGAAGGCAAGAACGACAGCGAAAAGCTCGATAACCTTATAAAGCTTATCGACGAGCTCAAAGAAAAAATCGGCATCAAAAAGACAATCAAGGAATACGGCGTTGACGAGAAGGATTTCCTTGAACGTCTTGACGAGATGGTAGAGCAGGCGTTCGACGATCAGTGCACGGGTGCAAATCCCCGCTACCCGTTAATGAGCGAAATCAAAGATATGTACCTCAAAGCGTACTACGGAAAATAATAAGGAGGGAAAGAATAATGGCTACAAAGCAGTTTGTAAAAGAACATCTGGGCAAGGAGCTTTTTAAAACGGAAGAAGGCTTCGTAAAGGTGTTTGGCGAATCTTATACAAAGTCGGGCATCTTAAACGAGGCGCTCAACCAGGCGCGTGTAGAGGAAACCGACCTCAACATTCCCAGAATTAAGGCAATAGAGGTTGTGGACGGCAAGTGGTCTATCGTTATGGACTATATCGAGGGAACGACGCTGTCCGAGCTTATGCGCCAGCATCCCGAAAAGGAGGACGAATATCTGGATTTATTCGTATCTCTTCAAAGGACGGTGCTTTCCAAGCGTGTGCCTATGCTCAACAAGCTTAAAGACAAAATGCAGGGCAGAATCAGCGAGGCGAAGCTGGATGCAACCACGCGTTACGACCTGCATACCCGTCTGGACTCGCTGCCCAAGCACTATAATCTGTGCCACGGCGATTTCCATCCGAGCAACATTATAATAACAAAGGACGGTACGCCGTACATTATAGACTGGGCGCACGCAACGCAGGGCAACGCTTCGGCGGACGTCGCCAGAACGTACCTTATGTTCTATCTGGAAGGCAAGGAACAGCTTGCTGAAAAATATCTTAAACTGTACTGCGTAAAGAGCGACACGGCAAAGCAGTACGTACAGAAATGGATACCCATCGTAGCGGCTTCGCGCCTTACCAAGGCAATGCCCGAGGAAGACGAGTTCCTGCGCAGATGGATAGGCGTCGTTGATTACGAATAAATAAATTACGAACGTACAGCCGCGGCAAAGCATCGCGGCTGTATATCGTGTCTGGTGTAAAAATGCGGTTTAAATATGCGGGCGGAATAGGAGTACCGGCAGATTGCAAAATCGTGTACGACCAAAGCCGTAAACTTTTAAAATCGGATAGCGCAACAGAAACCGGAAACGGCGATTTATTTTTTGTGTGTACGCCCGATTTAAAATTGAAATTGCATTTCCGTATAACCGACGGAGTGTTCGTCGGATTGTCGTGCGACTGTCTTGACGTTGGTTCGATTCCGCGCAGACATATACAAATTCCCTATGCGCCCGACGGCGAGGTCAGAGTTGACTGCGCGTTGAAGGGTATAATAGCGGGCTGTACTTATTTCGGTTTTACCGCCGGCGCAAGCTATGACGAGGATAATAATGTGGTACTTTTTGGCGCGATTTCCGATAATGACGCTGTTTACAGAGTACTTCATAACACATACTTCGCGGTAAGTTGCGACGAAAGCTTGTCCGGCGTGTCGGTTAAGCTTTAAAATTTAATATTTTTTAATTGTTTTTTTCATTTCGGTCTTGAAAATTACCTGCCCTTATGTTAGAATAGTAAAGGTATAAATATGACTAAATGCGAAAAGCTGGATTTATTCCACAGAGGAGAGGATATCAGTGCGTACGAATTTTTCGGCTGTCACCCGGTCGGTGAAGGAAAGTACGTGTTCAGGGTATGGGCTCCTCACGCGCATAAGGTCAGCGTCGTCGGCGATTTCAACGGCTGGGATTGTGAAAAATGTTTAATGACAAAGCTTGCCGACGGTGAAAGCTACGAGGTTGAAACCTCCGCGGCGGAGGGTGACAGATACAAGTTCTGCATAACAACTTTCGACGGCAGAAAGCTTTATAAATGCGACCCCTATTCGTTCCGTTCGGACTTTCCTTCTTCAACGGCTTCGGTAATTTATACATCGCTTAAAACAAATAGCCGCTTGCCTGCGGTAGAAGGTGAACAGCCTGTTAACGTATACGAGGTCAATCTGCTTTCGTGGAAGAAGCATAAGGACGGAAGTTATTATTCTTATGCCGACCTTGAAAGGGAACTTGTGCCGTACGTCAGGGATATGGGCTATACCCACGTCGAGTTTATGCCCGTAACCGAATATCCGTTCGACGGCTCCTGGGGCTATCAGGTAACGGGATACTTTTGCGTAACGGCAAGGTTGGGCACGCCCGAACAGTTTGCTTCACTTATAGACGCATTTCATAAAAACGGCATCCGCGTGATTCTGGACTGGGTGCCCGCGCACTTTCCCAAGGACGATTTCGCACTATACGAATTCGACGGTCAGCCGTTGTACGAGTGTCCTTTGTGGGACAATATGGAGCACAGCGGTTGGGGAACGCGCAAGTTCGATTTCGGCAGAGGCGGGGTAGACAGTTTTATTTTATCGTCAGCGTGCTATTTTCTGGACAAGTTTGCCGTAGACGGACTGAGAGTTGACGCCGTTGCGGCGATGCTATACCTCGATTACGACAAAAATGCGGGACAGTGGACGCCCAACGAATACGGTGACAACCGCAATTTGAAGGCGATAGAATTCATAAAAAAATTCAATCGTCTTATAAAGAAAAATTACCAAAGCGCAATCACCGTGGCGGAAGAATCAACCGCCTATCCGCAGGTTACTTCACCTGTGGAAAACGGCGGACTGGGATTTGACTATAAGTGGAATATGGGCTGGATGAACGACGTGCTGTTCTATTGCAGACAGGATCCGCTTTACCGTCACTATCATCACCAGAAAATAACCTTTTCAATGGTGTATTCGTTCGGGGAAAGATACGTTCTGCCGCTGTCGCACGATGAAGTCGTGCACGTCAAGGGCTCTATCGTAAACAAGATGCCCGGCGAATACGGCGACAAATTTGCCACAATGAGGGCGTTGCTCGGGTTTATGTATGCGCACCCCGGCAAAAAGCTCAATTTTATGGGCTACGAAATAGCGCAGTTCAGCGAATGGAATTATAAATCGGGCATAGAATTCTTTATGAAGAAATTCGAAATGCACCGAAAGATGAGCGTTTACGTAAAGGACCTCAACTGGTTTTACCGTCAAAACCGTCCGCTGTACGAAATCGAAAACGACTGGAAAGGCTTCGAGTGGCTGGTTGTAGACGACGTAATAAACAACGTGCTCGTATTCAACAGGTACGATAACGACGGCAACTGCCTTCTGGCTGTAATCAATTTTTCGGGTATCGACCAGTATAATTACCGTTTCGGGCAGCACCCCGGCAGGTACAGAAAGATTTTTTCTTCCGACGCAACGCGTTACGGCGGGGGCGGCAGATTCGGTAAAAGGATTTTTGCGACAAAAAAACGTAAAAGTCACGGCAAAGAGTATTCGCTGACTATGGATATTCCCAAGCTGTGTTGTTTATATTTTATCAAAGAAAAATAAAAAAATCTGGGGGATTTTATCAATGTTAAGAAAAAAAGAATGTGTCGCAATGTTGCTTGCGGGCGGACAGGGTAGCAGACTGTACGCACTGACGAGTAATATAGCAAAGCCTGCGGTTTCGTTCGGCGCGAAGTACAGAATTATCGACTTTCCTCTGTCCAACTGTATAAATTCGGGCATAGATACGGTCGGCGTACTTACCCAGTATCAGCCCTTGGTGCTCAACGAATACGTTGGCAACGGACAACCTTGGGACTTGGACAGAACGTTCGGCGGCGTGCATATTCTGTCGCCCTACGAGGCTAAGACGGACACCTCTTGGTACAAGGGCACGGCAAACGCAATTTACCAGAATATCCGCTTTATGAAGATGTACGATCCCGAATACGTTCTTATACTTTCGGGCGACCACATCTATAAAATGGATTACGACAAGATGCTTGCCGCGCATAAGGAAGCTGGTGCTGACTGCACCATAGCTTGTATGAAGGTGCCTATGAAAGAGGCTTCGAGATTCGGTATACTCAACACCAATCCCGACGGCACGATTTACGAATTCGAGGAAAAGCCCAAGCAACCCAAGAGCGATCTGGCTTCAATGGGTATATACATATTCACGGCGTCCAAGCTCTTCAAATATCTCGAACTTGACGAGCAGGACCCCAATTCCGAAAAGGATTTCGGCAAGAACGTTTTGCCCGCAATGCTCAACGCAGGCGAGAAGATGTTCTCTTACCGTTTCGAAGGCTACTGGAAGGACGTAGGTACGATAACCTCGCTTCTGGAAGCAAATATGGATTTACTTGGAACCGTTCCCAATTTCGAGCTCAGGGACAGCGACAGAATAATTCATTCGAGAAGTCCTCTCGCGCCCCCCGCATACGTAACGGGCGACGTTTGCAACTCTATGATAGCTAACGGCTGCGAAGTTGAAGGCAGCGTTATCAATTCGGTTATCGGCACTAACTGCGTAATCGAAAAGGGTGCGGAAGTGCGCGACAGCGTGCTTATGGGTAATATCGTCGTCAAGGCGGGCGCAAAGGTAAACTACTCAATAATCGACGAGGAAGTTACCGTAGGCGCAAAGGCGTGCGTTGGTGACGACAAGGCGCAGGCTTGCAAGGTGGAAAGCAAGACCAGCGGAATAACCGTACTCGGCAGAGGAATAACCGTCCGCGACGGCGGCAAGGTAGCTGCGGGCGAAATAGTTGATAAGGACATTTAAGGGGGATAATTAAAATGGCTTCAACCGTAGGCGTTATATTCACAAGTATAAACGATGAACAGTTACCCGAGCTTACAAGGGTAAGATCAAAAGGTTCGATACCTTACGGCGGCAGATACCGCCTTGTGGACTTCGTCCTTTCCAATATGGTCAATTCCGGCATTACGACTGTCGGTATGCTTACCAAAAACAATTACCAGTCGCTGATGGATCACCTCGGCTCCGGCAAGGAGTGGGATCTTGCAAGAAAGGAAGGCGGTTTGATTTTGTTGCCTCCTTACAGCGACGAGAGTGAAGTACTCTACAAAAACAGACTGGAAGCGTTAAAGGGCGCAACGGCGTTCCTTAAAAAGGCGAAGGAAGATTTCGTCGTGCTTGCAGACAGCGACGCCGTTTATAAACTCGATTACAGCAAGGTTGTAGAGGAGCACGTCGCGCACAACGCCGATATTACGATGGTATATCACGAGCACGATTGCGGCGGCAACGTTTCCTATATGATGCTCGAAACCGAAAAGGACGGCAAGATTAAATCTATAGATATAAATGCGGTTGGCAAGGGCGTAAGAAAGCATTACATAAATGTTTTCGTTGCGCGCACGTCCTATCTTCTCAGCTTGTTGCAAACCGCAATTTCCAGAGGACTTACAAGCTTTTCCAAGGATATTATTCTTCCCGAAATCAAGACGGGCAGAATTTACGGCTACAAGCTTGACGGCTATTACGGCAATATCGATTCGCTGGAAGCTTTCTACAAGTCGAATATGGCTCTTCTGGACAAAGGTATCAGACAGGAAATCTTCGGTGAAAGAGACGTTTACACCAAGGTAAACGACGCGCCTCCCGCAAAGATTACCGATACCGCAAAGGTTTCCAATTCGCTTATTCACGACGGTTGCCTTATCGAAGGTACTGTTGAAAACTGCATACTTTTCCGCAACGTAAAAGTCGGCAAGGGTTCTCATTTGAAGAACTGCATTATAATGAGCGAGAATGCTATAGGTGAAAACTGCAATCTTGCTTACGTAGTAAGCGATAAGGACAGCGCTATAAGCAACGGCGTAACCTTGGCGGGTTGCGAACAAAAGCCTTACTTTATAAACAAGGGCTCGCGCATCTGAATTTAAAGGCAGAACAGGGGGATAAATATGGCTACTTCAACTACCAAAAAGACAACAACAAAAACCACTGCGGCAAAGACAACTGAGCCCGCAGCCGAAAAGAAAGTGACCAAAACCGTAACCGTAAAGCAGGAAGATAAAAAGAAAATTCTTTTCGTTGCTTCGGAGGCAACGCCCTTTATTCAGACGGGCGGACTTGCCGAGGTTATCGGTTCGCTTTCCACCGCGCTTGCAAAGACGGGCAAATTTGATGTAAGAGTAGTAATTCCTCTTTACTCCGATATTAAAAAGGAGTTCAGGGACAAGTTTACATATCTCGGCAATCTGTACGTGCATCTCGCTTGGCGTAATCAGTACTGCGGCGTCTTTTCTTATGAAAAGGAAGGGGTAATTTTCTATTTTATCGATAACGAATTTTACTTCAAGCGCCCCGGTTGCTACGGATATTTCGACGACGGCGAAAGGTTTGCATTTTTCTCGAGAGCGGTACTTGAAATTATGCCTTTCCTCAACTTCTATCCCGAGGTTATGCACTGCCACGACTGGCAGGCTGCGCTCGCCGCAATCTACCTTAAAACCAACTACTGTTTCAGGCAGGAGTACCAGTTCATCCGTTCCCTTTTCACAATTCATAACATAGAATATCAGGGGCAGTATTCGCTGGATATCCTGTCGTCGCTGTTCGACATTTACGGAAAGTATCAGTATCTCGTAGAGTACAATAATTCCATAAACCTTATGAAGGGCGCAATCGAGGTCAGCGAGCGTTTCTCAACCGTCAGCCCCAAGTATGCGGACGAAATTAAGGACGCTTACTTTGCACACGGACTGGATCCTATCATAAGGAACAACCAGTTCAAACTGCGCGGAATTTTAAACGGTATCGACGACAAGGGCTATAACTGCGAGCTTGACAGTCACCTGTTTAAGAACTTTACGCCCGACGATATGTCAGGTAAAGCGGTGTGCAAGCAGGAGCTTCAGAAGATGCTCGATCTTCCCCAAAAGCCCGACACGCCGATCATATCTATGATTTCGCGTCTGGTTTCGCATAAGGGACTCGACCTTGTAACCAACGTCATAGAGGAAGTTTTGCAGGACGACGTACAGCTTGTCATTCTCGGCACGGGCGACTATCAGTACGAATCGTATTTCCGCGACCTTGCAAGAAGATATCCCGATAAGGTCAGTGCGAATATCGTATTCAACGGCGATCTTTCCAGAAAGATTTACTCGGGCTCGGATATTTTCTTAATGCCTTCCAAGTCCGAACCTTGCGGACTTTCGCAGATGATTGCGTGCAGATACGCAACTGTTCCCATCGTAAGGGAAACGGGCGGTCTTTACGACAGCATCAAACCGCTTGAAAACGGTTACACGTTTGCAAATTACAACGCGCACGATATGTTGTACGTTATAAGAAAAGCGGTAGAAGATTATAAAAATAAAAAAGAATGGGCAAAACTCAGATACAGAGCGGCTATGTCCGATTTTAGCTGGAATAAGTCGGCTAAGGAATACGAAGCTCTGTACTTGGAAATGCTTAAATAATTTTACATTATCAGGAGAATATAATGAGCATTACAGCTATTACCGAAAAGGAAGTCAAGGATCTTGTAAAGGGAAAACTTTCAAGATATTACGGCGTTGCGCCTACCGAGGCTTCCAAAGAACAACTTTATAGGGCTGTTGTTATGTGCGTAAGAGATATCTTACTCGAAAAAAGACAACATTTCCAAAAAAGGTGCAAGGCAAAGCGTGCAAAAAAGGTTTATTATTTGTGTATGGAGTTCCTTCTCGGACGCTCCCTTAAAAACAGTTTATACAATCTGAGCGCTACCGACGCGTTTGCCAAGGCAGTTGCTTCCTACGGAAGCTCGCTTGAAGAATTGTACGAACTCGAACCCGATGCAGGCTTAGGTAATGGCGGTTTGGGCAGACTTGCTGCGTGCTTTATGGACGCGCTCGCTTCGGGCAATTATCCCGCAATGGGCTATTCGCTCCGCTACGAATACGGACTTTTCAAACAGAAGATAGTAGACGGCTGGCAGATGGAGTTGCCAGACGTGTGGCTTCCCGGCGGCGAGGTATGGCTTACCCAAAGAACGGATAAATCGTTCATCGTGCGTTTCAACGGTAAAGTTGAGGAGCAGTGGACGGAAAACGGAATGCAGCTTCAATACAAGGATACCCAGGATATCGAAGCTGTCGCTTACGATATGATGGTTTCCGGTAAGGACAGCGAGGCGGTTTCCGTTTTAAGACTGTGGAAAGCAAAACCCTTGCAGGACTTCAATATGAAGCTGTTCTCGCAGGGTGATTATTACCAGGCAATGACCGAGGATAACGACGCCGAAGTGCTTACCAAGGTGCTCTATCCTGCGGATAACCATTTGAACGGTAAGTCTTTAAGACTTAAACAGCAGTATTTCCTTTGTTCGGCGTCAATTCAGAATATAGTTGACGACCATCGCCATAGATACGGCAATCTTAAAGATTTGCCCAAACTTGCGGCAATTCACTTAAACGATACGCACCCCGCGATGGCGATTCCCGAGCTGATGAGAATACTTATCGACGAGTATTATTACGACTGGAATGACGCGTGGGCAATCACAACCGCAACCTGCGCGTACACCAACCACACCGTACTTGCGGAAGCGCTTGAAACCTGGTCGGAGGATCTGATTGCAAGAATAGTACCCAGAATACATTCTATTATTCAGGAAATCAACCGCAGACTGTGCGAAGAGCTTTGGGATAAATTCCCCGGCGAGTGGGCGAAAATTTCGCGTATGTCGATTATCGAGCACAGCCGCGTAAAGATGGCGAACCTTTCGGTTTACGGCGGTCACAGCGTAAACGGCGTTGCGGCGCTACACAGCGAGATAATAAAGAAATCCATATTCAAAGATTTCTACGATTTCACGCCCGAAAAATTCGGCAATGTAACCAACGGTATTGCGTACAGAAGGTGGCTTTGCCAGTCCAATCCCGAGCTTACGCAGCTTTTGTGCGACTGCATAGGCGACGGCTTTGTACACGACAGCTCGATGCTTTCCGAATTCAAAAAGTTCGAGGACGATAAAACTGTTTTGAAGCGCCTCGACGAAATTAAGGCAATCAAGAAAAAGCAGTTTGTCGATTACGCTTTAAAGAAGCAGGGTTTTGTCATCAATCCCGATTCGATTTTCGATACGCAGGCAAAGAGATTGCACGAGTATAAGCGTCAGCTTCTCAACGTGCTCAATATAATCGACTTGTATCTCGACTTGCAGGATAACCCCGATATGGAAATGCAGCCCAAGACGTACATTTTCGGCGCAAAGGCGGCTCCCGGTTATTCGATGGCAAAGCAGATTATAAAGCTCATCAACTTTCTTTCCGCAGACATCAAAAAGAATCCCAAGATAAACGAAAAGCTCAACGTCGTTTATATGGAAGATTACAACGTCACAATGTCGGAAAAGCTTATGCCGGCTTCCGAAGTGTCGGAGCAGATTTCGCTTGCTGGTAAGGAGGCGAGCGGCACCGGCAATATGAAGTTTATGATTAACGGTGCGCTCACCATAGGCACGCTTGACGGTGCAAACGTGGAAATGGCGCAGGCTGTCGGCGACGAAAATATCTTTATATTCGGTCTTAAATCCAACGAAGTGGACGATATCTGGCGCGCCGGATACAGTTCGAGCAAGTATTACCACGATTCGCCCAGACTGAGAAGAATTATCGAAGCGCTGATTATCGGCTTCAACGGTCAGTCATTTGCCGATATGGCAAATTATCTGCTCACCGATACACCCGTTGCGGACCCTTATATGTGTATGGCGGACTTCGTTTCGTACAGCAGAACGCAGCATCAGATTTCCGACTTGTACGTCAAGGATAAGATGAAGTGGAACAAGATGTCGCTCAACAACATTGCGGCTTCGGGCTTCTTCTCGGCTGACAGAAGCATAAGGGATTACGCGGAAAATATCTGGAACCTCAAACCCTTAAACAAAAACGAAAAGTAATTTTTGAATAATCAAAAGTGGCGGAGCCGTCAAACGGCTCCGCCTTTTAACTTAGGAAAAAATTTTTTTTCCGCAGACGCAAATTCAACCGCTACACAAACGCACTTGACATACGGAAAAATAATTGGTAAAATTCGTTTATGGATATAGCGATTTTGAAGTGGGTTCACCAGGTTTTTCACGATCAGACTTGGCTGAACTATATAATGAAATACGTAACGTATCTCGGCGAATTCGGCGCGGGGGCAATTATTTGCGCAATCGTTCTTCTGATATTCAAAAAGACGCGCTGGGCAGGGGTTGCCGTTGCGTGCGCCTGCGTTCTGGACGTGCTTATCGTCAACGTGATTTTAAAGCTTAGCGTAAACCGTGCGCGCCCGTGGCAGACATATCCCGATTTGGGCTTTCAGGAATTCCATTTGTCAATCGGGGTGAGGGAGCCTTCCGATTCTTCGTTCCCGTCGGGACATACGGCGGCGTTGTTTGCCGCGGCGGTTGCGCTCACAATGTATTATAAAGTGAAGGGACTGCCTGCAATTGCCGTTGCGCTTCTCGTTGCAATTTCAAGAATTTATCTGTGTATGCATTATCCTACGGACGTGCTCGGCGGTATGCTTATCGGCTCTGCGTGCGGCGTCGGCGGTTACTTCCTTATGAAGGCGGGCAAAAAGTATTTATGGCCTAAAATCTTGAAGCTTTTCTCAAAAGAATCGCCACAAGATACTCCGCCCGATGAACAGAGTGCAGAACAGGAAGAGGAAAGCGTAGAAAAAGAAGAGGAACAACCTGAATAATTAAATAAAATTAAAGACTGAACCGATATTCGGCTCAGTCTTTTTGGTTGACTATTTGCGACTGTGTTTGAACACTTTTTAATACGCTCTATTAGTTCGTTTGTTTCGTCAAGCCGTATTTTTTCAATAATCTTGTCAACGCCTAAATCAAGATAGCCTACGGTCTTTATTGTTTCGTCGTCATAAATGTACACCATAAAAACGAGGTTGTCAATTATTTGCTTTTGATATGCTTTGTCGGTTGGGTCGCCTTTCAGTAGCTCGGCAATAAACGCTAAAATGTCTTTTGTTGTAAAGCTGTGTCCGCGCTCTAATAAAATTCGTGATTTGGTTGCTTGCAAGGCTGCAAGCAACTTTTCATAGTCGGTCATTTTCCTTTCAATGTTGGCGCGGAGTAGCGGGCTTTTCGCCTCTATAAATGCGTTTGTCAAATCGTCAACTTGCGACTGCGCTTGCCGTATGCGCGTTTCAATGCTCTTTAACCCGTCGTCGCCCGTGCGCCGTTCGTAATAGGCTATCGTTTCCCGTGCGGCTTTCTCGGCGTTCTTTTTGTCGCTTAAAAAGTCATAAACTTGCTGTGTAACTTGCATTTCCAAAAGGTCTTTATTTTCCCGTGATTTGTCGCATTGGCTTTTGTTCTTACGCTTGCAAACATAGTAATAATGTTTCTTTCCGCTTTTGCCCGTGCCGCCGCCTGCAACCATAGCTGTGCCGCAATGTCCGCAAAAGGCTTTGCCCGTTAGCAAATACGGCTCTACCGCCGAATTTGCGCCCGCTAAAATTTTGTTGCGCGCAAGCCGTTTTTGAACCTCGTCAAAAAGTAATTCGTCGATAATGGCGGGGTATTGATTTGTGCAAAGTCTTTTGCCTAAATAAAATTTGCCCGTATATTTGCGGTTAGTCAACCACCTGTCAAAAGTCCTGCTATTATAAGGGTTTCCGTTTATCCGTTCGCCCTGCGCGTTGAGTGCGGCGGCGATTTCTGTTTTTGTTGCGCCCTTGTTGTATTCCGTGAAAACATAACGGACGATTTCGGCTTGTGCCTCGTCAATAGCAACCTTGTGAATAGT
>JAIEFR010000007.1 GCA_029066845.1 Clostridia bacterium | reverse complement strand
CCCTATGCCGCAAAGGGGTAAGGAGAAAAACAATGACAAACATATCAAGAAAAGGCGTATGGGCGATAGTGCTGGGCGCTCTTGCAACAGCTACGCTCATATTCTTCGCATGGGCGACGAGTGGGTTCGTCAACTGGAACGCTTCTTCATGGTTCGAGTACTGGGGCAAAGGCAAGCCCGCCGTTGTTCGCATTGCCGAGCCGTCCGTCACACAAACCGCTATAGCGTTACAAAGCTCCAATGACGTCGACCATACGCTTATTTTTGACAGCGACGAGGTAAGCACGGATTTCACAGTGCAAAAGCCCAATGCTCCGCATATTGGGATGAGCGGTTTTCAGAGCGGCGACTCATTATCTATATCTGTTGCACGTGAATACGGTGATTATACTTCCGGCACTATAACGTTAGACGTGTACGATTACATGTATATGAATAAATACGCGACTTATACCTTTAACGTCACGCCTACCGAGCAAGTATTCTCTCTCAATTCGACAGAGCTCGAAAAGCTGTATGCTAATAACAACACAAATATGCTGTGCTTTTATGCCCGTATCAGTGACGTAGAGGGATATTCCGGTAGCAATCGAACAGAGAGATATTCGGTATATAACGTCAAGGTCGACGCCGATTTTGATTTTAACTATTCCGGCACAACGGTAAGTATACCGCTTAATGCTAATATAGCTAAGCAGAATGCCTACACAATAAGCGTCGGGCATTCCAAAGGCGACGTAGAACATTACGACATGTCCCGCCCGTCGGATAATAAGGGCTCGGCTATAACCGTAGAGGATTCAACCGCCGTTATCGATCTTACTAAAGTCGACTTTATAGCGAACGGACAAGCCGTTATCGATCCGTATATAAGCATACGTATATTGTCTTTTCAAGCTCAAGTAACTATAAATGGGTTTTACGGCGATCCCGGCGCACGTTCGTATTTCGAAGTGACCAAGCTCGATATTCCGACAAATCTCAAGTACAACAAAGGCACGCTGTCTTGGTCGAACGTGTCCGGCGCAAACCGTTACGGTGTGTTCTGGACGGACAGTGACGGCGTCGATCAGTATGCTGTTGTCTCCGCGCCTACATACACTTTTGACTTAAACGAGCTCGGCGTAGGCGAATACACCGTACGCGTCCGCGCGCTCGGCAACCTCGGCGAAAGCATAGCCGACGGCGGGATAGCTACTATGAGCTTAACTCCGTATAATGCGAGCAATACCATTACGCAGCTTGTGTCTCTGACATTGTCGATCAACGGGGATAATATTGTCAAGCTTGTCCCCTACGGCAACAACGTTTTGGACTATTGCTCCGAGGTCAATCTTCCCGGTAAAGAGTTCGGCGGCTGGTATTATGATAACGGATTCTCGCGCCCGGTGATTTCTACCGACGTACTTAACGGTGATACGACTATTTATGCCCGGCTGTCGGATAAGAAGGTCGCGGAGTATACACCGTCGTGGTGGGACAATTACAAGTGGTACGTGATTGCTGCCATTGCGGTAGTAGCTGTCAGCGGCGTGGTTGCCGCGGTTGTTATAATTCGTAAGAAAAAGGCGGCTGCATAATATGGACGACTTGATTAAATTCATAATCGCCATAGCAGTGCTTGCCGCAGTAGTAATCGCGCTCGCGTATGTATCCGACAGCTTTACAAACTGGGATATAAAGACGTGGTTCGATTTCGGTTCGGCAGTGTCCGAGGGTATTAAATTGCCCTCGGGCAATTCTGCTTTGTTGAGGTTGTAATATGCTGCAGTGTAATCTTAAGAAGAACTACAGTCGCATAGCGGTGCTTGTGCTGTGCATTTTGTTGTGCTTTATATGGCTTGCCGAGTTTTTCCCTGCCGTGTCGGTGCGCGCCGATGAAACGCAGTACAGTGACGTGTTGGCGGATTTACAAGTAGATTCGACTTTTGATTTATCCGAGTGGGATAATGTTTTAAAACATCCGCAAACTGAACTTGCACAGATATCCGAAAGCACGGATCATGAACTATATCTATATGTTCATTTTGTCGGCGAGATAAAGCCTGTGTCAAAGGTTGTTTTTAACACGCAAACGTCTTTTGAAAAACTGGATTTTCGCAGTTATGATTTGCAGTGCGTTAGTGAGAACGGGAGTTTTTGTAAATACCTTGTGAATGGTTACAAGACAACTGCTTCCAATCATATTTACGCCATTACACGTTTGGAATATCCTGTTCATAAAAAAGTGTCGGAGACTCAAGTCACAACGTACGAGTATATATCTGTAGAACAGTATTGGACTGTGAGCTATGATTCAGATAAGGTATCTTATAAGCAAGAGCATTTGGAGACTATCGAGGTAACAGATAAGTATTTAGGTAGTCATAACGACGGAGAAGATAGCTTTTGGGGATATAAGAATTGGACGGATACTTTTTATTATGCCTTTTCTACCGAAATAGACATGGACGATCTTTTGGAAGTCCAAATAGAATACCAAATGTGCTTGGCAGCACATTCAGGCGGTAGCTGGGAAGAGCCCTACACCGATATTATTAATTGTGTTATTTATGCCGACGATTCTGTTGAGTTTACAGAGAACCTGCGAGATCATTGGTGGTTTTTCGAATGGAATGTAGGGGTTAATCATCGTGAATTTAAAGCGATAGAAACACCGGAAGAATTTAGAGAACACTCCGGTTTATCTTTGCCCAAAAATAAATTCGGCAATGAGTTTGATTGGGTTGTTACGTTCTACAACAAACGAGAGGTTTTCGATTCCCCTCGAGTTATTTCTTTGTTTGACGTTCCTGCAAATACGTCTATTTTGCGTTTAAAGTATATAAAAGACGGTGTGACTTACAATGTGGGTGTTTTAGATACGCGCTCGACTTATATTAATCCTAAGCCAAAAGAAAAGGATTATTGGTGGATTCTTTATTTAGTCCTTGCCGTAATACTTTTGCTTATATGCATGCCTATTTTGCCCACAATAATGAGCTTTTTTGCGTGGGGCTTAAAAGGATTGTTCACGGTCGTTAAGTGGCTTATAAAAGGCTTATTTTTGCTTATTACCCTGCCGTTTAGGCTCATAATTGCGCTGTTCGCCGGAGGGGGTAAGAAATGATAACAATAATCTTTGCTCCGCCGCGTACAGGCAAGACCTGCTTCATGACACACATGGCTAACATATGTGCATTTGACCGCCAACGCAATAATGCTATGCAACAAGAGCTAGAGCAGAAGATAGCTAATGGATTCTCAGCACTCAAGACAATACCGCAGCACTGCGTGTCGGCGAACTACGATATTATCTTGCGCAAGTTCAGATACAGCCCTCGCTTATCTCGCCGAATAAATCCGTATCGGCTGGGCTTTACTAATTCCTTCGTAAAGCCTGTGCATTTTAATTTTCCATATGAGGCTATATTCATATCCGAAGCGCAAAAGTATCTTAATAGTCGTATGTCGTCATACTTCCCTGATTGGCAAAGCCGCTGGTACGAACAGCACGGACACAATAACTTAGATATTTGGCTTGACACACAGCGCCCAATGCTTATAGACGTGAATATACGCGAGCTGGCGCGATTTATTGAGATAGTCAAGTTAGACATTAAGTACGACCGATTAGGTCAGCCCTGCCGCTTACAGTGGCTTATTCGCGTTATTCCGAACAGTCAGATGTTCGACAGATACATGTCGAGCGGCAAGAAAGACAAAGACTGCTATACTGAAGAAGTCATTACTGCGGATTATAACGTGTTTCGCTGCTACGATAGCCGGGCATGCAAGCCGATGTTTTATGCCGGGCATTTCGACGAAGATATAGACTATAATCCGGCAGAGCCGACTGAAGAGAGCTTAGACGGATATATAAAGTTTCTTACCGATTTCGATGACGAGCTGCCGGACAATTTTTACATAAAAAGGAGTGAGAAAAGCAAACCATGAAATTGAATAAGTTTTTCAGTAAAATTTTTCGCAAAAATGCGGACAAGCCTAAAAAGCAGAACGAGCCTAAGCCGGATATAAACCCAAACGATAAGATTAATTACAATGAGTTTGACTTGCTGGATGAGCTTAATTGTCGTGCTTTTGAGTCTTTTGCTTTGACATTAGACAAAGAGAATTTTGTACCTTCGAGTTTCTTAGACCAAGTATGTAAATGGATATATAAAGTAGAAAAGAAGCGTTATAGAAAGCTTAAAAAGGCAAACAAGCTTTACCAGAAATGGTTTAAAGTGCATTTGCCACAGCTTATTGCCGAGCGCCAACAGAAGCTACAGCAAGAGCAATTGCAGCAGTTGAAAGCCGCTGAAGCGGAGAATAAAGAAAATGTCACAAGATAGAAAGAGATCCGACGAGGAGAGAAAAGCGATTCGTCGGTATTATGCTAAGCAAGCGGCAAAAGGAAAAGC
>JAIEFR010000006.1 GCA_029066845.1 Clostridia bacterium | reverse complement strand
TATACTATTTATACAGTCCTTGTAACATCTAACCCCACCCCCCGTCAAGTTTTTTGCCAAAAAAACTTAATTTTTATGATATATTGCAAGTCTAAGCCGTTTTTAACACTTTCTGAAATTAACACGTGTGCAATTTATAAACACAAAAAAGTCCCCCGAAAATTCGGGGGACTCTTTGTTGTCTTTTGCGCGTTAATCTTTGTCGTCGTCCAACAGGTTTTCGATGTCGTCGGTTATCGGTTCGGCGGGATTATAAAAGCCGCCCACGTCAAACACCCTTCCGTCGTCCACGGGCATAGGCGCAACGAAGTTACGCACTATATTTCTGCCTGCAGGTGCGGACGGTGCCGCCGCATTTTGTGCGTTCTGCACGGGCTTTTTGGTGGTATCAATCTTAGTCGTCGTCACCGTAGTCATAACCGCGTCGGGAGGTACCTGCGTTGTCGCCGCGCCGTCGCTTGTCGGTGCCGCAACAGATTTTTCTTTTCTTTCAAGCACCCTTTCAACCGTCTTTTCAACTATTTCGGTCAGCTTATCCAGCGTAATACCGTTGGAAATAACCTGCTCGCCACCCAGGCGTGCAAGCAAGTTGACAACCTGCTGTTCCGCCGCGTGCTGAGCTTTGATTTCCGCGGTATCCTTTGCCGCCATTTCCGCCCTGAGCGCTGCTTCCGTACGCATAGCAGCCATTTCGGCTTTGAGCTCGGCAAGCTCGTTAGACGAAGCGCCGCCCATAGCCATAGCCTGACCGCCAGCCTGGGGCATCATTTGCGGCATCATCATCTGCTGCTGCGACATACGCGCCATACGCTCCTCTCTTTCCTCGCGTCTGCGCTCCTCGCGTTCTTCCTTCTCGCGCCTGCGCTCTTCCTTTTCTTCAAGCCTGCGCTGTTCCTCGCGCTCGCGCTTTTTCTTTGCCGAACGCGCCGCACACGCGATTACTATTATCAGTATCAGCAGCACTGCCGCCGCAATGGCTATCCACATCCAGTTGACGGTTACGAATTTAATAATCTTTTCCCAGATTGTCAACTGCTTTTCGGGAGTCGTATACTCGAACGCGCTTTCCGAGAAAGCTTTTGCCGTTTCGTCCAGCTCGAAGTTCGCATTGTCCAGAAGTTCCGCTTTTACGTAATATTTAGTGCTGTATGCAAGCTCGTCCGCGGAAATTTCTTCCTCGCAGGTTTCGTCCGTGTAGTACTTCAAGGTGATTATATCTGCGAACGAGCCCTTAAAGCTTTCGCTTGTAAACACGGGAAGCTTTCCGTTTGCCCTGGTTGCCGAAATCTTTGCCCTGGCAATGTTCCATTCAACCGCCGCTTCGTTGTCGTCCAGCGCAATTTCGTCGTAAACCACTACAGCAAACACCGCCTTTTTATGGGTCGTTACGGTAGCCCAATCGTAATGCTCGGTATCGGTCAACGCGAACACCGCCTTGTATGCGCCTGCGTTCACGCCTGCAACCGTCTTGCTTTCCACGAACGCCATAATCGCACCGTCAAAGCCATTAAAGTCCGCCGCTGTCGGCTTAATTTCGTCGCCGCTGTAGCTTAAAGTATTCTTATAAACGGGCAGGGCAACCTTGACCTTATCCACCGTTACGGTCACCGTATCGGTATGTTCCGCACCGTAGGTAACGGTAATCTCGCTTGCGCCTGTCGTGAACACGCCCGAAAGCTCGTAGTCCGTAATTACCTGGCTCGTGCCGTCGGTATAGTGCGCCGTCACGGTAAGCCAGTCTTTGAGCACACTCAGTTCGGTGTTATAATACACAACACCGCCCTGCGCAAATTCCGCCTCGATATAATCAACTGCAACAGCGGTAACATTCACCGTTATTGTCTGGCTATATTCGCCGTAAGATACGGTAATTTCGCTTTCACCCACGGTAAACTCACCCGAAAGCTCGTAGCTTTCGATTTCGTCTGTTGCGCCGTTATTTAAAGTAGCCGTAACCGTCAGCCAGCCCTTTAACAAGTCAAGACTTGAAGAAGGATAAACGACGCCGTCCTGCGTGAACGAGAACTCAACGCTGACTATCGCAACGTCGGTGACTTCAACCGAAATGGTCTTTTCTAAACCGCCGTACGCCACGGTAATTTGACTTTCGCCTGCCGTGAACGCGCCCGACAATTCGTAGTCGGTTACCACTTCTTCGCTTTCGTCGTTATAGTACGCCGTGACGGTAAGCCAAGGTTTAAGCACGCTTAGAGCCGACGTAGGATAAACCTCTCCGTCCTGTTCGAACTCAACCTCTATGCGTACAAGCTCTATTGCCGTAACGTCAACGGTAATCACGTAATCCTTTCCGCCGTAGGTCACGGTAATTTTGCTTTCGCCCGCCGTCAGCGTGCCAGACAATTCATAGTCGCTTACTACTTCTTCACTTTCGTCGTTATAGTATGCGGTAACAGTAAGCCAGTCTTTAAGCGTATCCAAACCGGTCGAGGGATAAACCGCGCCGTCCTGCGTGAATTCCGCCTCTATGCGGTCAAGCGCGATTGCGGTAACTGTCACCGTTATAGTCTTGGTAAAGCCGCCGTAAGTAACGGTAAATTGTCTTTCGCCCACGGTGAACTCGCCCGAAAGCGCGTAGTCCGTAATTTCCTGGCTCGTGCCATTGTTGTATAAAGCCGTAACCGTAATCAGGTCTTTAAGCGTATCCAAATCGGTCGAGGGATAAACAACCGTATCACCCTGCTCGAAATCAACCGTTATATCGGTCATAACCGCGTCTATTATCTTTAAAGTGGCTGTTATGGTCTTGGTAATTACCTCGTAATTATCCGTGTCGTCCTGCGTGAACGACAGAGTAATTTCGTAATCATCCGCCTCCGTAAATTCAAACGGCGTACTCTGCGTTGTTCCCTCATAAGTATACTGAACACTCACGCCCGCAGGCAAAGTGCCCGAATAAGCAATGCTGTGTCCCTGACCGTTATAGGTGATGGGGCTTCCGCCCGTAAAGGTTATGCCCGATACGTCGTGCGTACCCTTTGAAATTTCAATTTCAACGGGGTCGGTCGTTGCGGTCAATTCGCCGTCGGTATAGGTGAACAGGAATGATAAAGTATCGGCTGTAAGCTCGGTGCCGCCGCCTTCCTGCTCGATTGTAATTCTGTCGGCAGGAGCTTTTAATGCACGCGCGGAGAAATTCCATTTAATATAAACTTCGTGGCTGTTCTTGACGTCGTCTATAGTCAACGGATAAACGAGAGGCTCAGCTCCTGGAGCTTCATACGCCTCTATCGATTCGATAATCGCCTTTTTGACTTCGGTCGTTATAGAGCCGGTCATTCCGTTTAGCTGCGCGTTAGTGGACGAAGTTGCCCTCAGACTTATAGTCTTTTCCTGCGAATCGCCCTCGGTGACTAAAATACTTTTAGTCGTAATAGTGTAATCACTCATTCCGAGGGGTGAAGCGCTTGTCGTGTTGTCCTCGTACAGAATTTTAACAGTTAAACACTCCCTCTTTAAATAATCTTCCAGCGAGGAATAGGTTATACTGTCGTACCTGTCGTAAATATCCTTGTCTTCATCCTTAGTTACAACCAAACCGGTTATTGCCGCTTCTCTGAAATTGAGCGTTTCGTAGCCGCTGACTTCTTCGTAAAAATCGGAGTTTGTCGGTTTGAAAGTCCAGTAATAAATTGACGTCTCCTTGCTCGGGCTTTGCCCTTCGTCCCACGTAAGCTCTCCGTCCGTCGGATTGTCGTGAACGTTGGTAATTTCGGGCAAAGTCGGATAGTCCTTTAAATACAGCTTTTTAAGGTCTATGTCGCTGTCCACGTAGCCGAACGTAAAGTTCGACGGGGTCTTTTTCACTTTAAAGGGTATCTTCTCCCCGTCTTTCGAATAATCCGACCAGGCATAGCCCGATTTGGGCGTTACAGTGCAGGTGTATTCGCCAAGCTCGGTTACAACGTTGCCGCTTATTTCCATCGTGTTGGGGTCGAACCCTGTCGGAGTATAAGTCTGCGCTTCGCCGTTGTATCTTAAATCCTGCGCCTGAGAGGGCTTGTTTATCGTTGCAGCTGCTACCTTCTGCGCCTCGGTAAGATTGAGGTGCAGAGCAGGTCTAACGGTTTTGACACTGTTACTTGCTTCTACTTTAAGACCGCCGACATCATCAACGTATAGTATCTGTCCATACACGTTAGTCTTACTGTTATTATTCGCAGTACGTAACCACGCACCGCCCGTGCCCGTCCTTTTTCTGCCATCCGACGTCGTTTTCCATAAACCTTCCGTAGCAATAGTTGTTGAATATGCACCGCCGATTTCAGTATATGAGGGAAGCCAAATATAATCGTCTTTCCACTTAGAAGAGTCGGTTGCTAAAGTAAAGTTTATTTGAATATCGTTTGAATACCAAGTATTATTGCAAGGATTACCGTACGCTTCATTAGGACAAGCAAATATAGCAGTCGTACCAGTATTTGCATCCGCAAAAGACTGCACCTCCTGATACTTTACGGTTGAAGGCTTTGCAATATATTTAGTTAAGCTGCCCGCCGCACCCGTCATTGTGAATTTTGCAAATACGTTGCTTGAATCCTGACCATAAGTTGTTGCTTTCGTGGTAGAAGTTGAATACTGCCCGCCCGCATTGAGAGCAACCACTCGGATAAAGCTTGTACCGTAAACAGAAGACGGGTAAGTCACGTTTGAAGTCGTAGCGGCACCGTAGCTGAACTGACCTTTTTTGGTAAGCCCGTTGACGTAAGTATCTACGGTTGAGTTATTGTCGGTAAGCCAAAGAGAGGCAATGACGTTGCCTGCGCTGTTTTTGGTGACCGAAGTAACCTGCCATTCAAGACCGCCAAACCTGACCTTTAAAAGTGCGCCGCCGTTAATTTCGCTTGAATTTCTTATTTTATTGACGGCAATGGAACCCGTACCCTTACCCGCATAAGTTGCCGTACCGTTTATAGAGCTTGCAACGTCGTCGAGCGTAGCGCCCGAATTCCTGTTTAAAATTTTGTTATATAGCGTATTCAGGTTGTCCTGTCTGAAAACGAAACCGTTGGTTGCCGTACCCGAGCTGTTTATCGTAATCTCGTTTACGGTTGCCGCGGTTGCCGCTTCGGCTATACTCCTATCCGTTTTTAAAAATGAAAAAACTGTGCCAAGACATAGTCCTGCACAGAATAAGGGCGTGAGAATATAAAGCAAGGTTTTCTTTAACGCTTGCTTATTTCTTAAAAGTGCTTGCCCCCCCCCCAGTAGTGAATTTTAACATCTTCATATAGATTGCCTCCATTGAGTGTACGAATTATATCACATATTTTATAAGATTTCAATAGTTTTTGACAAAATTCTTTAAAATAGTGCTAAATTTTACACCAAACACAATATGTTGTGGTTATATATGGTAAAAAGCCCCGCGCAATCTGCGCGGGGCTTTTTATTTATTCGGTTTTGTCAGTGTCGTCGCCCATACCCAAATCGGTTACGGGGTCCGCGGGGGTGTAGAAGCCGCCCACGTCGAACACTCTTCCGTCGTCCACAGGCATAGGCGCAACGAAGTTACGCACTATCGTTCTGCCTGCAGGCGCTGCGCGGTCGCTTGTCTGCGCCGCCTGCGCGGGTTGCGCGGCTTTCTTGGTTGTGTCTATCTTGGTGGTAGTCACCGTAGTCATTACCGCGTCGGGAGGTACCTGAGTTGCCACGGGTGCCGCACTGCTTTCGGGCGTTGCGGGTGCGGTTTGCGCCGCGGGCTTACCGTCGGCAAGCGCGTTCTTTACCGCCACCGTGATTATTTCAACCAGCGTTTCGGTACTCATTCCCGCAGGAATAGGTCCTCTGCCGCCCGTCCTGTCATACATATAGTCGTTGCGCAAAGCGTTCATATCACTGCGCAGAACGGCGTTTTGCTCGGCACGCATTGCCGCCTGCTCCGCCTTAACCGCCGCAAGCTCCGCCTGCATTTGCGCAAGCTGCGCGCTGTCGCCGCCGTTGCCGCCGCCGTTTAACGATGACTGTCCGCCCATCTGAGGCATCTGCTGTTGCATCATTTGCGGCATCATCTGGGGCATCATCATCTGCGGCATTTGCTGCTGGGACATACGATCCATTCTGCGTTCCTCACGCTCCTCGCGCCTTCGTTCTTCACGCTCTTGCTTTTCGCGTTCCTCTTTTTCAAGTCTGCGCTGTTCGGCAAGCTCTTCCTTCTTGCGCTTTTTCTTCTTTGCGCCTACTATTAAGCAAATGAGCAAAATGAGGAACAGCAACGCTACCGCGGCAATTACAAGCCACAGCCAATTTGCTTTCAGGAAGTCTACCGTGCTGCCCATAAGCTTTGCAAAACCGCTCTGGGGTACGGTATATTCCTTTTGTGCGGATACGCTCTTGATTGCGTCCGTGCCGTCCGCAAACTCAAAGTTGATTGCATCTGCACCCGTGAGGTACGCTTCGACAATGTACTTGTCGCCACCCTTCAATACGGGTTCTTCTATAAGGTTGCCGTTGGTGTCATAATAGCGGTAGCCGATAGCAACGTCAAGCTCGTTTGCTGTTATCATTTCCTGATATGCCGCAAGTGCGTTAAGGCTTACGCCCTCCTTGCCGCTTAAATTCCAGCTGTCAGTTGAAAGTACTATCTTGTTAATAGTCCAGTTCAGAGTTGCCGTCAATGCAGAGTTGTCTATGGTTATTCCGTCCGCAAACAACACAGCCTTTGCAAGAAGTTTGCTAACAGGTTCAGCACTTGTAGGCTCTACCCACATATAGTTGGTGTTGTTCAGCTTAAACGTTACTGTATATGCGCCTGCGGTCTTATTCGTATAGCCGCTTAACATACTCATTATATCAGCGTTGTAGTTGCTATCCAAATAATCCGCCAAGTTGATATATGCACCGTTATAGACAATATCTTTGGTTAACTGAGGTACAACTATTTTCTTGGGCGTAATTTCGAACAACTGGCGCGCACCCTTGGGCGCATAGTCCTGAGCACCAGCCGCCGTAAATCTTACTTCAATTACGTACTTTCCAGCATTGAGCTTGGAATAGTCCACACTGCTAAGCAAGCCGTAGCCGTCGCCGCTGACGTTATCAACGCTCAAACCGTCGTAGTCGTGCAAGTAAACTTCATACAAAAGTGCTTTCGTCAGAGGGTTGGTTGCGGGAAGGTTTGCACCGTCCGCCTCTACCTTGACTCCGAACGCGCTCTCGTTCACACTGCCGTACTCCGCACTGCCCGCATTGGTTATGATAGCCGTTTCCTTTGCCGCACCTACGTAGAAGGGCTGCGAAGTCAATACCGTGCCAAGCAGGTCGTACGTTCCGCTCATACCAGCTTTCAGCTGTACGGTCGCTGTAACAGTCACTTGGTTGGTGGGGCTTGCCACAGCGAATATTTTCGCAAGCTCGGTTTCGCCCGTGCCCGTGCCGTTGGTGCTGTCCATTGCACTCCAGGTATAAACGTACTCTATTACGCCCTTGTCGTAAAGGTCCTTATGACCGTTGATGACCATAATCTCGCCGATGTAATCCACACCGCCGATATTGAAATCACCGGGCACCCAGTTGGTAACGTTAATCTGCTTGTTGGTGATTTCCCAATTATAGGTATCACTTGAAATGGTGAAGTTGTCGTTATTAGTAAGCGTGAAGTCAGCCGAAGCCGTGTACGTACCCTTGTTCTTGCCTTCCGCATACTGCTTGGTGCCGAACATTACGCTTATGCCCGCGCTTGCAGGAGCCAAACTCGTGGGGTCAATGCGCACGTAAATAGTCGCGCTTGCGTACTCTACCTTGTTGTCTTTGTCCGCAAAGTCCTTCCAGTTGGTCTGGTCGTAGCTATATTGCAGCTTGAACACGGACGTATCGATTTCCATCTTGTCAATGGTGTATTCGAAGGTTACAACCGCGTTATAATCGTCCGTACGCGTATATGTCTTGAACTTGGTACCGGTATAGCTTGCAGGCATTTTGTTTGTTGCCTGCTCGCTTGCCTTTATTCTTACATTAACGGAAACGGTTACTTTGCCCGCTTTGGTCAGACCGCCAGCAAACGAAGGCGTACTGCTGTCCGCCAGCGTATAGGTCGGCGTGCCGTTTATTTCAAAGACGGTGCCGTCAAAGTCCAGCTGAATAAAGTATGCAACGGGGTTGCCGTTTGCATCAAAAGCGTATTTTAAGTCGCCTGCGGTCAACGGCTGTAACGGGTCGCTAGGTCCCATAGTACTGTCCCTATAAGCAATCCCTATTCCGTCAATTCCGGCTTCGCCTGCCGTAATCTCCAGCGTGGCAATTTCCGCCGAAGTGCCCAACTTATAGTTGAGGTTGACGGGATAGTCCGCGCCACCCGAGTCCTTTGCAAACTGCAAACCTATTACGTAGATACCCGTAGAGCGCGCATTCAATGCGTCCTTTAAGTCCTCCACGTTGAGAGGCGCGCCCTCCGCAAGCAACTTTTGCGTGCTTGCGCCGTCATTCTGATAATAATAGTAATACTGTAAAGCAGGCTCTTCGGGCGTGCCGCCCACCGTTACGGGTTCGCCGCCCGTAGCGTATGCCCAACTCAACGCGCCTGTGTCGCTAATCTTTATGCGCCAGCTTGCGCCGCCGTTGGGAGGATTGAATTTGAACTCCAAAGTCTTGGGCGATATTTCGTAAGTTACCTTATGTACGCCGTTGGTATTGTCGTCCCAGACGTAGTTCCTTACAACTCCACTCGCATTTGCCTTTAATGCAAATTCCAAATCGTACTTTCCCGCATCAGTCGCGTTGAAGTCCTTTGCCGCCGTTCCCTTGGTCATTCCCGCAGGAAGCGTATTTGCCGTGTACGTTCCGCCCGTCGTTACGCCATAGTCCATAACTGCAGAATCATAATTGTTTACCGTGAATGTTTGCGCCGCACCGCTATACGTAAGCGCCGCAACCGCAACGGGCTTATTGATAGGCTTTGGTTTAATTGTATAAGTTTGTGCTTTTGAAAAACCTGCTTTAGGCACAAGTTTATAGTTACTTGTATTTGCGTTTTTATCAGTCAGGTCAACACTATACGTCCCTGCTTCATTCGGATATGTACCAAACGCAGGCGCAGTAGAACTATTTGCCAAAGCTGAAAAAGTATCGCTTCCGTTTTTATGAGTAAACGTCAGTTCAACGTCGGGTGCAAGGCTGCCCGTATCCAAAGAATTTAAAATCGTAAATTTTGCATACAGCCAAGGAGCACTAGTTGTTGAATAAACGTCGCTCCAAGCCGTACCGGAAGTCATTATCCATTCATAGTCAGTATCAAGTTGCTCTATAGTTATGGTAAAAGTCTGGTCACCGATAGTTTTATCAGACCACCTCTTATCCGAAGCGGCAGCCAAAGACAATTTTACGGTGTAAATGCCCGCATTTATTATGTTCGTCGTATCCGTGCCGTAGCTTATAGAGTTACCTGCAAAATCTACGTAATCCACACTACTAACAACTACGTTACTGACGTTTGTGTGGTAACTTTCTATCCAGCTATCAGAAAAAGAGTTTATCCAATGGTTGTTTCCGTCGTATTCAGTTTTAAGATTTTGCGGCACATTTATATTTGTTTCCGCTATGGTAGTATTTAATTTGAAAGAATAATCGACGTAAAAATTCGAAGAACTTGACAATGTAAAAGCAGCTAGGTAACAACCGAAGTAAAGTGTTTTATTTACATCAGTTGAACCGGTATTGACAAAGTTTTTAGTAATTGTACCCTGTTCGTGTGACTTACTCGCCTTAATATCATCCGAATCAAAAATAACCGCATCAGATGCCCCAGCTCTTAAAAGAGGATAATTTGTATAATTTTGTTCACCGAAATAACTAAAGATATACTCGGTCCAAGGAGAGCCGCTTGACCTGGTAAATTTTATATCAATATCAAACGTAATGTCAAACGTAGAGTGCGCAGGTATTGTTACCGTAGTTGACAACTCTGTAAAGTAGCCTTTACAGGTAGAATCAGTGGCAGTTCTAGAATTACCCGTAGCACTACCGTTGGAGCTTGCCAGGTTTATTGAAAACGAAGATGTGGACATCTCGGATGAATTCGGAATTCTTCCTGTGGGATTGGCTGATAGATGGCACTCCAATTGCGCCGAATTAGAAAATGAAAAAGTAGGCGCGACGGTTGCGGTATTAGCTTCCGCGCTTACCTTATTTTCCTTATTTGAAAATGAAAAAACTGCGCCACACAATAGTGCGACACAGAATATGGGCGTGAGTATATAAAGCAACGCGCGCTTTACG
>JAIEFR010000005.1 GCA_029066845.1 Clostridia bacterium | reverse complement strand
AAATTATGAAACTGTTTAAAATGACGACGGGGGGGGGGGCAAGCACTTTTAAGTTCTAAGCAAGGTGCCGTAAAGCGCGCGTTGCTTTATATACTCACGCCCATATTCTGTGTTGCATTATTATGCGGCACAGTTTTTTCATTTTTAAATTTCAATAAAAAGGTAACCGCCAGCGCGGAAGAGGTTACTCTCGATTGGGTAAACGTCATCGCAACTACAGGTAACCCTTCACAATTGGGCGAGTTTACGTGTGAATATACAGATATGCGCGTTTCAAGTAATTCATACGGATATAATACAGTACCGTCTTATAGTGCTATGACGCCGTGGAATTATGCAAGTTCGCCCAACTGGGTTGATTATCCTTTGACTGGTCACTGGATTGACGGATCTATTATTTTTCAGGCGTTAGGCACAGCCGTCTATTACGAGTTCAAATTCAATACTTACGTACCTGCACATTCAACTTTGGAATACACTACCTTAAACGCCAATATTGGTGCAAACACGACTATACCAGTTTCGTATTATTACTTAGAATTCGGTTATTTGGGTGAGAAATCTGCAAGTGAATTGGGTTCGTTTTCCGGTATGGAAAGTCTCGTTAAATGTACTTATTCCGGCACCGCCAAAGGCTTTAATGAGACGCCTAAAACGTCCAATCCCAAAGTAATATCTTTTGTTAACGATACCGACTCCGATAAAGTAATGAGTGTGTATTTTGGCTTTATATGCGTTGCAACTACTAGTAGTAACTCTTATATTGGCACTGGTCCATATTGCGGCGCCGGTACAGGTATTACAAAGAGGATGGAAATAGTTGCGCCCGCTCCTAAAAAAATCGATACTACATACGACGGAAATAATCAGTGGATAACCAATACTACTATACAGTCAAAGAACAGCTGGATAGAGGCAGATACCTGGCTTAAAAAGGACGATAGCAATAACCCGAAATATCTGCAAGTAAAGAGTATAAAGTACACCGATACGGAAGATAATGAAACCAACCTCGGTACTGATACTTCCAAGATAAAAGAAGCGGGTACTTATGAAGTTACCGTCGCAATGAAAAATATCCGCTGGAAGGATGGCGAAAACAGGACGACGGGCGATAAGACGTTTATAATCAACGTAGCCCAAAAGCCCGTGGGTACGCTTAACCCCACGGTTGATACGAGCGGCACTAATTATGCGGGAACTTCAAGCGGCAATTCGGAAACGGAGGGAGGCTTCCCCGCCATAAGTTTGCCAGACGGTTGGAGTATTCCCGGCACAATTAAATGGGACGATAATCAGACTCTGGGTGAAACGGGCGACTATAACTGGACCTTTACGCCCGACGATGCTAACTATGACGTAAAGACGGGCAGTTCCCAGATAGTCGTTACGCCCGTTTCTATAAGCGCAATTTCGGCAACGCTTCCCGCAAGCGCGGGCAACGTTTATACTTCAACTACGCTTGCATCGCTGCTCAGTAAATTGACTTTAACCAAGACCTACAACAACGCCACGGACCCCGTTCCCGCTTCTTCAAGCGAAGTACAGTGGGTGACAGGCACCAAGCTTGAAGCGGGCGAAAATAAGGAACTCACGCTTGAACTTAAAAGCAATTCAAGCGTAACCTGCAAGGTGACTATCCCCAAGATTCTGGCGGTCGTTCCCGCCGAGCTTATAGTTACGCTTAAAGAGGGGTCAACCGTTTACACCTCAACGAGTCTTGACGATTTAAAGACTATGCTTACCGTAGAGGAAAAGAACAACGACGGCTCGCCCGGCGAAACGCTTACGGCGGATAAGTTCACTTTGCCCGAAAATTTGAATCTTACGGACGGCACGAACACCATTACGGTAACGCACGTGCACAGCGAGGACGTAACCGTGACTGGCGACGTAACCATAACCGTAGCCAACGCAAGCGTAAAGAGCGTTAAGGTAACGCCCAACGTTCCCGAGGGCGTAACCCTTTGGGAAGGCGCGGCGGCAAACACCATAAAGCAGTATCTGACGGTAGAGGTAACCTTCCTGGACGGTCACGACACCAAAAAGACTTTGGACTACACCAAGGATAACTTTACCGTTAACGTAGTGGGCAGCAGCGATAACCTGCTTACCCCCGGACAGTGCGCGTTTACCGTAACTTACAGCGGAAAGACTTCAACCGCGCAGACGGTTACCGTAACCGAACTGCTTGTGGATACGCTTACGGCAACCTACGTGCAGGCGGGCAGAACCATTTACAGCTCCGCAACCGTGGCTGATTTGCAGGTGGATACCTATCTATCGGTCAATGCGGTGTTCAACAACGGCGACGAGGAAACGCTGGAAAGCAGTGAATACACCGTTACTTTACCCAAAGATTTTTCGTCAACGAATAACACCGTCACGGTAACCTGGAAGAAGGGCAGCACCACCAAGACGGCAACCTTTACCGTAACCGTTACGGACAGGGACGTTTCGGGCGTGACTGCGGAATATTCCGCGCCCGACGGCAAAAACCCTACGGCTGTTAGCTCTCTGGACGATTTGAAAAACGGCTTGACGGTTAAGCTGACTTACAACGACGGCGGCGAGCCCAAAACGCTGAAAGCTACAGAATACACGCTTGTGGCGGACGAAAACGGTTTGCAGGAAAACGGCAACCTTAATGCTGGCACGCGCACTATTACCGTTAAGTATAACGACGATATTTATACGACGGTTGAGGTGACCGTTGACAAGGCGGCGGTTGAAATAGGCGGCACTTCGTTTACGCCCACGGGCGGCGGCGAAAGCGGCGGAAGCGGCAAGCTGGAACCCGACGGCAACGGCGGCTTTAAGGGCACTTACGACCCCGAAGGCGGCTACGACGTCGGCATAGACCCCGAAGATTTGCCCGACGGCGTTACCCCTAAAAAACCCGTATACAAGAAGTACACGGGCGACGGCAAGCCCGAATTCAACACTGACGGAAGCCCTAAGGATCCAACGAAGTGGAAGCCCGTTGACAAGATTGACGGCGCGGGCGATTACATAGTGGAAATCGACTTCGACTATGACGACGACAATTTCGACGAGATACCGCCCGTAAGCACGATTGTGAATATCGGCAAGGCGGACGTCGATATGGGCGGCACCGAGGTTAAGCCCACGGGCGCGGACAGCGGCTTGAAGCCCGCGGCTGACGGCGGCTTTACCGGTACGTATAAGCCCGACGGCAACTATGGCGTGGGTATCGACCCCGACAGTATTCCCGACAACGTTACGCCCAAAACTCCCGTATACAAGAAGTACACGGGCGACGGCAAGCCCGAGTTCAATTCGGACGGCACTCCCGCGGAGCCCGAAAAGTGGGTGAACGTTACCAAGCCCGACGGCGCAGGCGACTATATTTACGTGGTCGAGTTCGAGCCGAAGGACAAGGAAAATTACAACG
Source organism: Clostridia bacterium (assembly GCA_029066845.1). Lineage (GTDB taxonomy): Bacteria > Bacillota > Clostridia > Christensenellales > Borkfalkiaceae > Coproplasma. Next base: position 4,181 of record JAIEFR010000005.1, on the reverse strand, counting down.
AGATCGATCCCGTGGTCGTTGTGCTGACTTTGAGCGACAAGGAAGCCGTAAGCATTGCGGCAACGCTCGAAGAGGGTGCGGCGTTTACTACGGCGAACACCCTGGACGAGTTGAAGGCAAAGCTGACCGCTACGGTCACCTACGACAACGGCGACGAGGAGCAGGTCAAGGTTTCCGATTTGGACATCACCTGCAACGGCTTGCGCGACGGCAACAAGTTCAAGGCGGGCGTGCAGTCTGTAACCGTCAAGTTTACGGACGAGGGCGGCAACGAGGTTTCTACCGCAGTGAATATCACTGTGCAGAAAGTCAAGGTTGCGGTGCCCGCGTTCAAGGGCGGTTTGAGCTACACGGGCGCGCCCATAACCATCAAGACGGAAAACTTCACGAGCTTTGACGACGCGCTTATGACGATGGTTGCGGATAAGACCCTTCCGGGCAAGAACGCAGGCACGTACAAGGCGGTATTCGCGCTCATCGACCCCGAAAATTACGAGTGGGCTACGGCAAATACAGTGAGCAAAAAAGTGTTTGCGGCGGCAGTATACGACGGCGAAATGCCGCTTTCGGCGCACGAGGTTGCGGTTGACTGGAACATTGCAAGGGCGGTGATTACGGCGACAAAGAAGGACGGCGCGCTGCCCGAGTTTGCAAGCGAGAGCTTTATGGGCGCGCTTGCCGACGTTGTGACTTTGAAGTACTACACGGACGAAACCTGCACCGAGGAGGTTGCGGCGGACCAGCTGGCATACAGCAAAGAGTACTACGTGAAGGCGGCGCTTCTGGACGAGGATAACTTCGAGCTTGACGCAAGCGCGGAGCAGTACAGAATGAAGGCGTTCACTTATACCACGCCCGCCAAGGAGCTTACGGGCTTCGAAAAGGTGCTGGCGGTAGCAAAGGCGAACTGGCTGTGGATAGTCATTGCGGCGGTTGCTTTAATACTTCTCATATTGATAATCGCGCTGGCGGTGCGCGCGGCTAAGAAGAAGCGTATCCGCGAGGAGCAGAGGCTGGAAAAAGAGGAGCGCAAGGAAGAGGAGCGCAGGCTGCGTGAGGAAGAGCGCAGGCGCGAGGACCGCGAGGAAAGAATGGCGCGTATGTCCCAGCAGCAGACAATGCCTCCTATGATGATGCCGCAGATGATGCAGATGCCCCAGATGAGTCAGCAGATGCCGCAGTCTATGCCCCAGCAGGCACAGCCTATGGCGGCGGGCGGCAGCTCTAACGAGATAGCCGAGCTCAAAGCCGAAATGGCGGCAATGAAGGCGGAGCAGGCGGCAAAGGAAATTGCCGCGCTCAGGGCGGAAGCGGCTGCCAAGGCGTTGACCGACCAGCAGATTGCACAGTCCAAGCTGGAAACGCAGTTTGCAACTCTGATGGCGCGTATGGGCGGCGAGCAGGTTGCTGCCGGCGGTGTTGGCGGCGTTACCTTGCAGGCGTTGACCGAGCTTATAAGAACGGAAGTAAGGAACGCAATGGCGGACGAAAAGTCGGCGCAGTCGGCTACCGCAGCGGCTAAGCCCGAAAGTGCGGCGGCACCCGCGGCAACGCAGGTTCCCCCCGACGCGGTGATGACGACGGTGACGACTACCAAGATAGACACGACCAAGAAGCAGGCGCAGACCGCACCCCAGGCGCAGGCGGCGCCCGCAACCAGGACGGTTGTGCGCAACTTCGTGGCGCCTATGCCCGTGGACGACGGCAGGGTATTCGACGTGGGCGGCTTTTACACCCCCGCGGACCCGATAACCGATATGGGCTTTACGGACGACGAAAATAAGGACTGATATGAGAGCCCCGCGGCAACCGCCGCGGGGCTTTTACATATTTTGTATATTGCCGTTTTACTTTGTTTGACAAACGCGAAAGAAATTTTTATAATTATGTGCGAAAATAAATTTAATTCAGGAGTGAATTTTTATGAACAAAATGTCGGTTAAGGACCTTGGCGGTCTGAAAGGCAAAAAGGTACTCGTAAGGTGCGATTTCAACGTTCCTATGAAAGACGGCGTCATCACTGACGAAAACAGAATTATAGGCGCGCTGCCCACGATTAAATATCTGCTGGATGCAGGCGCGAAGGTTACGCTCTGCTCGCATATGGGCAAGCCCCATTCCATTTTCTCGGCTGAAGTCAAGCTGAACAAAAAGGATAAGAAGAAGGTAGATGCTGGCGAAACCACCGAGGAAGCTATCATAGAAAAGGCGAAGAAGGACGAGCCCAAGAAGCTCACCCTTGCACCCGTTGCCAAGAGACTTGCGGAGCTTACCGGCGGCAAAGTTGTATTTGCAACCGACGTAATCGGTCCCGACGCACAGGCAAAGCGCAGCGCGTTGAAAGAGGGCGAGGCGGTGCTTCTGGAAAACCTGCGCTTCCACTGGGAAGAGGAGAAGAAGGACGAGGCGTTCTGCAAGGCGCTTGCATACGACGCTGAAATTTACGTCAACGACGCATTCGGTACGGCTCACCGCTCGCACGCGTCCACCGCGGCTATCGTGGAGTACGGCATCATAAAGACCGCCGTCTGCGGCTTCCTCATCGAGAAGGAGCTTTCCGTTATGGCGGCTACGCTTGAAAATCCCCAGAGACCTTTCGTCGCTATCCTCGGCGGCGCGAAGGTTGCGGATAAGCTCAACGTTATATCCAACCTTCTGGAAAAGTGCGACACGCTTATTATCGGTGGCGGTATGGCATACACCTTCCTCAAAGCAAAGGGCTACGAAATCGGCACCTCGCTTCTGGACGAGGAGAAGCTTGACTACTGCAAGGAGATGATGGCAAAGGCTGAAAAAGCCGGCAAGAAGCTGCTTCTTCCCGTTGATACGGTTGTGACCAAATCCTTCCCCGACCCCATCGACGCGCCCGTTGACGTTATCACGGTTGACAGCGACAAGATACCCGCGGATATGATGGGTATGGACATCGGCGAAAAGACGAGAAAGCTGTACGCTGACGCGGTTGCAAGCGCGAAGTCGGTTGTATGGAACGGACCTATGGGCGTGTTCGAAAATCCCACTCTTGCAAAGGGCACCATTGCGGTTGCAAAGGCTCTGGCGGACGTTTACGGCAAGTGCACGACCATTATCGGCGGCGGCGATTCCGCGGCGGCTGTTCAGCAGCTTGGCTTTGCCGACAAGATGAGCCACATTTCCACTGGCGGCGGCGCGTCGCTTGAACTGTTCGAAGGCAAAGTGCTTCCCGGTATTGCCTGCCTCAACGACAAGTAAGCCGAAAGGGAGATATAATATGATAAGGAAACCTTTTATTGCTGGCAACTGGAAAATGAATATGACCGCGGAGAGCGGCGCAAAGCTTATAAAGGAGCTGGCGCCCCTCGTGGCAAAGGCTAACTGCGACGTGGCTCTGTGCGTGCCCGCCATACTTATCCCCGCAATGACGGAGGCGGCAAAGGGCACCAACATTGCCATAGGTGCGGAAAACGTTCACTGGGCGGAAAGCGGCGCGTACACGGGCGAAATTTCGTGCGCACAGCTTAAAGAATACGGCGTGAAGTACGCAATAATCGGTCACAGCGAACGCCGCCAGTACTTCGGCGAAACCGACGAGGGCGTGAATAAGCGCACTTTGTCAGCTCTTGCAAACGGCATTACGCCTATCGTGTGCGTGGGCGAAACTCTTGCGGAGCGCGAAGGCGGCGTTACCGAAAAGGTGCTGGATAAGCAGCTTGCCGACGGCTTGAAGGGAGTTGAGGACGTTGCAAAGGTTGTAATTGCCTACGAACCTGTTTGGGCTATCGGCACGGGCAGAACGGCAACCGACGCTCAGGCGCAGGAAACCATTGCCTATATCCGCAAAAAGATTGGTCAGCTTTTCTGCCCCAAGTGTGCGGAAAAGGTTATAATTCAGTACGGCGGAAGTATGAACGCGGGCAACTGCAAGGGGCTTATGGCTCAGCCCGACATAGACGGCGGACTGATTGGCGGCGCTTCTTTGAAGCTCGATTTTGCCACCATAGTCAATTTTGATAAATGAAAATGAGCCCCGCGCAGACTTGCGCGGGGCTTTTTTGCTATTTCACCACAACATATTGTGTTTTGTGCAAAATTAACAACTATTTTTAAAAATTTTGTCGAAAGGTCTTGAAAATTTTGAAATAGTGTGATATAATTCCAACACTCAAAGTATTTGTTACGTAAGGAGAAATATTATGAAGATG
>JAIEFR010000004.1:14240-129430 GCA_029066845.1 Clostridia bacterium | reverse complement strand
TATTATATATAATTAGCGTTTGAACATTATTTTCTCGCTCTTGAACATAAGCGTTAAGAAGAACACCAGGAGCGCCGCAAACGCGATATTCATACACACCGTTATGGCGATTGCCGCGCCGCTGAGTGCGCCCGAAAGCACGGAGGAAATTGCAAGCGCGCTGTTGAAAATCGGTATGAAGAACAGCCCTATGGACGGCGTGCCCGTGACGAACATACTGAATACGCCGCACAGCATTGTGATTATCATCAGCGGAACGACAAGCCCCGTTGCCTCCTTCACGCTCTTGGCAAACGCCGAAATTATTGCTATCAGCGTGACCAGTATGAGCACCGTGGACAGCACAACCGCGAGTATTGCCGCGTAGCTGCCGAAGCCGTACATTGACAGCGATATTCCGCCCGCCATACCCGTGAGCTTGGGCAGGGACAACAGCATACCTATCGCGCTGGAAAGTCCGCTTAGCAGGGCTATTACGCTGAGCGCGGCAATCTTGCCGATTGCCACCGAGCTGCGCTTGACCGGCGTGACAAGCAGGGTTGCTATCGTTCCCCTCTCCTTTTCGCCCGCAATCGATTCGGGCGCCACCGCCATACAGCCGCTGAACAGCAGCATCAAAAGCACCATAGGCACTACCATTTTCAGCACGGTCTTTGCCGTACTCTGCGCGTCGGCAATATCTATTATGCTGTAATTTGCAACCAGCGCCTCCGCCATTGCGTACGCCGCTTGAGATTTGGTTTCCGCCGAATTGAGATAGATTTCTATTTTAGACTGCGTTTCGTCCGTCGGGAAAACGACTATTAAGTCAAGCGTGCCGTCCCTTAAAGCTTCGTCCGCGGCGTCGCGCGTTTCGTAATCTTTTAAATCGAAGACGGCGTTGAACGCGGGCGACATACTTTCGGGCAGTCCGACGACGTACACCGCGCACGGCTCCTCCTCGGCGTCCTTTCCCACGTTTTCCATTATCGTGCCCATCAGCGAGTACATTGCGAATATCAGCAAGCCCGGCAAAATGAGCGTGGTCAGCATCAGGCGCGTGTCCTTGAAGAAGCGGGCAAATTCCTTTTTGATTATCGTGAGTATGGTCTTCATTCGTTTGCCCCCTTTACCTGCGCGTACAAATCGAAAAATTTATCTTCCAGATTTTTTTCCGCCGTCAGGTTTGCAAGCGTGTCTAAAGCGACCAGCCTGCCGTCGATTATTATGCCCACCCTGTCGCACAGCTTTTCGATTAAGCTGAAAATGTGCGTTGAAAGTATTATCGTCTTGCCCTTGGCTTTCAGCTCGATTAAAAAGTCGGTGACCGTCTTTGCGGTGAGAACGTCCAGCCCGTTGGTGGGCTCGTCGAAGATGATGAAGTCGGGGTCGTTGACCAGCGAGATGACAAGCGAAACCTTCTGACGCATACCCGTCGAGAGGTTGGCAACCTTGACTTCGGCAAACTTGTCGATGCCGAAACGCGCAAACATTTCGCGCTTGCGCTCCGCCGCTTTTTCGGCGGGCACGCTGTAAAGTCCGCTGAAAAAGTCGAAAAGATAGTTGGGCGTAAAGAAATCTTCAAGCTTCAATTCGCTTGTAAGAAAGCCGATTTTGGAGCGCACCGCGTAGGGGTCGGCAACTATGCTTGCGCCGTCCACTACCGCGTCGCCGCTATCCGGCTTTATGAGCGTTGCCAACATTCTCAGCGTGGTAGTCTTGCCCGCGCCGTTGGGTCCCAGCAAGCCGAAAATTTCGCCCTTGTAGGCCGTGAAAGACAGGTCGTCAACGGCGACTTTTATGGGAATGCCGCCTTCCAGCCTGCGCTGTTTGTACGAAAGTCTGAACGACTTGGAAAGGTTTTTTACTTGCAGAATTTCTTCCATATGCGTATACTCCGCCTCCGTATTACGCTTTTATTATACTATATCGCCGCGCCGTTTACAACGGAGTTTTCTTGTAGATTTTGCGTGTTTGTATATAAGTTATACAATAAATGAAAAGTCCGTGCGCTCTTTTTTCCGCGCACGGACGAAGTATTTTAAGTAATCAGTTGAAGAGCCCCACGCACTGCAACACCACGCAGGTTACAGCAAGCAACACAAGATAGAGCGAAAACCATTTGTAGTTTGCCTTTTTTATCGCCGCAAGCATCACCTTGATTGCAAACAGTCCGGCAACTGCCGAGATAATCAGCCCTATGGCAATGCACCAGCCGAATTGCGGTCCCGCTACGCTGAACGAATAGGCAAAGCCCTTTTCCTTGTCAATCAGCCCCTTTACGAGTTCGACGAAGAAGCTACCTAAGATGACGGGTATGGACATTAAAAAGGAGAATTTGGAAGTATCCTCCGCCGTGCCGCCCGCAAACGTGCCCGCCGCTATGGTAGAGCCGCTGCGCGATATGCCGGGAAGAATTGCCACCGCCTGCGCAAAGCCCATAGGCAGAGTCGTGCGCCAGCAAATGGGCAACTCCTTCTTCCTGCGCTTTGCAAACACCTCGGTTGCAAACAACACAGCCGCCGTAACGGTGAAGAACACCGCAAGTACCACGCCGACGTATTTGCCGCCCATAAGGTGCTCCTCTATCACGTCGTCCAGAAGCAAGCCAGCAATTGCCGCGGGGATTGTTGCGACGACAAGATATAAAAGCGTTTTGAAGGGCTTTTTGAACAGATCGAGAATATCCCTCCAAAAAATTATGCACACCGCCACGAGAGTGCCGAGGTGCAAAATTATGTTAAAGAAAAGTTCCGCGCCGCCTATGTCTATGCCGAGCACCCTCTGCAAAAAAGTGAGGTGTCCGCTGGACGAGACGGGCAAAAATTCGGTCAAGCCCTGGATTAAACCCAGTACAAGCGCCTGCCACCATTTCATTTATTAGCCGAGCTCCGTTAAGTCCTTATACGCCTTTTCGTAAACTTTGACTGCTTCGTCGGTGTTGAAGTCCTTTAAGATTTCAGCACGCTTTTTGGATGCTTCGTTGGTGAGAGTCGAATCCTTTAACCAGGTGTAGAAACGGTTTTCGAAAGTGCCTTCCGCTTCAACCCTTTCCTTGCTCCATACGGGGGAGTAAACCGCGCCGCCCTCGAACGAGAACGTATCGGTGACGTAGATGAGGTGCCAGCCGTAGTCGCCTGCGCAGACCTTGAAGCTGCCTACGCCCATTCTGAGCGCCTGCTGTGCCGCGTATTCGAATTCCTTGATATAGGAGGTTTCGTAAGCGGATACGGAGTAGCCGATATACTGCGAAAGAACGCCCGTATCGGTGGTGTATGCGTACTGCAGTTCGTTGACTGCCGACATCGCCTTATAGCGGTCGGAAGTAGTTACGAACGCGTCCTCCCTGCTTGCGGTGAGATTGACCTTGCCCGTTGCGTAGACTAATTTGGAATAGTCTATCTGGGTATCGTCGCCGGCCACCGTGAACGAATTCTCGTCGTAATAAGCGGAGTTTTCACCCGAATACGCAGTGTCGCCGAGCTTGTCGCCCGCGTAGGTCTGTACGCTGTCGGCGCCGAGCACGTAATTAATATATGCGGCAAATTCCGAAAGCATATCATCAATCGTAAGTTTTTGGGGAATAAGTCTGTAACTGCCGTCGGTATTCTTTATAACCTTACCGTTGTAGGAATACAGACCGGTGTATCTTTCAAGCGGCTCGTACTTGTCCGTCTTGGTGAGATTGTTTTCGAAGAATAAATATTTTCTGTCCGCGTTGCCGCCGTTGTAATAGCTAAGCTTTTCGGTCTTGTCGGCGTTGTACTCCTCGACGTTGAAGGAATAGTCCGTTGTGCCGTTGAACCAGGCTTCGCGCTGGTCGGTAGTAGTGATCTGTTTAAGCAGCTGGTTTCTCGCCGCGAAATAGCCGCTTTCGTCGATTATGTCGCTGTTGCGGAAGTCCTGCAAAGCCGTAAGCTTCTGATTCTGCGTAGTCGAGAACGGAAGCAGAATGTTGTAGACGTAGCCGAAGGTTCCCCTTGTTCCGTCCTGCTCAACCGTATCTAAGGTTGCGGGGCTGTAAAGTATGAACGAAGTATCCGACAGAGAACTCATTGCCGTTTCGAACGTGGTTGATGAGGAATAATTCTTTTCCTGCGTGGTCAAAAGTCCGTCAACCTCGCCGTCGTATGCGTTCTTGACGTAGGTGTAAACGCCGTCCTCAACCTTGGTGATGAGCGCTTCCTGCTGCTCCTCGTACATATCGTTGAATGCGCTTATAACCTGCTGCTGCAACTCGGAAACGTAGGAATCCTGCACGTAGCTGAGCTGCAAAACGTCTGTCGTTTCGGTATCCGCAGAGGTAAGAACGTAATTGCTCTTTAAGCTGCTGACGAACGACGCGTACGCTTTGCGGCGCGTGTTGCGTGTGGTTCCGTCAAGCGGCTCGTACTCGCCCGCATCCGAAAGCAGATAGCCCCGGTAGCCGGTGTAAACGCCGTAGTTTTCGGGAATGTGCTCCTCTTTCAGGCTGTCGATGCCGCCGGGAGTTGTGCGCGTGCCGCTTCCCGAATAGCCGTCCTCCTCGTCGATTTCGGAACGCTCCGCATCGTCAAGAAGATTGTTGAGCGTGGAATACAGTTCGTATTTTGCTTTTCTTACTCCATCGGACTGCTCGCCGCCGAGAAGGTATTCGTACTTTTCCTGTTCGGTAGTCTTGCTCTTGAAGGTTTCGAGCGAGAGCTCGTTCTTTGCAACCTTGTCCTTTAACAGCGCAACCGTTGCGTACTGCGTGACTACCGCGTTGGAAACGAGGCTGTCCTTTATCGCGTTGAAGGCGGTTGCGTAGCCGTAGGTCTGCGCGTACTGATAGCCGCCGTTCATAAACGACGTGAGCATATCGCGCTTGATGAAAACTTCCTCGGTAACGGCGGAAGCGTAATCTTCGTACTGCTTTACGAAGTTTTCGTTTTTGGTTATATCGACGGTTGCGACGACCTGCTTTACGTCCTCTTCGTTATTGGTTGCAATACAGCCGGAAGTAAGCGTTACTCCCAGCGTAAGCGCAGCCGCCACAGCCATACAAATAAGTTTTTTACTCTTCATAATCCGATCTATCTCTCCCTAAAAGTCAGGGTGTCCGCTTTAAATAAAAGCGTTCTTATCAATTATATAATATTAAATCGCCGTTGACAAATAATTTTCAACCATTTTGCGCAAAACTTGCCGCAAATTTGAGAAATTTGGTCATCGCGAGCATCGTTTTGGTCTGCGACTGCTGCGGTGCGAACACTATCTGCACCACCTTTGCCATTGCAAGCTTTACGCCGCCAGCGTATTTGTCCAGCGCGGCGGACAGCCTTTTGTCCTTTAAGCTATTGACCGACGGCAGTTCGAGCACGCCGCCCTGCCCGTCCACGGTGATTTTTTTGACGTTGAACTGCGCCGCGTACGATTTGAGCACGGCGATTATCAGAAGGTTTAAAACCTCGTCGGGCATCGGTCCGTAATTCTCCTCGACCGAGCGGCAGACGCGCTTGTAGTCGTCCACCGAGCGTATTTCGGCAATCTGTTTGTAGCAGTCCATTCTGCCCGCACTGCTTTCGATGTACGCTTCGGGAATGTACGCGGTGGCGTGAACGTCGAGCTCGGTGGAAAGCTGTTCGCCCGTGAGCTCCTCTTTGAGGAGTTTGGAATACAGCTCGTAGCCGACCTTATCCATATGACCGTGCTGTTCCGCGCCCAGCACGTTGCCCGCGCCCCTGATTTCGAGGTCGCGCATTGCAATCTTGAAGCCCGAGCCCAGCTCGGTGAACTGCATTATGGCTTTCAGCCTTTCGGCGGCGTCCGACGTCATAACCTTTTCGGGCTTGAAAGTGAAGTACGCCTGCGCAAGGCGCGCGCCCCTGCCCACTCTGCCGCGCAGCTGATAGAGCTGGGAAATGCCCAGGCGATCGGCGTCGATAACGATTATCGTGTTGGCGTTGGGAAGGTCTATGCCGTTTTCGATTATGGTGGTCGTGACCAGCACGTTCTTTTCGCCGCGATAGAAAGAGAAAACGTTGTTTTCCAGAATATTCTTGTCCATTCTGCCGTGGGCGTAGGTGACGTTCGCCTCGGGAATGATGCGGCAGATATTGCCCGCGAACTGCGAGATTGTTTCCACCCTGTTATAGAGTATGAACACCTGTCCGCCGCGCGTAATCTCGCGCACGACGGCGTCGCGTATCAGCGTTTCGGTTTCCTCTACTACGTAGGTCTGGACGGGCAGTCTGCGCGTGGGCGCGGTGGTTATGGTGCTTATATCCCTGATGCCCGCAAGCGACATATGCAGGGTGCGCGGTATGGGCGTCGCCGTCATAGTCAGGCAGTCCACGTCCGATTTTATGTGCTTGATTTTTTCCTTGTGCTCCACGCCGAAGCGCTGTTCTTCGTCGAGAACCAAAAGCCCCAGATCCTTGAATTGTACGTCGTTTGAAAGCAGGCGGTGAGTGCCTATTATTAGGTCGATTTCTCCCCTTTTGAGCGCCTCTATTGTCTGCTCCTGCTGCTTGGGTGTCTTGAAGCGGTTGAGCTTTTCGACGCGCACGCCGAACTCTTTGAACCGCTCGCACGCGGTGTTGTAGTGCTGTTCGGAAAGTATGGTGCTGGGGCACATCAGAGCCGCCTGCTTGCCGCCGAGAACGCACAGATAGATTGCGCGGAAAGCAACCTCCGTTTTGCCGTAACCGACGTCACCGCACAGCAGTCTGTCCATCACTTTTTCCGAGCACATATCCGCCTTGATTTCCTCAATGCAGGTGAGCTGGTCGGCGGTTTCCTCGTAGATAAAGGCGTTTTCGAACTCCTCCATCATAACGGCGTTTTCGGGGAAGCGGTAGCCGCGTTTCTCGCCCCTTTCGGCGTACAGAAGCTTTAAGTCGAACGCCAGCTTTTTGATGGAAGCGCGCACGCGCTCCTTTACCTTTTCGAACTCCGCGCCGCCTATTTTGGAGAGCGTGGGATTGCCGTCGCCGACGTACTTGGAGAGAATATCCATCTGCTCGACGGGGACGTACAAAACGTCGCCGCCGCGGTATTCTATGGCTACGTATTCCTTTATGCCGTCGGTCGTTTCAATCTTTTTGGTGCCCGTGATTTTGCCTACGCCGTGCTTTTCGTGAACGGCATAGTCGCCTATCTCCGGCGCGGCGAACATATCGCCTCTGCGCTTCTTTATGCGCTTTTGCACGGGCTTGGTGAATATATCTCCGCTGCCGATAACGGCAAGCTTTGCCTCGTGCAGAATGAAGCCCTTGTCGAGATTATCCGAGCTTACGGCTACGTCTTTGAGCGCGGAAAGGCTGTACGGAACGGGATTTACCCCGATGTATGCGTCGTGTAGTACTTCGCAAATCTTTTCATAACGCTTTACACCGCCCGAAAATATCAGAATTCTGTATCCGCCGGACAGCCACCTCTTTACGTCGTCGCACAGCGCGGGCACGTTGTTGAGATAGGTGGGCGACGGCACCGAGTGAAGGTTGTAGGTCTTTAACGGACGGAAAAATCTGAGGTCGGTTGTGAAGGTCTGAAGCGCAACGTTGAGGTAGCGCGATACTCCATTTAAAAATTCCTCCTCGCTTAAAAGCTGCTGCCTGGAAAAGCCGCACACCTCGCCGCCTTCCGACAGATCCTTAAATCTTTCCTCGTGCTCTTTCAACACAGCTCTCAGTCTGTCCGAAACCGCCTTGCACTCGTCGAAAACGATAGCCGTATTTTCGGGCAAAAGGTCGAAAACGGTGCGCGCGCAGGACAGCACGGGAAAGAGAAAATCCTGCCCCGCAAAGGGTGTGCCCGCGGCAAGGCTGTTGCTTATTTCGCCGCATATGGTGTTCAGACGGCTGTACGCCGCCTGGCTTTTGCACTCCTTCAGACTGCGGTTGAGAGCGGCTATAATTTGATTGACTTCGCCGTCGTCTATAAGGCAGTCGGTTGCAGGCGCAAGAGTTAGCTCCCTCACCTCCTCCAGCCTGTCGCCGCTGACGAAATCGTAGGGGCGTATGCGCTCCACCGTGTCGCCGAAAAAGTCAATGCGGACAGGGTTTTCCGCCGTGACGGGATATATGTCTATTATGTCGCCGCGCACGGCAAACGCGCCCTTGCTCTCCACCGAATATTCGCGCACGTAGCCCATCTGCACGAGCAGCGCGGGCAACGCCGCGTAGTCGTATTCGCAATCGACTTTAAGCGTTATCTGCGGCAGGGTTGCGGGCACGAGTTGCAGCGCCGCCTCCACGTCGCACACCACCACTTCCGCACCCGATAAAAGTCCGCAAATGCCCTCTATTCTGCGGAAAAGCGCGTCCTTGGAAACCGCCGTCTTGTATAAAAGAACGTCGTCCTTGGCGGAAAGATAAGCGCACTTTTTGCCCGACAAAACCTTTATCGCTTCATACGCTTTGCCCGCCGAAACCGCGTCCGCCGCGATATACAGAACAGGGCGTTCTATTACGCTTGCCGTTAGATATTTGCGGCTGTCGGCAACGCCGAAAACCGCCGTCGGAGCACCGAGGCGGAGGTCGTTTGCTATTGCGGGGTAGTCCCCTTTTAAATTTTCGGAACTGAAAAAGTTTTTCACCCGAATTCTCCGTTTTGCCGCATTTGAAACGGGTAAGTGTAGTTTGGTTAAATCAGCCGTTGAAGTCGGTCATCACCCTTTCGCAGGGGGCGCCTTTGGCAAGCGCAACAGCCGCTTCCGCCGCGCGCGAGCAGGCTGAAATGAACAGCTCGTAGTCCTCCGCGCGGACGTTGGAAAGCACGTAGTCGATAATGGGAATATTTATTTCGGGGTCGCGTATGCCTATGCGAATGCGCTTGAACGCCGCCGTGCCGATTTCCGCAATTACCGAGCGCATACCGTTGTGCGTGCCTGCGCTGCCGTCGGGGCGGATGCGTATTTTGCCCTTGGGTATGTCGTAGTCGTCGTACAGAATGACAAGCTCGTCGGGCGACGCCTTGTACTTGGCAAGCAGCTGCTTTACCGCCCTGCCCGAATTGTTCATATATGTGAGCGGCTGTGCGAGAATGACCTTTTCGCCGTTTATATGCGCTTCGGCGGTGAGCGCCTCGCACTCCCTCTTTTTGAACTTGACGCCCAGCATATTCGCCGCGTCGCCGACCGCGAGGTAGCCCATATTGTGAAATGTTTTAAAATACTTTTGCTCGGGGTTGCCGAGCCCGACTATTATAAACGTAAGGCGTACCTCCTTAGAAAATTAAAGCCACGGCTCAGCGCTGTGGCTTTTGAGATCTCTATGCAAGTCCCTCTGGTTAGAAGCAAGCAAGACAAGGAGCGCGAGGAAAACCCGAAGGAGTTTACAATGAAGTAAATGACTGAGGGTTGCCGCAGCGCGACACAGTATTGCGTGGCTTATAAACAGAGAAGTGATTTAGTCGTAAATCTTGGACATCGGTCTGTCCATATAGACGTTCTCTATCGCGTTGGCGAAAATGGTTGCCGTGGAAATCATCTTGAAGATGGGAAGCATTTTCTCCTGCGGAATGTTTATTGTGTCGAGCATTGCAAGCTCGGTTATGGGCGAAGCCGCAAGTCTTTCGATTGCGGGACCGGAGAGAACGCCGTGCGAGCAGCAAGCGTAAATTTCCTTTGCGCCCGCTTCCTTCAACGCCTTTGCGCCCTGCACTATCGTGCCCGCGGTATCGATCATATCGTCAACCATAAGACAGTTTTTGCCCTGAACGTCGCCGATTATGTTCATAACCTCCATAACGTTCGCCTTGGGACGGCGCTTGTCAATGATTGCCATTTTGGCGTCCATTCTTGCCGCAACCTTTCTTGCCCTGCCTACCGAACCGATGTCGGGGGAAACGACTACGAAGTCCTCGTCCACCTTGGGTTTGAAGTGGTTGTACAGCGTGGGACCTCCGACAAGGTTGTCCAGAGGAATATCGAAGAAGCCCTGAATCTGCAGGCAGTGCAAATCCATAGTTAAAATTCTGTCCGCACCCGCGCTGGTTAAAAGGTTTGCAACCAGCTTTGCGGTGATAGGCTCGCGCGAGCGCGCCTTTCTGTCCTGACGGGCATAGCCGAAATAGGGAATAACCGCGGTGATACGGCCTGCGCTTGCGCGCTTTGCCGCGTCAATCATAATGAGCAGCTCCATAAGGTTGTTGTTGACGGGATAGCTCGTAGACTGAATAAGGAAAACGTCCTTGCCGCGAACGGTTTCGTCAAAGCGAACGTAGATTTCGCCGTCGGAGAAGTGCGTTACCTCCATTTCGCCGAGCGTGGTGTTGAGTTGCTTTGCAATTGCTTCTGCCAAAGGTCTGTTGGAATTGCCCGAAAAAATCTTGATTTCGTTGCCGTGGTTAATCATCTGGTTTTGCCTCCGTTATTCTTTTGTATAAATTTATAAAGCTTTGCCGCCTTATCAACATATTCAATTTTACTGTGTTGCACAATTAAAGTCAAACGATACGCTCACAAAAAATTATGAGTTTTAAAATGTTAGAAAGTAACTTTTGTGTGAAAATTTCACTTCTTTTCGCGCGTACGCATTTCGGAGAAGAAACGGGAAAGTATGCCGCGGCACTCCTCCTCCATAACTCCGCCCTCGACTTCAATCTTGTGGTTGAGCAAATTTGCGGAGGCAATGTCGTTTGTGAGCGAACGCCCCTTATCCTCGTACGCGCCGAAATAAATTTTGCGGATACGCGCGTTCAATGCCGCGCCCATACACATAGGACAGGGCTCCAACGTCACGTATAAATCGCACTCGGGAATACGCCAGCTTTTGAGTTTTTTGCACGCCTTTTCTATCGCCTCGATTTCGGCGTGGGCGGTGGCTATCTGCCTTTTGGTTCTGCGGTTGTGTCCGCGCGCAATGACTTTGCCCTCGCACACGACTACCGCGCCGATGGGCACCTCGCCCTCCTTTAAAGCCGCCTCCGCGCACTTTAACGCGCTTTTCATAAATTTATTGTCTTTCATAATGTTCCGTAAAATATTTTAAAAGTCCGAAGCACTCCCTTATTGAGCGCAGGCTCTGTATGGGGTGGCTGAGATTATCGTCGCCGCACTCCACCGTGTAGGCGGGTATGCCAAGTTTTTGTATGCACCAGTCCTTGTAGCCGCCCGCGCTGCCCACTATCTTTTTGACCTTGTAGCCCGTGTGTTCGGCGATTATCTGCGCTCCACTTATATCTCCCTCGCCGTTGAATTCCCAGTAGATTTCGCCGCCCTTAGTGTGGAAGCTGAGCGTGACGAAGGGTTTTACACGCAGGGTAAATTTGACGAGCGCCGCACTTTCGCACTCCGACAGCGGATAGTCGCCTATGCAGTTTTCCGCGCCGCGCGTGCGGGTGTTGAGTCTGCCCGTGCCCCAGTCCGCGTCGAAATTGCAGTTAAGGTCCACACCGCGCGCGTTGGCTTTCCACATAGGGTGCTTCTGCTCGCAGATTGCAACGCCGTCGGGATTTAACAGCGGTATTATCCAACCGCCGCCCTTGACGCCCTCCTTTATGTGTCTGATTGCAAGGCGTGCCGTTATGAACTCGCGCGCGTGCACGGCGTAGACGGCAATGAACTGTTTGCCGAAGTCATCGCCGACGTGAAAGGCGTAGATATTTCTGCCCTGCGGCGTGTAGCCGATGACGCACTTTTTGCCCTTGTAGGAAACGTAGAAGTCTGAAATTTCGCGGTATAACACACAATATTGTATGCCGCGGCGGGCGATTTATTTATGGTATTCGCTGCCCGCGTTTATCATAAACGCGCGGTATATTTGCTCAAGAAGTATTACACGCATAAGCTGGTGCGGAAAGGTCATCTGGGAAAACGAAAGGCGCAAATCCGCGGCGTTTTTGACCGCGTCGTCCAGTCCGCAGGAGGAGCCGATTATAAAGGTTATTTCCTCGCCCCTGTCCGTCAGCTTTTTTACGCGCTCGGCAAGCTGCGGGCTGGAAAGCGTTTCGCCCTCCACGCACAGCGCGATTTTGTAGCCCTTTGCGCTGTTGAGTATTGACGGAGCCTCTTCCTTTATAGACCTGCCTTCCGCAAGCTCTTTGATTTCCAGCTTGCAGAAGCGCGAAAGGCGTTTTATATATTCCGCGCAGGCGTTCCTTAAATAATCTTCCTTTATCTTGCCCACGCAGACGATATTGACTTTAACCATTGACAAACAACCCCGCTATCCAAAGCGCCGCCTGCACGCCTATGCCGATTGCGGCGAATATGAAGAAGGTTTTAACGCCGCCCTTCTTGCACGGTCTTAAAAGTTTTCTGTCGAGGAAAAGCCATACCACGCCGCCGATTAGGCTTGCCGCGCTGACCACGTACAACGCAATTGCGCCGCCCTTGGATATAATCAGTTCGCCGGCTTCGTCGTAAGCGCCGCAAGCAAGCATAATTATTATGAGCGCGTTGTTGATAAAGTGTATCAAAATTACGGGACCGAGCGATCGCGAGCGCACCGCCAGGAAACCGAACAGACAGCCGATTATGAACTGGTAAACCGTCTGTTCCACCGAGCCGTGATAGAGCGAAAAGCAGAAGCCCGAAATGAGCACCACGCGCACGGTACCAAGCTCCTCTTCCGCATTGTTTAAGATTATGCCGCGGAAAAGAATTTCTTCCATAAACGCGGGAATAACCGCGACGACTATGAGCACTGGCACGACCTTCCAGCCCGTAACGTCGGGCACGAAGCTTGCCCTGCGCTGATAGCCCATAAGCTCGAAAAGCTGAATTATATACTCGTTTACCTGGCTCAATGAGAACAGCGCGCCGAAGACTATTAAAATGCCGATTAAATAGTATTTGGGGTGCGTTTTAACCGGCAGAAGCTTTTTTGCAGGCTGCTTTGCCACCGTGAGCGCGAGAGTTAAAACTATTGCTATTGCAATCGGCGAAGTGAGCAGCGCAATATAGCTTTCCGCTTCGGTTCCCGACAGCGAGAAAATTGCAATTATTACTCCTGCGAACAAGCTAATAAATAAATTGAACCCGACGGCTGAGGTAAACGCCAGTCCCCCCGCCTTCGCGCCGAGGGGAAGCTGTCTGCGGAATTGTACGTTTTCCATATAAAAGATTATACATTATTACCGCCGACAAAGTAAACGAAAATCGTTTTACTTTTGGGTGAAAATATATTAAAATTGCGGTATGAGAAAAATAGACACCAAAGAAATTGCGGACAAAATTTACAAAATGGCGCTTGCCGCCTGCGTAAGCCTT
This sequence comes from Clostridia bacterium, assembly GCA_029066845.1. GTDB lineage: Bacteria > Bacillota > Clostridia > Christensenellales > Borkfalkiaceae > Coproplasma. Next base: position 116,274 of record JAIEFR010000004.1, on the reverse strand, counting down.
ACGCCCGAGTGCAAGCGCGCGCTTGAAAGCGCGGCGGACGGCGAGAAAGAAGGCGCGGCAAAATTTGCGCTGGAAACGCTTATAGATAACTGCAAGACAGCCGAGAACGACGGCTTGCCCGTCTGCCAGGACACGGGTATGGCGGTTGTTATTCTGGAAATAGGTCAGGACGTTTTCCTTACGGGCGCGCCGCTGGAAGAAGCCGTGAACGGCGCGGTGCGCGCGGCGTATGCGGACGGCTATTTCCGCAAGTCAATTTGCGACCCCATAACCAGAGAGAACACCGGCGACAACACCCCCGCGGCAATTCATACGCACGTATGCGCAGGCGAACAGGTGAAAATAACCTTTCTGCCCAAGGGCTTCGGCAGCGAGAATATGAGCGCGATGTATATGCTTAAACCCGCGCAGGGCGTTGAGGGAATTATAGACGCAATCGTGAATACGGTTAAAAACGCTGGCTCACGCCCCTGCCCTCCCGTCTACGTCGGCGTGGGAATTGGCGGCAGCTTCGATACCTGCGCCTATCTTGCAAAGCGTGCGCTTACGCGCGAGGTCGGCACGCACAACGACAGGGCGGACATTGCCGAAATTGAAAAAATCGCGCTTGAAAGAATTAACGCTCTGGATATAGGCTGCCAGGGCTTTCACGGAAAGACTACCGCAATAGGTGTGAGCTGCGAATGGGCGTACACCCACATTGCGGGATTGCCCGTAGCCGTAAATATACAGTGCCACTGCGTGCGTTGCCAAAAGGAAACTATCTGAAATGATTAAACTTAATTTACCCGTTGATAAAGATACGATAAAAAAACTGCACGCCGGTGACAGCGTGCTTATTTCGGGAACTATTTACACCGCGCGCGACTGTGCGCACAAGCGGCTTAAAGAGATGATTGAAAGGGGCGAAAAGCTGCCCTTCGATATGAACGGCGCGTTTATTTACTACGCAGGTCCCTGCCCCGCAAAGCCCGGCTATGCAAGCGGCAGCTGCGGTCCCACCACCTCGGCGAGAATGGATGCCTACGCTCCCCTTCTGCTTGACAACGGTCTGGGCGGAATGATAGGCAAGGGCGAAATGAGCGCGGACGTGACCAAAGCACTGGTGCGCAACACGGGCGTTTACTTTGCCGCGATAGGCGGCGCGGGCGCAACCTATGGCAAGGCAATTAAAAAGAGCGAGCTTATCGCCTTCCCCGAGCTGTTGTCCGAAGCCGTGAGAAAGCTTGAAGTTGAAAATTTCCCCGCAGTGGTTGCCACCGACTGCGAGGGAAAAACAATTTATTAAGTTTACTCGTAATCTTCGAAGTTGCGCCTGTTGTTAGACGGATAAGGCGGGCGGCAATTGTTTGGCGGAGGGCAGTGCGACTGCGGCGGACAAGGCGGCGGGCAGTTATTGGGCGGCGGACACTTGTCGTGCGGGTTGCCCTTCGGCGGTTTTTCCTGCGCAGGCTTGACGAGCACTACGTCCTCCCCTATTCTTACGACGTCCCGAATAGGAATAAAGACGTCCGACTTGGAAAATTTAAAGCCCTTGCTGCCCGTGACGAAAAGTCCTTTTATCTGGTTTTCGGGAAAATAGAAAGCGAGGTCGCACACCCTGCCTAGATTTTTGCCGTCCGCGATAGAAACGACGTCCATCTTTTTTAACTGACTGAATAAAAATTCCATACAAATATATATGCGGCAGACGATTGAATGTTGTCTGCCGCACTCGAATTTTGTTGAATTTTTATCCGCCTATCTTTGCGAATATGTATTTGAGGGGGTTGTGTTCGAACACCCAGTCGATTTTGAACACGCTGCCGCTCAGATAATTTTTGAAGCTTTCCTCCGTACTGCCGCCGATGAGATCGATGATGTGGAAAACGAGCAGTACTATCATACACATAACGGCCAGCATAAATATCATACCGCCGATACGGTTGAAAGCCCTGATTACGGGGTTTTCTATTTCCGCAATGCCCTTTATAATTCTTACTATCAGTATCCTGAGCAGCTGAATGACGATAAACAGCGCGATTGCCAGGATTACTTTTTCTATGCCTATTTTAATGAGGAAATTGACGAAGCCGTTGTTGGCGTTCACCATTGCCGCGTGCAGCTTGCCCATTATGTCCTGCACGAAACCCCAGCTTGCAACCACGCCTATAAAGAAGTAGGTTACAACTACCGAGATAATTATGCCGACAATGCCGCCCGTAAATATTTTAAGCAGTTTGCCGAAGCCGAGCATCATACCTATCACAAGCGATAGCACCACGATGCCTATGGCTATCCAATCGATAATTTGCATTTAGTCCTCCGAACCGTATTAATTATACCATTTTTCGCCCCGTTTTCAAACCTTTAAATTATATTAAAACTGCTATTTTAACGTAATTATTACAAGATTTTATCGTCAATATGCCAATTCTGTCATATTTAAGGTATCATTTCGTTCAGGCAAGATTTTAAATCGGTAATGTCCAGCACGCTGGCAACCATTGCTTCCAGCAATTTTTCGCGCTCTATTGCGCCCCAGTTTATAGCAAGCCCAAGCTTTAAAGCGTACTGACGGATAAATTCGCGGATAGCTCTGCCGTTGCCCTCCCTGAAAGGGTGGATTATATTCAGCTCAGCCATAAGATAGGCAAGAAAAGCTATCTTTGACTGGCGGTCCGAATTCTCTGCCGCTTTGATATTCTTGACCTTTGCAAACAGCTCGGAAAGCTGCTCCTCCACGTAGATATGTACGCAGAATTTGGTGTTGCCCTTGGAGATGTCTTCCTTTCTGGTCTTACCCGCAAAGTCGTAAATATCCTGAAAGAGATATTTGTGAATATCGTATAGATGCTTCTTATCGAAAATACCCTTTAAAGGTTTTATTTCCTGCTCGAAAAGCCGTGCGGACACCAGCTCCGTTTCGGCTTTTTTGAGTTGCGGGTATTCGCGCAGGTCCAGCTTGTTTTTCAAAACGTACGTCCCGGGATAGCAATATATGCTGTCCCCCTCGGTATACAGTTCGTATTTATCAAAAAAATTTGCCATTTTATGCTTTTGAATATTTGCGCTTTATCTGCGCAACCCTGTCCTCTACGGTTATTTTTCCTTCCAGCCTGTCGTGCATATATCTGACCGATTCGTCCTCCACTACAAGCCCCTCTATTTTCATAGACGCTATGACGTTCTGTATATTCGCGTTATAGTTTTTAGGCGAGCCTACCGAAATCCTGTCGATATTTATCAGCATAATTTCCCCGTCCTTTTCCATAAACGCAATCTTGTCGCCGGCGTCCAGCCCCATTTGCCGCCTTATGGTGATGGGCAGCGTCAACTGTCCCTTTGTCGTCAGCTTTGCAATTTCCACAACTACCTCCTGAATTCCTTACTTTCTGCGAATTCCTTACCTTTCTAGTATAACACAGTCAAAATAAAAAAGTCAACCAAAAAACAAAAAAATAAAGCCGGCAGGATTGACCTTACCGGCTTTTAATACATTAGATTTTTCAGCAGATGTCCGCCTTTATGCGCTTTAACGCGCTCTTTTCCAGGCGGGAAACCTGGGCTTGGGATATGCCGACCTCCGAAGAGATTTCGGTCTGAGTCTTGCCCTCGAAATAGCGCAGGAACAGAATGGAACGCTCACGTTCGCCCAGGCGGGTTATCGCCTCGTACAGCGCGGCTTTCTCCGTCCACACCTCGTCGTTGTTCTTGACGTCGAAAATCTGGTCCATCAATAAAAGCGTGTCGCCCTGCTTGTTGTATACGGGGTCGTACAGCGATACGGGGTCGGAAATGGCGTCCAGCGCGTAGGCAACCTCCGAAACGGCAACGTTCATTTCCTTTGCGATTTGGTCGTAGGTGACGTCGTCACACTCCTCTTCCAGCTTTTCGCGCACCTTTAAAACCTTATACGCCGTATCGCGGATGGAGCGCGAAACGCGCAGTGAGTTGGCGTCGCGCAGATACCTCTTGATTTCGCCTAAAATCATAGGCACGGCGTAGGTCGAAAAACGCACGCCCACGGAAATATCGAAGTTGTCTATCGCCTTGATAAGCCCCACGCAGCCGACCTGAAAGACGTCGTCCGCATTAGCCTTTTTGGACCAGAATCTCTTTACGAGAGAGAGCACCAGGCGCATATTGCCGACTATGAACTGCTCCCTTGCCTCGTTGTCGCCCGCCTTTATTCTGAGCATAAGCTCTTCCTGTTCCTTGTTGGAAAGCTTGGGCAGACCCGACGTTTCCACGCCGCATATAACGACTTTATCGTACATAATGTTACCTCCTGATTATGTACGAAAAGCCTTTTGCAAAAGCGCGTTAAACGCGGCTTATATCTGGCGGGAAATGTCCTTTTTTAGCTTGGCTATTATCTTTTTTTCCAGACGGGATATGTAGCTTTGGGATATACCGAGTTTGTCGGCAACGTCCTTCTGGGTCATCTCGTCGCCGCCGTCCAGTCCGAAGCGCATACGCATTATGCGCTGTTCCCGAAGCGACAGCCGTGCGAGCGATTTTTTGAGCAGCTCCCTTTCCACTCCGCCCTCGACGTCAGAATACACCGCGTCGGCGTCGGTACCCATAACATCGGATAAGAGCAGCTCGTTGCCCTCCCAGTCGGTGTTGAGCGGTTCGTCGAACGACACCTCCTGTTTGGAGCGCGACAGTCTTCTTAAATACATTAAAATTTCGTTTTCGATACAGCGCGAAGCGTAGGTTGCAAGCTTTATGTTCTTGTCCGCGCGGAAGGAGTCGATAGCCTTGATAAGTCCTATGGTGCCCACCGACACGAGGTCGTCGCCGTCCGCGCCCGTGCCCTCGAACTTTTTGGCTATGTACACGACGAGGCGCAGATTGTGCTCCACAAGCTCTGCCTTTGCGCGCTCGTCACCCTCTTTTAAAAGCGTGAGTTTTTCCTTTTCCTCCTCCGACGACAGCGGCAGGGGCAGCGCCTCGGTTCCGCATATGTAGTCCAGTGTGTTCAGCCCGAAAATCGAGCGGAGCAGGCTTTTGATTTTTTCAAACATTTTTTAATTTACCTCCGATAAATCTGGATGAAGCACTATTTTATTGATGTGCTGCGGCGAAATTCCAAGCATCACGTTGTGCCGCGTAACGTTATTTTTTCCGTCGTCAATCTCGATTTTTTCGGCAGTAAATACCGCAATTTTACTTTTCCCTGCAACAGTATGTATATCGACGTAGGTTTTTATACCCTCCGCCTCCGTCAGTTTTTTAGCGACGTGCGCGGGCACTATGCTGACGGGCGCGCCGTGGCAGTAGACCTTGTTGCCGCTGTCGTAAAACGCAGGGCAGGACGCCTGCTTTTCCCCCACGTAAATTTTGCACGCAGCCGCAACGCACTTTGCGCCCACGAACTTCTGCTTTATCCTTTTAGCGGCAAGCAACAGAATAAGCGCGGCGAACAGCGGTATGCCGATTGGCACGGACGAAAGTATGAAGCCGCCGCCCTCCTTATACTCCATCCCCGCAAGCGAGAAGACCGCGATGAGCGCACCGCCCGTTAGAAAGGTTGCCGCCGTAAAGACCGCGGTAAATTTCAAATAGCCTTTAACCGTTTGGTACTTGCCCGCAAGCGCGCACATTGCCGCCCCCGCAACCAGCTTTATGACTATGCCTACCGCACCGCCTAAGCCTATCAGCGGATAGACGACCGCAAAGCACGCGCCCAGTACGGAAGCAACTGCAATGCGCCAGTACTTTGCGGGATTTTTGGAAGCCGCCTTTGCCGCAGCCAGCAGAGTGAAGTCCATACAGAAATTTTCTATTATGGCGTATTCCGCGTAAACTTGCATCGTGCAAGCATTATAGCGCGCTTTCTCCCGACGAAAAATGTAAAACAAGGTCGAATTTTTACTGTTTGTGTCGGCGGAAAAATAAATTGACAAAGCCGCGATTTCACGACCGCCGCTCCGCCTCTTGACTAAACTTTACGGCTATGGTAAGATATTTTTGACAAATATATTAAGGAGTACGAATATGAAATTCAAAAAGCTTGCTCTTTGCGCTTGTTCGGTTGTTTGCGCACTTTCGTTTGCGGCTTGCGGCACGCCGGAAGCCGCGGGTAAAAGCACACAGCTTGGCAAACCGCAGAATGTAGCTCCGCTTAAATATGAAGAGCTCGAAAACGACGGCTTTGTAAAGTTTAAGGACAAAACCGAGCAGTTTGCCGCCAAGTTTGCGGCTGCGGCTTACGAAGAATATCAGTCGGAAGAGAATTTTACGGTTTCTCCCGTTTCGGTGTTTATGGCTCTTTCGCTTGCCGCGGAATGCGCGGAAGGCGATACGCGCGCAGAACTGTTGTCCGCACTCGGCGTTTCTTACGAGGAGCTGCAAGCCAATTTCCCCGTACTCTACCGCTCGCTCGAATCGGAAATAAAGAACGACGGCAAAATTACGAGCGTGCTCGATCTGACCAATTCCATTTGGGTGAACGAAGGCACGCCCGTAAACCAACCGTGCATAGACAGGCTTTCGAACGTCTACTACGCCTACTCCTACTCTGCGGACTTTAAAAACGACAACCAAAGCGCAAACGCCGCGATACGCAGCTTCGTCAAGGAGCAGACCAGAGGGCTTATAGACCAGGACTTCAATCTGGACGACGAAACGCTTTTTACCCTTATCAATACCCTATATTTAAAGACGGTGTGGGCAACCAACGGAAACGACCTGCCATTCACGAAGGACGAATACGCCTTTACCGCAAAGGACGGCAAGGTCACGAATAAAAAGCTTTTGCAGGGCTATTACAATTACGGACGAGTTCGGGAAGCGGAAAACTATTCCACCTTCTACACCTCTGCTTACGGCGGCTATCAGATAAAATTTATTCTGCCCAAGGACGGCTACACCGTTGACGACGTGTTTACGGAGCAGACTATTGCGGAGGTCAACGCAATCAGGGATTACGGCGGTTACGATATGGAAAACAATATTTCCTACGAAACGCGCTGTATTTTCCCCGAGTACAAATGCAAGTATGACGACAGCCTGGTTACCGTTTTGCAGAAAAAGTTCGGCGTTGACAAATTCTTTAAAGACCCCGGATTTTTCCCCGACGGCTGCGATTTTTCAAATCTTTCCGAAAAGAAATGCTACTGCGCAAAAATTCAGCACGTGACCGATCTGACGGTTGACAAGACGGGCATCGAGGGCGCGGCGGTGACGATTATCGGTATGGACGCCGCTTCGGCAGGTGAGCCGCACGAAATCGTTTATTCGGATTTCGTAATAGACAAGGCGTTCGGCTTTATCATTACGGACTACTACGGCTCGACGCTTTTCTCGGGCGTGGTAAATGATATTTGAAGATAAAAAAATAAGAGCCCCGCGCACACCGTGCGCGGGGCTCTTTTTATTATTCGTGTTTATCGTCGTTGCTAAGCAGGTTAGGCATATCGGTCGCGGGGTCCGCGGGGGTGTAGAAGCCGCCCACGTCGAACACTCTGCCGTCGTCCACGGGCATTGGCGCAACGAAATTGCGCACTACGTTTCTGCCTGCGGGAGCCGCCTGCGCCGCTGCGTTCTGCGCGCTCTGAACGGGCTTTTTGGTGGTGTCTATCTTAGTGGTAGTCACCGTGGTCATAACCGCGTCGGGAGGCACCTGCGCCGTAACGGGCGCCGCACCGCTTTCCGCAGTTGCAATTCCTTTTTCCCTTCTGTCCAGCACCTTTTCAACCGTCAGCTCAACAAGCTCGGTCAGCTTATCCAGGGTAATACTGCCCTGCAACGTCTGCTCGCTGCCGCGCAACGCGTTGATGTCACTGCGCATTGCCGCCTGCTCCGCCTTGATTTCGGCAAGCTCCCTTGCCTCCTGCGCAGCCTTTAAAGCCGCAAGCTCGGTTTCGATTCTGGTAAGCTGTGCGCTGTCCGCGGGAACACTGCCCGTAGCCATAGTCTGACCGCCAGCCTGCTGTCCCGCCATCTGCGGCATCTGACCCATCATAGGGGGCATCATCTGCGGCATCATTGCAGGCATAGGCTGCTGCTGGGACATACGCGCCATTCTCTCTTCGCGCTCCATTCTGCGCTCCTCGCGTTCTTCGCGCCTGCGCTCTTCCTCGCGCTGTCTGCGCTCCTCTTCCTTGCGCTCTTCCTTTTCCAGCCTGAGCGCCTCCGCCTTGCGCCTCTTCTTGGCAACGGCTGCGATTATGCAGATTAGAATTATGAGGAACAACAGAGCCGCCGCACCTATAACGAACCACAGCCAGTTGACCGTGAGGAATTTAAGCATCTTTTCCCAGGTGTTAAGCTGTTTTTCGGGCGTGGTGTAAGTGAACGCCGTCTTGGCAAACGCCGCAGCGGTTTCGTCCAGCTCGAAATTCTCGGTATCGAGAAGCGCGGCCTTTACGAAATAGCTGGTGCTGTAACCCAGCTCGTCGGCGGGAATTTCCTGCGTGCAGGCTTCGTCCGAATAGTACTTTAAGCCGACTATATCCGCCAGAGAACCGGTAAAGCTGTCACTTGCAAACACGGGCAGCGCGCCGTCCGCCTTGGTTGCCGTAATCTTAGCCTTGGCAAGCTTCCACTCAACCGCCGTTTCGTAATCTTCCAGCACTACTTCCTCGTAAACGACTGCCGCAAATACGGACTTCTTCAAAGCCCTTGCGGTCGCCCATTCGTAATTTGCGGGGTCGGTCAACGCGAACACCGCCTTGTAGCTGCCCACGGTAAGACCGGGAACTGTCTTGTCGGTGACGAACGCCATAAGAGCTTCGTCAAACTTATCGAAATCGGTTGCCGCGGGCTTGATTATATCGCCCGTGTAGCTCAGCGTTCCGTTGTAAACGGGAAGCGCAACTTTGACCTTATCAACCGTCACGGTCACCGTGTCGGTATGCTCCGCGCCGTAGGTAACGGTAATTTCGCTTGTTCCTGCCGTGAACGCGCCCGAAAGCTCGTAATCGGTGACGACGCTGTTAGTGCCGTCGGTATAGTACGCCGTCACGGTGAGCCAGTCTTTAAGCACGCTCAGCTCGGTGGTATGATACACAACGCCGCCCTGCGTGAATTGCGCCTCGATATAATCGACTGCGGCGGCGGTGACCTCCACCGTTATTTCCTGGCTGTATTCGTCGTAGGATACGGTAATTTGACTTTCGCCAACGGTGAACTCGCCCGAAAGGTCGTAGTCCGTAATTTCGTTACTTGCGCCGTTATTCAGAGTAGCCGTAACAGTCAGCCACTGTCTGAGTACTTCCAGATCGGAAGAAGGATAGACAACGCCGTCCTGCGTGAACGAGAACTCAACGCTTACTATCGCAACGTCGGTAACTTCAACCGAAATAGTCTTGTCTAAACCGTCGTACGTCACGGTGATTTCGCAATTTTCCAGAGTGAACTCGCCCGACAATTCGTAGTCGCTGACTACTTGCTCGCTTTCGTCGTTATAGTAAGCCGTTACTTTCAGCCAGGGTTTGAGTATGTTGAGGGACGAGATCTGATAAACCTCTCCGCCCTGCTCGAACTCAACCTCTATGCGGACTATCTCTATTGCCGAAACTTCAACGGTAATCGAATAATCCTTTCCGCCGTAAGTCACGGTAATTTCGCTTTCGCCTTCCTCAAGCACGCCAGAAAGCTCATATTCTTCAACGCCTTCTACTTGGCTGCCGTCGGTGTAGTACGCGGTGACGGTAATCCAGTCTTTAAGCGTATCCAACCCGGTCGAGGGATAAACCACGCCGCCCTGCGTAAATTCAGCTTCGATATAGTCAAGCTCTGGCTCGGACACCTCCACCGTTATGGTCTTGGTAAATCCGTTGTAGGTAATTGTAATTTCACTTTCGCCCACTGTGAGCTCGCCCGACAGCTCGTAGCCGTCAACTTCGTCGCTCGTTTCGTTGTTGTAATAAGCGGTGACAGTCAGCCAGTCTTTAAGCGTATCCAAATCGGTCGATGGATAAACGATATCACCCTGTTCGAAATTAACGGATATTTCCGTAATCTCAACCGCCGTAACGGCAACGGTAAACGTATCGCTCGCCTCACCGTAGGTCAGGGTAATTTCGCAGTCGCCTTCCTCAAGCTCGCCCGAAATATCGTAATCGGTAACAACCTCGTTCGTGTCGTTGTTGTAGTACACCGTAACGGTGATATACTTGCGCAAATCTTCGATAGTGTTAGAAGTGTAAATATCCTTGTCGCACTCGAAAGCGAACACAACGTTGGAAATTTCCACTGCGGTAACGTTTACGGTGATTGTATCGGTCTTGCCGTTGTAGGTTACGGTAATTTCAATATTTTCGCCCGCAACCAGCTCGCCCGAAAGCGTGTAGCCGCTGTTAAAGATTTTTTGCGAACCGTCCGAATAATTCGCCGTAATGGTGATTTTGCCGTTGAAAATATCCAGCGTGTCGGAGGTGAAAATTTCCGTATCGCCCTGTACGTAATCGGCTTCTATGCTCTCCATACGCGCTTCCACGAAGTTGAGCAGCATACTTCCGCTAACGCTTTCGTAGTTGTTAGGGCTGTCGGGCGTGAACGTCCATTCGTAAATGCCCTTGCCGAGCACGGGGGTCTGCCCTCTCTTCCAGGCAATCGTGCCCGTTGCCTCGCTTTCATAGTCGATAGCGGGCAGCTTGCCCGACGAAATGAAAGGCTCCTGCTCCGCAATAGCCGTAACCGCGGGCGTGCACTTGTTTATAATAAATTCGAAAAGCGAATTGTCGCCCTTATATTCGCTTGCGGCAGGCGTAAGCTTGACGACAACCCAGTATCTGCCCGCGTCGGTGGGCGCGCCGTCCAGCGGGTTGCTGCAGTTCTTGTCAGTGTAATATTCGTACTGGAAATTGACCAGAACGTTGACGCCCGAAGCGTCCGTTGCCGTAACGGTTGCCGCGTGCGCATTGCCGTCATAGGTTGCTCCGCTTCCCGTCAGGGTGAGGAAAATCATCTCCCTTTCGTCGTCAACGCTGAATTCCTGATACGTTTCGCCGGTGAGCGTATAGTTGACGGCATATTCGGGTTTAAGCGAAAGCACGGCGTAATAGTCCTTTTCCGCACCTTCCAGGTCTATATCCCCGACCGAGGTAATCGGGTTGCTTAAATCTCCGCCGTCGTAGTCCGACTTTTTATAATAGACGTAGTCCAGCATACCCGAAGCGGGAATATTTGTGCTGTATGAAGGCAGCATAAAGTACCAGCCGCTGTCGTCCGTGTGCCTGTTGGTTGCCCACTGCACGGATATTTCCTTTTGATTGATAGTAAGGCTTATAGTCGTTTCGGCACTCAAATAGTTGTCGGTTTCCGCGGCGGTAACCTTTACGGTGTAATTGCCCGCGTTTATCGGCGAGTCCGAAAGCAAACCTCCCTCCTCGTCGTAGTAAGTAAACGAAATATCGCCGCCGCTGGAAGCCCTGCCCGCTATCGTGTAGTTCTGCCCGTAGGTAACGGTGACGTCCGAAGCGGATACGGTGGGCGTTGCCTTGTTTATTACGAAATTTTCAAAGGTTATAGGGTCGGTTGAGCCGCCTGTCCAGCAAAAGCCCGCCTTAGGCGTTACCGTAACCGTGTAGGTGTCCGCGTCCGTATGAACGTTGCCCTCTATGTCCATTGCTTCGGGATCGAAGCCCTCGGGCGTATAGGTCTGCTCGCTGCCCGTGTACGTGAATACGGTAGTGGTATCTGCGGTGGGCGCGTCTACCGGCTCCTTGTAGGTCAAGGCGTTTTCGTAGGCTAAGCAAAGATTGATATTGATTGCGGCACGGTAATTTTTGGTACCTGTAGCACTTGACGCAGCAAAGCTTGAACCGTTTGACGTAACGTAAAGACTTTCGGTAGATGCTGATGAGCTGGAACGCGTCCAGTAACCACCTGTAGAGTCACCAGCCTGAGCCTCCTTATTTCCTGTAGTAACTCCCCACGCGCCACTCTTTTCAATTTCGCCGCGCGAAGGAAGCCAGACGTTGTCGTTCCCCCAGTTTTTAGTATACCTGGAAGCATTAGTGCCCGTATAGCTTAAATCGTTTACGTAAGCACTTAAACTCCTCTGCCTCTTTATTTGATTGGGCGTTACCATATATTCGGCAAACATACCCGCAATATCGTCCTCGGGGTCCGCGTCCTCCGCCCTCGGGTTAAATCTACGCCACCACCCCGTTTGGGAAGTCAGCGTTTTGCGAATTGTGCTGTTATCGTAAATTTTAGTGCTGCCAAAAGAAGTCGTTGCACTAGGGTATGCTTCCCAGAGAGTTAAAACGGCGTCACCCGGTTCCTCGTCCGTATCGCCCGTTCTGGTAGCCATTACGGGAATCCACGTTCTACCGCCTATAGAAACTAATCGTCCATTAAACGAACTTGCAAATTTTGAGTACCCGTCGCGCATATAGAATATGAATTCTTCTATATCATCGTATCCCACTTTGGTTGCCAGTTTGTTGAGCGTATCCAGATTGAACGCGCCTCTTCTATCGTCAAACAGCGTCCATACTGTCATATTAGAGCTGACATATTCACTACTATACGCCTCGGCGGTCACCTTGTTTTCCGTTTTAAAAAATGAAAAAACTGCGCCGCATAATAATGCAACACAGAATAAGGGCGTGAAAATATAAAGCAAGGCTTTCTTTAAAGCTTGCTTACGACTTAAAAGTGCTTGCCCCCCCCCAGTAGTGTATTTTAACATCTTCATAATAGTACTCCTTACGTAACAAATACTTTGAGTGTTGGAATTATATCACATATTTTATAAGATTTCAATACTTTTCGTCAAAAAAGTTTAAAATAGTGTAAAAAATTACACCAACCACTATATATTGTGGTTGGTGTAGCTATTTATTTGGCTTTTTTCTTTTTTAGCATCTTTTTAAGCGAAGTGTGGTGTTCCTCCCCCGCCATAAGCTGATACAAATTCCTGTGGTGCGCGCCCCAGGTAATAATATTCAAAAGCAGCAGGAACATAAAAGTGAGCACTATGAACACGTTGGAAAGGTGTTCGGTATAGCGCAGAGTGAAGATTACCGCCTGCCAGATAGTGAACGCGGCAACGCCGAGAAGCGAGCCCATAGACCCCCACTCCGTAAAGCCGACGTATACGAAGAGCAGTATGAACAGCGCAAGACCGACGAACGCGAACCACCACGTTTCGCACGCGACGGCGCACCACAAAAGCCCTATGGTTGTGGAAATGCCCTTGCCGCCCTTGAACTTCATAGTTACGGGGAACACGTGACCGATGAGCGCGAATATCGCGTAGAAGTAGCGCATAAAGTCGGAAACTATTATTTCCGTGCCCGCAAAGCGGTAGTTGCGGAATACGAGATACGCCACCAGCACGGGAATTGCGCCCTTTAAGCCGTCGCACAGAAAGTTTAAAAGCCCCACCTTTAAGCCGTAGCGGCGCGAGACGTTCATTGCGCCGGGGTTGCCGCTGCCGACGTGGCGTATATCGTCGTGCTTAAATTTGGAAATGAGTATTGCAAAGTTGAAACAGCCCATAAAGTAGCTGACTATTGCGCCGACTACCAGCCAGTACCAGCTTTGCGAAAGGTAAAATTCCTGCATATCAGTCCGCCTTTTTCTCCCTTGTGACTATGCGTATGGGCGTGCCCGAGAAGTCGAAAGCTTTTCTTATGGAGTTTTCCAGAAATCTTTCGTAGGAAAAGTGCATCAGGTTGCCGTCGTTGACGAACAGCACGAAGGTGGGCGGCGCAACCGATACCTGCGAGGAATAGTATACGCGCAGCCTCCTGCCGTTGTAGGAAGGCGGCTCGTTGGCGCGCACCGTGTCCGATATGAGGTCGTTGAGCGTGCCCGTCGGTATGCGGAAGTGCGCGTTTTCGTATACTTCGTCCACCACCTTCATTATCTTTTCGGCGCGCTGTCCCGTCTTTGCGGAAACGTACACCGATTTGAAATAGTCCATAAATTTGAGGTCTTCTTTAAGCTTTTCCTCGAACTTGTTTATGGTGTTGGTGTCCTTTTCTATAAGATCCCACTTGTTCATTACCACCACGGAGGGCTTGCCCTGCTCGTGCACGTAGCCGATAATTTTTGTGTCCTGCTCGGTCAGCCCCTCGGAGCTGTCAACAACAAGCAGGCAGACGTCGGCGCGGCGCACCGCGTCGAACGCGCGCATTACCGAATAGTATTCTACGTCGTCCTCCACCTTGGCTTTTTTGCGTATGCCCGCCGTATCTATTATGGTGTAGTTTTTGCCGTCGTATGTGAATTTGGTGTCGATTGCGTCGCGCGTGGTGCCCGCAATGTCGGTGACGATTGAACGCTCGAAGCCCAGAAGGCGGTTGACAATGCTGCTCTTGCCCGCGTTGGGTTTGCCCACAACCGCGATTTTTAAGCTGTCGTCCTCTTCCCCCACGTTCTTTTCGAAGTAGCTCACGCACTCGTCCAAAACGTCGCCTATGCCCTTGCCGTGCTCGCTGGATACGGGGTAGGGCTCGCCAAGACCTAAGGAATAGAACTCGAAAACCTTTTCTTCGGAATATTCGTCAATCTTGTTTACGACGACGATTACGGGCTTTTTGCTCTTGCGGAGCATATCCGCCACGTCGTAGTCGGACGTGGTGAGCCCCTCCTTTCCGTCCACGAAAAAGAGTATTACCTGCGCCGTGTCGATTGCCACTTCCGCCTGCTTTTTGATGTGCTTCCACATTAAATCGTCGCTTTTAAGCTCTATACCGCCCGTATCGACAAGCGAAAAGTTCCTGCCGCGCCACTCCGCGTCGGCATACAGCCTGTCGCGCGTGACCCCGGGTCGGTCCTCTGTTATTGAAATTTTTCTGCCGACGACCTTGTTGAAAAACGTGCTTTTGCCTACGTTGGGTCTGCCGACGATTGCAATTAAGGGATTTGCCATAATTTTATCCTTTCCGTAAAAATTATAAATAATATGCGCAAAAATGTAAAGCGGTTTGTACGAATAACGCACAAACCGCCCTTAAAATCAGCTAAAAATTAAAACCAGCTGGCTATGCCGAGACCGACAAGACCGAGTATGCCGAGCACGAAGAATACCCAGAATACTATTCTCCAACCCTTGGTCTTATACTTGACGTAGTCCCAAGCCGCAAGCCACGCGCTGATGAAAAGCGCGATTTGCGCGATGAACGAGCACGCGCCCGATACCTTGCTGCCCCACGTTACGATTACGCCGCACTTTGCAAGAATGCTGAAAATAAAGCTTATCAAACCCGCTACGCCCGCAAGCACTACGCCCCAGAACGCGCACACCTTGACAAGCGGATAGTTGCTTGAACTGGTAGTTGTAGTTGTTGTCCTTCTCTTTGCCATAAAAACAAATCCTCCACAAATTTATCACTGCAATTATACCAATAACGGCGGAAATTTGCAACAGTTTTAACACAAGTTAAAGCTGAGTTTTAATTTTTTGAGCACCGCTTGGAAATATTCGGGCAACGGCGCCGTGAACGACAGCCGCTTGCCGCTTGTCGGGTGCGTGAATTCCAGTCTGTATGCGTGCAGAAGCTGTCCGTCGAGTGAGAACTCGCGCTTTTTTCTGCCGTATACGTCGTCGCCCACTATCGGGTGGTTGAGGTGCTTTGCGTGCACGCGTATCTGGTGCGTTCTGCCCGTCTGCAAATCGAAGCGGCAAAGCGTGTACCCCTGCGCCCTGTCCAGCACGGTGTAGTCGGTAATTGCAAGCTTGCCCTTTTCGGGGGGTACCACAGCCATTTTGGTGCGGTCGGACTGGCTTCTGCCTATATAGGTAGTAATCGTGCCGCTGTCGTCTTTGAGGTTGCCCTCCAAAAGCGCGACGTAGGTGCGGCGGCAGGACTTTTCGGCTATCTGCTCCGCAAGGCTTAAATGCGCCTTATCGTTCTTTGCCACCACCAAAAGCCCCGATGTGTTTTTGTCTATTCTGTGCACAATGCCCGGTCTGATTACGCCGCCTATGCCGCTGAGGTTGTCCAGCCTGTACAGGAGCGCGTTGACCAGTGTGCCGTCGAGATTGCCGTTGCCCGCGTGGACGGTCAACCCCTGCGGCTTGTTTATGACGGCTACGTCCTCGTCCTCGTAGATTATTTCTATGGGAATATCCTCGGGACGGGCGGCGCACTCCACGGGGTCGGGGAGCTGAACGCTTATTTTATCGCCCGCGGAAACACTCTGCGAGGGCTTTGCGGGCTTGCCGTTAATTGTGATAAGACCGTTTTCGAAAAGCTTTTTGAGCGCGGAGCGCGTGTAGTCTTCCAGCCTTTCGCTGAGCGCAACGTCCGCGCGCGCAAAATTGTTTTCGGCGTCGAATTGCTCGGTGCGCATTATTCTTCACCGCTTCCGTCGTCGGGTTTTTCTTCGGGTTTGTCGTCGGGTTGAGGTTGCGCGGCTTCTGACATTTCATCGGTTTGGCTCTGCTCTTCGTCAGGCGCAGTATTTTCCGAGTTGTCGGCGTTTTGCGCCAGTTCTGCTTTTTCCTGACTTACGGCAAGCTCGCGCGCTTTTGCCGCCGCTTTCGCCGTTTTAGTGAGCGGAAATACCGCCCATTCGTTTATGAAAAGTATGTCTATAACGGCGTAAATTACGCCGAAAACTATCCAGAAGTCGGCAAAGTTACAGCACGCCCAGCTGCCGAAAATGTTCACCCACACGAAGTCGCGCACCGATTGCAGAGCCAGTCTGTCAACGAGGTTGCCCAGAGCGCCCGCCGCTACCATAACGAGGGACACTTTAAGCCCGACAAAGCGTTCGGGCAAAAGCAGAAAGCCCGCTATCATAACCAGAAGCATTATAAAGGTTATGACGATAAAGAAAATTCTGCCCCACTCGGTATCGGAAAGGAAGGAAAACGCCGCGCCCGTGTTGCGGCTGCCGTGCTCAACGTAGATAAGCCCGGGAATGACCTTGAAGTTCCAGCTGTACGCTTCCTCGCAATATTTCAAAACCAGATCGGCGGTGAGAAGAACGACGAAAACCGCAATTAAAATTGCGCTCACCTTGCCGAAATGAATTTTCAATTTGAATTTCTTTTTTTCTGACATATCTAGATTATATCACACGGAGTTTAACTTTAAAAGCAATTAGCGTAAAATTTTGCAAAAAGAAAAGCGTAGCATTTTTATGCTACGCCCGTCTTATTGTTTTATAAACCCTAAACTGATTAAAATTGCCTTGTCTACCCTGCTCATAGTTCCTTCGGGAAGCTCGCCTATCCTCTCTTTAAGCCTGCGCTTGTCGAGAGTGCGTATCTGCTCCAACAGGATAACCGAATCCTTTTGTAGCCCGAAGTCGCCTATGGGCAGCTCTATATGCGTGGGCAGCTTTGCCTTGTTGATTTTGCTTGTCACCGCCGCCGCAATTATGGTTGGGGAAAATTTGTTGCCTACGTCGTTCTGAACTACGAGAACGGGGCGCACCCCTCCCTGTTCACTGCCCACTACGGGTGACAAATCGGCATAGTACAGTTCACCGCGTTTTATCGTCATACAAGCACCTCTTTGGGCAGTCCTTATTATATTATACGCCCGCCGCCCTATAAATTGTTGACTGCGCCGCGGAATTTTATACTCTTATTATTGCACGAAATTTGTGAATATGGCGGGGATTTGCAGCATAGGCACTACTCCGCACACGGCGAGTATGCGGTAGGTGAAATAACCGACCAGGATAACGAGGAAGGTTATGCCCGCAACCTTGCCCAGCTTGTTGCCCTTGACGAACGAGAAGCCGAACAGAAGCAGCGCCGCGATTATGGAAACGTACCCGTCCATAAGGTTGCCGTACCAGATTTCGGGCTGGGTGAATATTGCACCCGCTGCGCCCGTGGAAACGAAGCCAAGTCCTGCGACAAACAGAATGTTTGCGATGTTGCTGCCTATGATGTTGCCGATTGCAAGACCGGTATCTCCCTTTCTTGCCGCCGAAACGGACGTTACCAGCTCGGGCAAAGAAGTGCCGAATGCAACCACCGTAAGCGCGACTATGTTTGCGGGAATACCGATGAGCTCCTGCGCGATATAGGTTGCACCCTCGACGACAAGCTGTGCGCCGCCGACTACCATACCAAGCCCCACTATCGTAATTATTATGAGGAACCACACCTTGGCTTTGAGCTCGCCGTACTTGGTCTTTACCCTGTCGATAAAGCCCTTGAAGCCCTCTCTGGGAGGCGCAACGGCTATTGCGGTTGCGTCAGCCGCGCCCTCTTCCAAAAGCACGGGCTGTTTTGTGCGCTTTGCCATAATAATAGTATAGGTCATAAAGCCTGCGTACAGTGCGATAAGAATCAAGCCGTCGTACCACTGGTATCCGCCCTGAATATCGCCGAGCAGAATGAATAAAAGGCTTATTATTATAAGGAAAGGAATTTCGATATAGCGCGAGCTCTTTTCGACGGGCAGCTTGCACACCAGCGCGGAAATGCCGAGTATGAGCAGAATATTCATCATATTGCTGCCGAGCACGTTGCCCATTATGACCTCTGCGCCCGAGGGGTCGCCCATAGCCGTCTTGACGCCGCCGATTATGGAAACCGCCGCCTCCGGCGCCGACGTGCCGAGAGCGACAACCGTCAAACCTATAATAAAGGTTGAAACGTGAAGCTTTTCGGCTATGCCCGAAGCGCCGTCTACGAAGAAGTCCGCACCCTTGACCAAGAGCACGAAACCGACCAGAAGAAGAAAGATCCACAAAAACGCCATAAAATTACTCCTATTATAGTTTGTTACGGAAAAAAGAAAAAAGACCTCTAACTTAAATTTCTTTAAGTTAAAAGTCTTGTTACCGTATTAAATAGCGGTGTCAGACCCCGAGCGGTTGCGCTGTGATGACGAGATCTGCCTTGAACTACTCCCTTTCAACAAATATAATATATCACGCAATTTTCAACGCGTCAAGCGTTTTATCGCAACGTGTAAATTATTTACAAGGTCGGCAGCCGTAACCGCGCCATCGTACATTTCTTCCGAACATACTTCGGCGGCACAGCCGAGAACGTACTGCGAACATACTGCCGCGTCGAAAACGCTGAGCCCGCGTGCGGCGTTACCGCATATAAGCCCTGCAAGCAAATCTCCGCTGCCCGCCTTTGCAAGCGCACTTGTGCCGCGCACCGACAGGGTGGAAATTTTGCCGTTTGTCGTTATCGATACGGCGTTTTTGAGGTGTACGGTTACATTATATTCCGCGGCGAATTTTTTAGCTACGCCGAAGGGGTCGTTGAGAACAGCCTGCTTTTCCACACCGCAAAGTCTCGCCATTTCGCCGATGTGGGGCGTTAAAAGAATTTCCGCCTTGCTTTCGGGCAGAATGTCCTTGCCGTACTTTGCAAGCAGGTTAAGACCGTCGCCGTCGATTATGAGCTTGCCCTTGTAAGATTTTAAAAGCGCGCACAGAAGATTGTAGGAATCCTGCGTGCAGCCCACGCCCATACCTATTGCTATTGCGTCCGCCTGCAAATCGGGAACGGCGCTGTAAATGCACTGGGGATACGCCGCCGCCAGGCTGTATTTGAGCTTTTCGGGCACTACCGCGTGAACGTATCCGCAACCCGAACGGAGCGCGGAAGATATGCTTAAGCCCGCAGCGCCGAGGTATTCTTCCGAACCCGCAACGAGGCAAGCCGAGCCGTAGTCGCCCTTGTTGGTATTGCGCTTGCGGGGCTTGTAGAACGTTGCAACGTCCTCGTCCTCCACCGCCTTGGCACAGCTTTCGTCCGCCGCAACGCCGATGTCCTTTACGACTATCTTGCCGCAGTAGTCTACGCCGTCGCCGAATACGCAGCCCAGCTTTATATGACCGAGCGCAACCGTCAGGTCGGCTTTAACCGCCGTACCCATAACGATGCCGTTGTCGCCGTTAAGACCGCTTGGAATATCCGCCGCGATTACGTACGCGCTGCTCTGGTTTATCTTTCTGACAGCGGATGCGTGCTCGCCCTGCAATTTGCGGTTGAGTCCCGTACCGAAGATACAGTCAACGATAATATCGCCCGAAATGGTGCGGGTGAACTTACCCGTGTATCTCTTCTTTTCGCGCTTGCAGCCGATGGAAATTTCGCCCTCGCACGAATAAACCGAAACGTTGTATCCGCGCGCTATGAGCTCCCTTGCGGCAACGTAGCCGTCGCCCGCGTTGTTGCCCGTGCCGCACACAAGCAGAATCTTTTCGGCATTGCGTGCCGTAGCTACCGCCTGCACCTCGTCGGCAAGGGCGCGCCCCGCTCTCTTCATCAGCACTTCGGAAGATAAACCGAAGCTTATGGCGTTTTTGTCAGCTTCGCGCTCCTGCGCGCTCGTCAGATAGATTTGCATTTTAACCTCAAACTCATTTCAGCACTGCTGATTTTTTTTATTTGTCCTTTGATTTCACACACCAGACTTCCGTCGGCGTCCACGTCCAGCGCGATTGCTTCGGTGCGCTGTCCGTTGCTGTCCAGATAGACTTCCTGTCCGAACCAGTCGCAGTACTTTTTGTAATCGTTTACGTCGTACTGCTTTTTAAGATATTTTACAAGCCGCCTCCGTATTCTCTTTACGGAAAGCTTTTTGCCGCCCTTCTGCTCGCTCATAGTAGTGGCGATTTCTTTAAGGTCGTCGGGCAGAACGTTGTTGACGTTGATGCCTATGCCGACTATAGAGGTGCAGACGTTGTCCGCGCCCAGTCTGTTTTCTATAAGCGTGCCGCAGATTTTTCTGCCGTCAACGAGCACGTCGTTAGCCCACTTTACGCTGGGCTTCAAGCCGAAGCTCTCCACCGTTCTGCACACCGCAACGCACGCGTTTATCATTATCGAGAAGGTGTTCTTGTAATCGAAATCGGGCAGCCTTCTCAAAAAGGAAACGTACAGTCCGCCCTCTTCTGAAACGAACTCTCTGCCGTTGGTGCCCTTGCCCTTTGCCTGCTTTTGGGCAACTACTATTACGTCCTCTTCGAAATTAAACCTTTTACAGAACTCGTTGGTGCTGTCTATTACTTCAAGCTCGATTATCTTAGTCTTCTTCATCTATTCTCTCACACGCACTCTTCACCGCGTCGTAGTCGTATCCCTTTGCTATAAGGTAGCGGCAGCCTTTATAAACGTTCTCTTTGGTCGGCTCTTTCCCTCTCAGATATTTTTTGAGAAGAATTAAAATATTGTCCTCGTCGTCCTCGAAGTCCGCAAGCGCCTCCTCAACCGCCGCCTTGTCCGCGCCGCGCTTTAAAAGCTCGACTTCGATTGCGCGCTTGCTCTTATTGGAAACGCTGCTTACGTACGCCCTGCAATATTCTCTGTCGTCCACGTAGCCGTAATAATGCAGCCTTTCCATTACGTATTCGACGACCGCCCCGACGTAGCCCTTTTTGGTGAGAAAATCACGCATCTGCTTTTCGGTCTTGGGGCTTACCGATATGTGCGTAAGCGCCTTGTCCACCGCCTGCGCCTTTTCGGTTTCGAGCTGAATTTTGTCCAGCTCGGCTTTATCTATCTCCGTTCCCGCTTTAAGGCGGTGCTTTACGGCAACTTCGAGCTTTATTCCGCAATAGAACCTTCCGTCAACAAAAACGCTGCATCGAGTCTTGTCCTTAACCTGCGGTTCAATCGAAGTAATCTTTGCCATACGAGGATATTTTATCATTGTGAAAGTATTTTGTCAATCAATTGACTTTATCGGCTTGCGGTTATATAATAATAAAAAATCAATTTTATGGCTGAAAAGAAGGTAAATTTTTATGGCGGTTGATATAAACTGGGGCGAGCTGGGATTCGGATATATTAAAACTCCCTACCGCTTCGTTGCGGAATATAAGAACGGCAAATGGAATGAAGGCGGCTTGACGGGTGACGACAAACTGGTTATTTCCGAGTGCGCGGGCGTGCTGCAATACGCGCAGACGGCGTTCGAGGGATTGAAAGCCTACACCACCAAGGACGGGCGCGTTGTGACCTTCCGCCCCGACCTCAACGCAGAGAGAATGGCGCAGTCTGCCGCACGGCTGGAAATGCCCGTTCTGCCCGAAGGTATGTTTTTGCGCGCGGTTGAGCAAGTGGTTGCGGCAAACAGGGATCACGTTCCCCCCTACGGCAGCGGCGCGACCCTGTACCTGCGCCCCTATATGTTCGGCTCCTCGCCCGTAATAGGCGTTAAGCCCGCGGAAGAATATCAGTTCAGACTGTTCGCAACTCCCGTCGGTCCCTATTTCAAGGGCGGCGTTAAGCCCCTGACTATACGCGTTTGCGATTTCGACAGGGCGGCTCCGCACGGCACGGGACACATCAAGGCGGGCCTGAATTACGCAATGAGCCTGCACGCCATAGTTGACGCGCACGAGAAAGGTTTTGACGAGAATATGTATCTGGACGCGGGCACGCGCACTTTCGTTGAGGAAACTGGCGGTGCGAACTTCCTGTTCGTGACAAAGGACGGCAAGGTGGTTACGCCCAAGTCGGACAGCATACTCCCCTCCATCACGCGCCGTTCGCTTTGCTACGTTGCCGAAAAATATCTGGGACTGACCGTAGAGCACAGACCCGTTAAGCTTGAAGAAGTTTACGGCTTTGCCGAGTGCGGACTGTGCGGCACGGCGGCGGTTATTTCGCCCGTAGGAAAGATAGTTGACCACGGCAGGGAAATCTGCCTGCCCTCGGGTATGGATAAGATGGGCGAGGTCACGAAGAAACTTTACGACACGCTGACGGGCATACAGATGGGCACGATAGAAGCCCCCGACGGCTGGCTGCACGAAATCAAGTAAAAATTTATATGGCGCGGTTATTTTACAGCCGCGCCGCTTTTTTTAGACTATGTACTATTTACAGAACAGATGGAAAGCCGTTGACGGCAAGCTGGTTTATTACGGCATACGCAGCGGCGAAAAACTGAACAAAAACATTATTAAGCTCAGCAAGCGGCAGAAAAAAATTATTGACTCGCTGCCCTGCGAGCTTGACGCGAAAAGCTTGAAAGCACTGCGCGGTATTATCGAAGAAGGCGCGGTTTGCGAGCTGCCGCCCGTTGATCCGCCGCGCTCCCTTTCGGAGGCAAGGTTCTGCAAGAATTGCAGCGCAAACGACTTTATGATACCGGGGTTGCAGTTCGGCGCGGAGGGGCTTTGCCCTATGTGCGAGCACGCCGAGGAAACTAGCACGTTAAAGAGCGTAGTGCCGCTTGCGGACGAAATTAAGCGCAGTAAGAAATCGCGGTTCGACGTGGCGGTATTCTACACCGGCGGCAAGGATTCCACCTACCTACTTTACTATCTTTCGGAAGTTAAAAAGCTGAGGGTTTTAGCCTTGACGTGGGAAATTCCCTACGCCTCGGAAAGCGCGCTGAAGAGCATTGAAAACGCAAAGAAAAAGCTGACGCGCGTGGAGTTCGTCACGCGCACGGTTTGCGCCGAAGATATGCGCGCAATTTACAGAAAGCTTTACGAGTTGAACGGCAACACCTGCGCCTGCCCGTCGCTTGCCTACGTGCTGTTCTATCCCCTTCTAGTCGAGGAGAAAGTGCCGTACTTCGTTGCGGGTAACGAGCCCGCCCAGCTTACTGGGCTGTTCTTCAACCGTATGGCGCCCAAATTCGTTTACGGCTTCGCCGACAACAAGGGTCTGAATTTTCTGATAAATATGGGCAGAGTGCTGACCTTCCGTCCGCCGTTGAAGCGCGGACAATTCCACACGCTGACCACTATGAAGCAGCTTGCCTACGGCACCAACGCGCTCATTAAACGCTCCGCCTACCGCAACGAGCTTGTGGAAAACGTGACGACGGCGATACACTGCGTGCCGAAGATTGTCAAGCCGCTCAAAAAGAGCATACGCCGCTCCTCCCGCTCGGGCAATATCCCCGCGTTCGTTCAGATCGATTTCGATAAGATAAGCGGCGGCAAGTACGACTGGACGAAAATCAAGGACCTCATTACAGAAAAGTGCGGCTGGGTTGCGCCCGACGACAGCGGCAAGGGGCTGCACACGAGCTGCAAAATAGAGCGGTGCAAGGAATACAGCCAGTTTATCAGGTTTTACCGTATGCAGAGCACGATGATTCCTTTCAGCGCAATAGAAATTTCGCTTGCAAGCGCAAACAAAAACATAACGCGCGAACAGGCAATTTACGAGATAGAGAACACTTTGGGCTTTTCGCTTGAAGAAATTGCCGAGTGCGAAATTATGAAAGAGTTTTTAAAAGACTGATGGACGCGGTTATTTATTATTCCTGCACGGGCAACGGCAAGAAGGTTGCAAAAGAAATTGCCGGAAAAACGGCGTTTGAAATTTTCGAACTGACCGACGGCACGCAGGACGAAATTTTATCCTTGAATTTTAATACCGCCGTTATAGTCTTTCCCATACACTGCCAGAGCTACCCCGCCTTTATGCGGCCGTTCTTTAAAAGGCTGAACGCCGGGCGCGTTGCGCTGGTTGCAACCTACGGAAGAATTGACGCGGGCAATGCGGTATACGAGGCGGCAAAGCTTCTGAAAGCGCCCGTTGTAGCCGCGCTGTATCTGCCTGCAAGACATTCCTATTTGCAGGAGAATTACCAAACGCCCGAAGTCCCCCAAAGCTTTTTTGAAAAGCTGGGTTCGGATACTCCCGCCAAAATTACAAAACGGCGGAAAACACCCTTTGCTGGGTGTCTGCCGTCGCTAAGGAGCAGAGCAATTATAAAAATAAAGCGTTCGGCGGCGTGTACGGGCTGCAATCTGTGTAAAGAAAACTGCACGGTTAAAGCGGTTGACTGCGGAAAGACGAACGCGCGGTGCGTGCGGTGCTTAAAATGCGTTTACAATTGTCCGCAAGGCGCGCTTACCGCAAAAAAATCACGCACGCTCAGCCGCTACCTCAAGCGGGCAAAGCACGACGAAATTATAATTTATATTTAAAAACGCTTTCTTATAATTTAAAAATAAATTATAATATAACTATCCAAGAGGTAAAAAATTATGAAGAAAAAACTACTCGCTATGCTGATTGGCGCGACTGCGGCAACCGCCTGCGCCCTAGGACTTGCGGGGTGTGCTACGACTCCGGAACAACCGCCCCACAACCATACTTTCTATCAAAGGATTGTCGAACAGAAATATCTGTGCGAGGAAGCGACCTGCACGCACCCCGCGTATTATTACTTGTCTTGCGAGTGCGGAGAAAAGGGCACGGAAACTTTCGAGCACGGGGAAGCGTTAGCCCACAATATCGTGAACAACGTATGCACCGAGTGTCCCTATCCCCTTACCGTAAAAAATAATATGGTGTTAGGTATAGCGTCTACCGATATAACCGAAGTAGTAATACCCGAAGGTGTAGAAGCAATAAACAGCAACGCTTTTTACAATTGTTCACGGCTGACGAAAGTAGTTATACCCGACAGTGTTACTTCCATTGGCAGGGACGCATTTCTCGGATGCCCCATTGAAACAGCCACTATTCCCGCTTTTGCCAGCAGCTACTTAGAACACAACACTCTTAAAACAGTTACAATTACAAGCGGTGATACAGTCGAACCGTTCGCCGGCTGTACGTTACTTGAAAGCATTACGCTTGCCGACAGCATAAAAATTATCGGCATATATGCATTCACCGACTGCACCGCACTTAAAAGTATTACCATTCCCGACGGCGTTACGTACATTGACGAGTGTGCGTTCTCCGGCTGCAAAGCCCTTACGAGCATTAAGCTTCCCGACAGCGTGACGTACATCGGCAAAGAAGCGTTCTACGGTTGCTACTTGGCTGAGAGCATTAACATTCCCGACGGCGTGACAAGCATCGGTGAGCGCGCATTCTGTGCCTGCTACTCGCTTACGGAAATTGACATTCCGGGCAGTGTTACAAGCATCGGCACTATGGCATTCACTTCTTGCACCTCAGTTAAAAGCATTAAAATAGGCAGCGGCGTTACAACTATCGGCGATGACGCTTTTTACAGTTGCTTTGAGCTTGAAAGTATCTACATTCCCAACAGCGTAACAAGTATCGGTGAGCGTGCGTTCACATATTGCAGGTCTCTTACAGATATTAATTTTGACGGAACGAAAGCCGAATGGGCAGCTATTAAAAAAGGCTATCGTTGGCAGTTGAATTCAGGCAACTTTACCGTTCACTGTACAGACGGAAAACTTGACAAGAACGGAAACGAAATAGCATAATTTTACGGCATAAAAAATGAGGGGCGCGCAACGGAAGTTGCGCGCCCCTTACTTTATTGTTTCAATTCAGTTTTGATAAAATATAGCCTTCCAGATTGTCGCTTTCGGAAACGGCTATTTTTTGTACGTTGAAATGCGCCATAACCGCGGAGAGCAACGCCGCGCCGCCGCCTATTACGTCCGCCGACTTTTTGCATATGGTGGTTGCCGCGATTTGCTCCACGGGCATTGCCGTCAGCTCTTTTGCAAACGTGCGCACCTCTTCAACCGTCAATACGGTGCCGTTTAAAGCCGCCGCGTCGTATTCGGTTATTCCGCGCTTGATTGCGGCAAGCCTTGAAGCCGTACCTCCCACCGCGTACATAGCAACCGCACTAAAATCGTTGTCGCCGTACTCTCCTACTTTTGCGGCGATAAATTTATCAATTTTATCCAAATTCCTGCCCGCCGCGTCGAGTATGCGCACGGTGCCGATATTCGCGCTGTGCGAATAAATAACCTTGCCGCCCGAACGCACGGTGACTTCCGTGCTGGCTCCGCCGACGTCTATAATTCCGCCGTCCACATTGCCGAGAGCTCCGCAAAGTCCTATCTGCGCTTCGAGCTCTCCGCTGATAACGTCCACCTCTATACCGCAAAGCTTTCTGACCATATCGGTAAACGTTTGAGGGTTTTCAGCCGAGCGCACCGCCGCGGTTGCAAACGCGTAAATCTTGTCCGCACCCTGCTCCGCCGCTTCCGCAACGAATTCGGCTACCGCCTGCGCCGTCCTTTGGCAGGCGGCAGGCAAAAGGCGGGGCGCAAAATTCAACCCTTCGCCCAGGCGCGTGGTTTTAAGCTTTTTATATAAAGTTTTTCCGTCCGCCCATAACATAAGGCGAACGGAATTAGAACCGATATCAATTGCTGCAATTTTCATAAAGCTTTTTAATTTTTCGGCGTGACGTCTACGCCCATACCCACAAGCTGTTGTATTATCTCAAGGTATTTCTGATCCGTTTCCAGCCTGTCAAGCAAATCCGTACTTTCTTCGTACTGCTGTTCGAGCTGGTAAAGCTCGTCCAGAAGGGCTGCTTTGCGGCGTTTTAAAATGCTTATCTGTACGATTTGCGCAATCAAAACGGCAACAATGATAAAGACAAGCAGAACTGCGTTGACAACGACAGCCGCTACTACTTTGTTGCGTTTTTCTTCGCCCATTGCTTTTCCCCTCGTGCAGATTTTATCTTTCTTAGTCTATTATACACTTTCCTTACGAGAAATGCAATAATAAAATGTAAACTTTTTAAATAAATTAGCGCACCGAGGGCGCAACCGACAAGCATATACAGCCTGATTGTGTAAAATTCGAAGCAAATTGACGTGAAAACGAACATTGCCGAAAATGCGATAAAGTAGATTAAATCGCAAATACAGGTGAAAATCTTGTCCTTTAAGGTGAATTTTGCCTTGTCCAGACCGCAGACAAAGGCGCGCGCGATATATAAAATATCGTACACCACGCCGCTTATCACACCGCACAGGGCGCAGGTTAGAAATATGAAAATCTGCATTATCTGAACAGCTTCTGCTTCAAGCCCATACCCTTTTGCGCGTATTTAACCGACGTGAAAGTGCCGCTTGCCGAAAAGCCGCCGTTTGATTTGGAAAACGACGTTATCTTCATATCGCTGCCGGCAACTATTATTCTGCCGCCCGCATAGGACAGCACGAGCTGCGTGGGCGAAAACGCTTCCACCGCCTCTATCTGCGTTGCCGTAAGTCTTTTGCGGTTTTCGATTGATATTAAATGACTTTCGTTCTGTTCCATAAAAAATACACCTCGCTTTAATATATTTCCGCGGGGTGCATATTATGAAATTTTAAGATTTTTTGACTTTCTTTTTGGGCAGCGGCGTTACCTCTTTTAAGATGCCGACAACCTTTTCGGTGAGGTCGATATTTTCTATATCGAGGATATAATGTTCCTTTGCGCCGTCGTACGGATAGCCTTTGTCCGCTTCCGACATTATCTCTTCAAGCTCCTTTACCTGTTTGACGAAAACTGTGTTGTCGCAGACCAGAAGCACAGGCTTGCCTTCGATATAGACCATATATTCGCCGAACATCTTTTTGTAGGTTGCTTCCTCGCCGCGCAGCTGCTCGCACACGAATTGTATATACGATAAATCGGTAGCCATTACTCCAAACCTTTTTTGGCTTTGGCGTTGGCTTTGGCGCGCAGCTCGCTGTCGAGTATACGCTTTCTAATACGGATATTCTTGGGCGTGATTTCCAAAAGCTCGTCGTCACCGATAAATTCAAGACATTCTTCAAGGCTCATTTTCTTGGGCGTGATAAGCCTTAACGCGTCGTCCGATGCGGACGAACGTGTGTTGGTGAGGTGCTTGGTCTTGCAGACGTTTACGTTTATGTCCTCGTTTTTGGGGCTTTCGCCGATGACCATACCTTCGTATACTGGCGTGCCCGCGCCGATGAACAGAGCTCCTCTGCCCTGCGCGTTGAAAAGTCCGTATGTTACCGCTTCGCCAGTTTCGAACGCGACGAGCGAGCCCGTATTGCGGCGGCTCAGATCGCCCTTGTACGGCTGGTACTCGAAGAACACGCTGCTCATTATGCCCTCGCCCTTGGTCGAGGTTAAAAATTCGGATTTGTAGCCGAACAGTCCGCGCGCGGGAATTAAAAATTCAAGGCGCGTGCGCGTGCCGATTGCCGACATATGCAGAAGCTCGCCCTTGCGGTTGCCCATACTCTGGAAGATTGCGCCCGTGGCTTCGTCGGGAACGTCTACTATAAGTCTTTCGACAGGCTCGCAGCGCACGCCGTCGATTTCCTTGTACATAACGCGCGGCGTAGATACCTGGAATTCGTAACCGTCGCGGCGCATTTCCTCGATTAAAATCGAAAGGTGCATTTCGCCCCTGCCGCACACGCGGTATCTGTCCGCGGAGTCGGTCTCCTCTACTTTAAGCGAAACGTCGCGCAGAAGCTCGCGGAAAAGTCTGTCGCGCAAATGGCGCGTGGTGACGAATTTTCCGTCCTTGCCCGCGAACGGCGAATCGTTGACCGAAAAAGTCATTTCAACCGTGGGTTCGGTTATCTTTACGAATTTGTGCGGTTCGGGGCAAGCAGGCGAGCAAACCGTGTCGCCGATGTTTATCTTTTCAAGTCCCGAAAAGCAAACTATATCGCCCGCGATAGCCTTTTCGACGGGCACTCTTTCGAGTCCTTCAATCTGATACAGATTGACTATCTTGCCCGCAACTTTAAGCTGGGGATTGTTGTAGTTTGTAAGCACTACGGCTTGTCCCGCGTGGGCTTCGCCGCGCTCTATTCTGCCTATGCCTATTCTGCCCACGTAATCGTTATAGTCGATTGACGAGCACAATATCTGCGTTTCGCCCTCGGCGTCCACTTCCATAGGCTGGATATGTTCCAATATGGTCTGGAAAAGGGGCGTTAAATCCTTGCCCGGCACGTTTAAGTCGAGCGTTGCCGTGCCGTCCCTGCCAGAGCACCATACGACGGGCGACATAAGCTGATCGTCCGACGCGTTGAGTTCGAGCAATAATTCTAAAATTTCGTCCTGCACCTCGTTCAAACGGGCGTCGGGACGGTCTATTTTGTTGACGACTATGATGAGTCTGTGACCCATTTCAAGCGCCTTCTGCATAACGAAGCGCGTCTGCGGCATAGGTCCTTCAGCCGCGTCCACAAGCACGAGAACGCCGTTGACCATCATCATTACGCGCTCCACCTCGCCCGAAAAGTCGGCGTGCCCCGGGGTGTCCACGACGTTTATTTTTACGCCGTTATAGTGCAGGGACGTGTTCTTTGCCAAAATGGTTATGCCCCTCTCTCTTTCGATGTCTCCCGAGTCCATAACCCTCTCTTCAACCGCCTGGTTGTCGCGGAAGGTGTGGCTCTGCTTTAACATTGCGTCTACAAGCGTCGTCTTGCCGTGGTCTACGTGCGCGATTATCGCCACGTTTCTCAAATCTTCTCTTAACAAAATTCTACCTCTATTTTTTGCGGAATTTATCCGTTGTATTTTCGTAAATCAAAATGAAAATTCGTTTTTGATGCTGCGGTCAAACAGCTTTAATATGACCTGCATACAGTCGTGCTCGCCCTTGCCGAACTCGTCCGATTCGAAGCACGCCTCGTACACGGCGTTGGTTATGGGCAGCTCTATTTTGTATTTATCGCCCAGCGATTTCATTGCCTTAGCCGTCATAACACCCTCGGCGAGCTTGCCGAAGTGCTGACCCTTTGCCATCATCTCGCCGTAGGTGCGGTTGTGGGAATATGGCGAAAACAGAGTGGTTTCGTAGTCGCCCAGATGCGCAAGACCGTAAGCCGACATTTCGTTGCCGCCCATCGCCTTTATAAGCTTTGCAACCTCGAACGCGCCCCTTGCCATCAACGGTCCCTTTAAGCTGGTGTAACCGCTTCCGTCCAGCAAGCCCGCGGCAATACCCAGAACGTTTTTTGCCGCCGCGCCAACTTCGGTGCCCAGAAGGTCGTTGCCGTAGTAAAAGCGGATTAAATTGGATTTGAAATTTTCGGCAAGATATTTTTTGAGTTCGTCGTTGGTACTGTCGATTATCATACAGTTGGGCACGCCAGCCGTAAACGACTGAATATGTCCGGGACCTACCCACACCGCGATTTTGTCGCTTTCGATTCCGCTGTCGGTCAAAACCTCGGAAAGACGTTTGCCCGTCGTTTCCTCTATGCCCTTCATACACAGCACGAAAACTTTGTCCGCAACGGGGTACTTTATGACCTTCTGCATAAACTCGCGCAGTGCCTGCGAGCTTATCGAAATTATGATAACGTCGCTGCGCTTCAATGCGTATGCAAGGTCGGAGGTCAGCGTTATGCTCTCGTCGAGGGCGACGTATTCGTTTTTGCCCTCCGCCATTAAAATATCGTAGGACTCCCTGCCGTCTTCGCCGTATAGTATTACGTTGTTTTTGAGTACGGTGGCGTGATACCAGGCGATGAACGAACCCCACCTGCCGCAACCGAGCACGGAAATTTTCATAAATACCTCAGATTTCTTTGCGTTCTACGAAAGCGCGGGAAAGAGTTACCTCGTCGGTATACTCGATTTCGCCGCCTATGGGTATGCCGTGGGCGAGGCGCGTAACCTTAACGTCCAGCGGCTTTAAAAGCTTGGAAATATACATCGCCGTAGCGTCGCCCTCCACGTCGGGATTGGTGGCGATTATAACCTCGGTTACGCCGTCCAACCTTTCCAGAAGTTCTTTTATGCGTATGTCGTTGGGACCAACACCGTCCATAGGGGATATTACGCCGTGCAGAACGTGGTAGACGCCCTTATATTCCCTGAGCTTTTCCAAAGCGATTACGTCCTTGGGCTCTTTTACTACGCAGATGACAGACTTGTCGCGCTTTTTGCAGACGTCGCAGACCTCCTCCTCGGAGAAGTTGCCACACACCGAGCAGTAGCGCACCTTGGACTTGCATTCCAGAATACTTTCGGCAAACTGCTTTGCTTCCTCGGGTGACATATCTATGATTTTATAGGCGTAACGCTGCGCCGTCTTTTTGCCCACGCCGGGCAGTTTGGAAAACTGGTTTATCAGCTTTCCGATAGGCTCGATAAACGTATCCATTACAGTAAACCGTTAAGTCCGCCCATATTGCCGAGGGGACCCATCTTTTTCTGGTACTCCTCGTCAGCCTTTTTATAGCCGTCGTTTATGGCAGCCATAATGAGGTCTTCCAGCATTTCCACGTCGTCCTCGTCCGAGAGGTCTACCATTTCGGAAATTTTACTGCCGAACTCTATACCGTTTATTACCTTTTTGCCGTTCATATAGACGACTACCGTTTCGTCGCCCTCTTCGCCGCCGCCGGAAAAACCGAGGACTTCCATTTCCTCAAGCTCTGCTTCCGCCTGTTGCATCTGCTCCTGAATTTTCTGAGCCTGCTTCATAACGTTCTGCATTCCGCCGTTGCCGCCTCTGAATCCTGCCATATGATAAACTCCTTTTTGGTTATATTACTTGATTGTTATATCGGTGCCCTTGAAATTTTCACGGAGCTCGCCTATTGCCTTTTCGTACTTATCCTCGCCCTTGGGTTTAAGGCGTATATCGTATGAGAACACGCCGAGAGATTCCAGCGCTTCGGCAATACACTGTCTGTTGTCCTCGCGGTTGAGCGATTTGTATACCGCCTCCGTCGCCGTCGTCAGCACGAAGGTGTCGCCTTCGAACGAGCTGTCCAGATCGAGGCAGAGAGTGAACACAACCGCGTTGCGCCGCGTAGTACGGAAGAGCTTTATCAGCCTGCCGAACAGCGTTGCTTTGTCGGCGTCCGAAAGCGAGCCGACGTGCGCGGGCTGCGCCACGGGCGCGTGCTCGAACAGCGTGCTTTGCTCCTGTTCAATCGACGCGGGTTGCGAGGTCTGTGCTTTGGGCGCTTCGGCAAATGGTGAAGTGTCGTCCTCTTCAACCGCCGTAAGCACGGGCTTTTCTTTCGCGGGCTTTTTCTCCGCAACGGGTGCGGCTATGTCCGCGGCTTTGGCTTTTACCTCAACTTTAATGCCTTCGGCAACCGCTCTTTCGAGCTTTTCCATTCTTGCCAGCAGAGCCTCTATATCGTAATCGACCTGGGGCATTGCCGCCTTTATAAGCGCAGCCTCCAGGGTTATCCTGCCGTCTACGGCAAAGCGCATATCGCCCTCCGCCTGCGTTAAAATTTCGGTCGTGCGCAGTATCGCGTGTCCGTCCGCACGGGCGGCGATTTCCTGCAATTTATTGTATTTATCTTTGGGAAGATTGACTATTGCTTCTGCGTTGCGGCACATCTTTACCACCGCAAGGTTGTTCATAAAAGTCAGAAGGTCGCGAAGAAGCACACCCACGCCCTTGCCTGTGGACAGCACGCCCTCCGCCGCGTTGAGCGTTTCGCCGCCGTCCTGTGCAATTATAGCCGACACTATGTCCGCGACGGCAAAGAAATCAGCCTTGCCCAGCACCTTGTTCACGTCGTCGTAGGTCAGCTTGCCCAGCGAGTAGGAAGCGCACATATCGGCAATCGAAAGACTGTCTCGCGCACTGCCGTTGCCCGCCCTCGCTATTGCCGCAACTGCCTCGTCCTCGTACTGCTTTCCCGTCCTGTCGAAAACGCTCTTTACAAGCTCCTCAAGGTCGGACTGGGGAATGAGCTTGAAGTCGAAGCGCATACAGCGCGAAAGTATGGTTGCGGGAATCTTCTGCGGCTCGGTGGTCGCAAGTATGAACACCGCGTGTGCGGGCGGCTCCTCAAGCGTCTTTAAAACCGCGTTGAATGCCGACTGCGTGAGCATATGGACTTCGTCGATTATATAGACTTTAAACCTGCCGTTGACGGGCGGATACTGCACCTTTTCGCGTATGTCGCGCATTTCGTCCACGCCGTTGTTGGAAGCCGCGTCTATTTCCGAAATGTCCAGGGCTGCGCCGCTTGCAAGCGCCTTGCACGTTGCGCACTCGCCGCAGGGCGAACCGTTTACGGGGTGCTCGCAGTTTATCGCCTTGGCAAAAATTTTGGCAAGCGTCGTCTTGCCCGTACCGCGCGGACCGCAGAAAAGATAGGCGTGACCTATTTTGTCCGTCTCTATCTGGTTTTTCAAAATTTTGACTATGTGCTCCTGCCTGACCACTTCGTCGAAAGTCGTCGGGCGGAAGGTGCGGTAAAATGCAAGGTACGCCATAATGTCCTCTTTTATTTATTGAGCACGCGCCGAAGTTTATGCTTTGCGCGCATCAATGCGTTGTCCGTCTGCTTGTACGTTCTGTTGAGCGCAACCGATATTTCCGAAATGGGCGAGCCTTCGATATACATACATATCGCCCTGTACTCCATTGCCGAAAGCGATTTTTTCATTATCTCGAAAAATTCGTTTACCGTTTCGCTGCCGATCAGCGCTTCCTCGGGACTGAATTCCGAAGCCGTCATCCCCTCGCCGTCCTCTAAAAACGGCAGAAAACGGTTGAGCGCGTAATTTTTTTTGTTGCCCGATTTTTTAACCGCGTCGCATATGCGGTTCTTTATGCACGCGTAGGCGTATTTGCGAAAACCGCTGTCGCCCTCGAAGCAGGTTATTGCGGAATACAGTCCGCACATACCCTCCTGCACCAGATCCTCGGTGTCGCCGCCGACGAGAAAAAATCTTCTGGCAACCGAGAGCACGGTGTTTTTATAGCGGCCGAGGAGCTCCTCGCCCGCGCCCTTGTCGCCGCCGCGGAACAGAGCGACCAGCTCGCAGTCCGTGCGGGATTGAAAATTATCCATATAATTATATGCGCCTGCGCCTTAAAACTTCGTACGCCGCTATGCCAAGCGCAACCGACGCGTTGAGCGAGTTGACCTTGCCCTGCATAGGAAGCGACAGAACGAAATCGCACTTTTCGCGCGTGAGCTTTTTAACTCCGCTGTCCTCGCCGCCGATGACAAGCGCAACGTTGCCGCTGAGGTCGGCGGAATAAATATCGCCGCCATCGGCTTCCAGCGCGTACAGCCAGTAGCCGTTCTTTTTGAGTTCGTCCACGGCGCGGTTCAAGGAATTGACCTTTGCCACCTTTACGTGGTTTGCCGCCCCTGCGGAGATGCGCACTACCGCCTCTGTCACGCTTGCCGAATTTGTTGACTGGATTACCACGCCGTCGGCGCCCGCGCACTCGGCAACCCTTATTATAGAGCCGAGGTTATGCACGTCCTCTATACAGTCGCAGAGGATAACAAAACCGCCCTTTTCGCCCTTTGCAGCCATAATATCCTGCAAGGAACTGTATTTATAGTCCGAAGAAAAGGCTATACAGCCCTGGTGTTTTCCCGTTACGCTTTCCTTGTCGAGTACTCTTCTGTCAACGAACTGCACGCGTATGCCCTTGTCCCTGGCTTCGGCAAAAATTCTGCCCAGAGTGCCCTGCGCGTTCTTTTCAAGCAATATCTTTTCGACCGTTCTGTCCGTTTTCAAAAGCTCCAGAACGGCGTTTCTGCCCTCGGTTTTCATTTGCCGTCACTCCTCCAAAAGCTGTGAAATTCTGTCGTACTGTCCGCTTAAATACAGAAAGCCGAGCACCGCTTCGAACC
Organism: Clostridia bacterium; assembly: GCA_029066845.1. Lineage (GTDB taxonomy): Bacteria > Bacillota > Clostridia > Christensenellales > Borkfalkiaceae > Coproplasma. The sequence continues at coordinate 81,111 of JAIEFR010000004.1, read as the reverse complement.
CCGTCGAGCGGTTGTAGTCGATAACCGAGGCGTTCTTGGCTTTGGTGCTCTTTTTGGCGTTGCGTCCGCGGTGAAAAATTTCCTCTTCCTCGGTCGTGAATTTGCCTTCCAGCCTGAGCAACAGCTCGCTTTGACCCTTGGCGGAAACGGCTGCGGACGTGCGTTTTTGCAGCTCGTTCAATTTGTCGTCCGAACGCAGAACTTCCCTTTCGCGCACGTACAGCGAATACACCGCGTCGCCCACGAAAGCCAGCGTTACGGGGCTGAGCTGCCTTGCGCTCTCCTTACTTATCTTTGTAAAAAAATCAAACAAATTGGCACACTTATCCATTATTTGTATACGATTATAGCACTTTGGTATAAAAAAATCAACAAATCAATACTATATAGCGTGAAAACCTTATTTGTAAAGAAAAGTTTTTTAATAGCTCTCACCGTCATTATTGCGGCGGGCGTTATACTGGGCGTATGCGTCGGCGCGGCGGCAAAATCCGCCTCCTCCGTCAACCCGAATATGCCCACGGTGGTTATCGACGCGGGGCACGGCGGCATTGACAACGGCGTGCAGGGAATCAAGACAAAGACCGACGAGGCGGACATAAACCTTGCGATTGCGCGCCTTTTAAAAGGGCAGTTCACTGGCGCGGGCTTTAACTGCGTTATGACGAGAACGAGTGAGGCAGGGCTTTACGACGACACCTCCAAGGGCTTCAAAATGCGCGATATGAAAAAGCGCAAACAGATTATCGAGGACAGCGGCGCGGATATGGTCATTTCCGTGCATCAGAATTTCTGCCCTCTGCCCAGCAAGCGCGGCGGCACCGTATTTTTTGATAAAAACAGCGAGTCGGGCACGGCTCTTGCAAAAAAAATTCAGGAGGAGCTGAACGCTCTGCCGCAGACCGTAAAGCCCAACGAGGCAATGCACGGCGACTATTATATGCTTAAATGCACCGAAAGCCCGTCGGTAATCGTCGAGTGCGGATTTTTATCCAACGCGCAGGAGGACGAACTTTTAAACGACGAGGAGTATCAGCGCGCCGTTGCTTACGCCATATTCAAAGGCGCGGTCAGTTATTTTGCAAATAAATAAGTGAGAAAAATGAAAGCCCCGCGGCGGTTGCCGCGGGGCTTATTTTGTTTTAATCTTTCTTGTCCGTTTCCTCGTCGCTCACACCCAAATCAACGGGGTCCGCGGGGGTGTAGAAGCCGCCCACATCGAACACTCTTCCGTCATCCACGGGCATAGGCGCAACGAAGTTACGCACTATCGTCCTGCCTGCGGGTGCCGCGCGGTCGCTTGTCTGCGTCGCCTGTGCGGGCTGCGCGGGCTTCTTGGTGGTGTCTATCTTGGTGGTAGTCACCGTGGTCATTACCGCGTCGGGAGGTACCTGAGTTGCAACCGGTGCCGCCGCATTGCTTTCGGGCGCTGCGGGCGCGGTTTGCGCCGCGGGCTTTTCCCTGCTGTCCAGCACTTTTTCCATTGCCGCAGTAACTATTTCCGCAAGCGTTGCAGCGGTTAAACCGCCGGACATAAGCTGTTCTCCGCCCAAACGCGACGTCAAATTTTCGACGCGCATATCGGTCTTTGCCTGTGCGACTTGCTGTTCCGCCGTGTGCAGAGCCTTGATTTCCGCAAGCTCCTTTGCCGTCTGTTCAGCCCGCATAGATTCCTGCGCGGCTCTAAGAGCGGATACCTCGGCTTTGAGTTCGGCGAGTTCGTTGGACGAAGCTCCGCCGTTTGACATTGACTGTCCGCCCATCTGAGGCATCTGCATCATCTGGGGCATCATTTGCGGCATCATCATCTGCGGCATTTGCTGCTGCTGATTCATACGCGCCATACGCTCCTCGCGGTCCTCGCGACGGCGTTCTTCTCTCTCCTGCTTCTCGCGTTCCTCTTTTTCGAGTCTGCGCTGCTCTTCCAGTTCTTCCTTCTTGCGCTTTTTCTTCTTTGCCGCAACAATTAAGCAGATAAGTAAGATGAGTAGCAACAGAGCCACTGCCGCGATTACAAGCCATAGCCAGTTGGCTTTAAGGAAGTCTACCGTGCTGCCCATAAGTTTTGCGAAGCCGCTCTGAGGTACGGTATATTCCTTTTGTGCGGATACGCTCTTGATTGCGTCCGTACCGTCTGCAAACTCGAAGTTGATTGCATCAGCACCTGTTAAATACGCTTCGACAATATACTTGTCGCCGCCCTTTAATACCGGCTCTTCGACAAGGTTGCCGTTCGTGTCATAATAACGGTATCCGATAGCAACGTCAAGCTCGTTTGCGGTTATCATTTCCTGATATGCCGCCAGTGCGTTAAGGCTTACGCCGTCCTTGCTGTTAAGATTCCAGCCGTCAGTCGAAAGTACTATCTTGTTAATAGTCCAGTTCAGAGTTGCCGTCAAAGCGGAATTATCTATGGATATTCCGTCCGCAAACAACACAGCCTTTGCAAACAGCTTATTGGAAAGAGGCTCTTCCGTTGTAGGTTCAACCCACATATAATTGGTGTTGTTCAGCTTAAACGTAACGGTATAGCTACCTGCAAGCTTGTTGGTGTAACCGCTAAGCATACTCATTATGTCAGCATTATAGTTGTTGTCCAGATAATCTGCGAGGTTGATATATGTGCCGTTGAATACTATATCCTTAGTGACCTGAGGCACTACAACTTTCTTTGGAGTAATTTCGAACAACTGGCGTGCACCCTTAGGCGCATAGTCCTGCGCACCCGCGGCAGTCAAACGCACTTCTATTACGTACTTGCCTGCATTCAGCGCAGAATAATCCACGTTCGAAAGCAAGCCGTAGCCGTCGCCAGATACGTTGTCAACGCTAAGTCCGTCATAGTCGTGCAGATATACTTCATACAACAACGCCTGCGTAAGCGGGTTGGTTGCGGGAAGATTTTCGCCGTCCGCCTCTACCTTAACGCCGAACGCGCTCTCATTCACACTGCCGTATTCAGCACTGCCCGCGTTTGTTATCGTAGCAGTTGACTTGGCGTCACCCACCGCAAACGGCAGCGAGGTTAACGTAGCTCCCGACAAATCGTAAGTGCCGCTTACACCCGCTTTCAACTGTACGGTTGCGGTAACGGTAACCTGGTTGGTGGGGCTTGCCACTGCGAATATTTTCGCAAGCTCGGTTTCGCCCGTACCCGATCCGTTGGTGCCGTCCATTGCGCTCCAAGTATAAACGTACTCTATAACGCCCTTGTCGTAAAGGTCCTTATGACCGTTGATGACCATAATCTCGCCGATACGCTCAACGCCGTCAATCTTGAAATCGCCCGGTACCCAGTTGGTAACGTTAATCTGCTTGTTGGTGATTTCCCAGTTGTAGGTCGTGCTCGAAATAGCGAAGTTATCATTATTGGTAAGCGTGAAATCCGCTCCCGCGGTGTAAGACCCTTTGTTCTTGCCCTCGGCATACTGCTTGGTGCCGAACATTACGCTTATGCCCGCGCTTGCAGGAGCCAAACTCGTGGGGTCAATGCGCACGTATATAGTCGCGCTTGCAAACTCCACTTTATTTTCCGCAGTAGCAAAGTCCTTCCAGTTGCTCTGGTCGTAGCTGTACTGCAGCTTGAACACTGACGTATCGATTTCCATCTTGTCGATGGTGTACTCGAAAGTAACCGTTGCTTCGGTGTCGCTGATTCTGTCGTAGCTTGCAAACTTGCTGCCCTTATAGCTTCCGTTTGCAGGCATTTTATTGGTCGCCTGTTCGTTAGCCTTGATTCGTATACCAACGGTAACGGTCACTTTGCCCGCAGCGGTCAAGCCACCCGCAAACGAAGGATTGCTTCCGTCCGCCAGCGTATACGTAGGCGTTCCCACCATTTCGAAAATAGTGTTGTCGAAATCGAGCTGCGGAAAGTAAGCTACGGGGTCGCCGTTAGAATCTAACGCGTATTTTAAGTCGCCTGCTGTCAACGGCTGCAACGGGTCGTTTGAACCCATCGTACTGTCCTTGTAGGTCAGCTTCAAGTCGTCAATACCTGCCTCACCCGCGTTAATGGTGATACCCTTAGTGTACGTCGCCGCCGCGGTGGTGTCTATGGTGTAGTTGGCATTTGCCGCAACGCCACTCTTCAAACGTACGCCTATGGTGTAGTCACCCGTGTTATGAACGCCGTGGTTATCTTTGAGGTCGGCAAACGAAATTTCGTTCCAGGTAGCGCCGGGGTTAACCGCCGCAGTTGCCACGCCGTCGGTATCATAATAATAGAATAACTCCGCCTCTACCGCTTCGGGATTGCCGTGCTCGTCGTCAACGGGTCCCTTGCCGTTTTTAAAGCTTACCGTTACCTTGCCTGTCGTGTCGGTCTTGATTGTGAACGTGCCGTTGTCCGCGCTGGATACGAAATCGAATTCCAGCGTTTTAGCCTTTATTTCGTACTCCACTTCGAGCACGTTACTGCCCGTAGCGTTGGTCTGCCATTCGTAGTTACGGATAACGTCGTTATTGCTGCTGTCTTTGGAAGTGATAGGTCTGAAAGCTACCTTGTACTTTCCTACCTTTGTAGCCTTCAATACAAGTCCGCTGGTCGTTGCGGCGGTCATATCCGTAGGCGTAGCGGCTGCCGTAAAGGTTGTGCCTGCAAGCGTACCGTATTCCATAACGCCGCTATCGTACTGCGTTACGTTGAAGGACTGCTCCGTGCCCGAATATTCCAGTGCGGCAAGCGTGCTGGGTGCCGTAATCTTCTTTTTATTTATGGTATAGTCGCGCGACGCGCTTTCGCCCGTGTCGGGCACAAGTTTATAGTTGCCCGTATCCTTGTTGCTGTCTGTAAACGTTACGGTGTAGGTCTGCGCCTCCTTGGGATAATTGGTGCCCTTTGTGTTGGTAATGCGCGTGCGCACGTTATCCGCAGTTATATCCGCGTCACCGTAGGTGTTTACTTTTTCAACAAACTTCAAGACGATATACGGATATTTATTGTCCGCAACGGTGCCGCCTGCACCGCCCGACGTATCGGTATCCTTTGCGGAGTCACCGTTCAAAAGAGTGTAATCGAGATATACCCACGGCGCGTTTCCCGTAGCCGGGTTGCCGTCTATAAACGACTTATCGAAATCCTTTGACCAGCTTGCACCCGTCATTGAAGAGTCGTTCGCCCAGGTGTATTTCAGCTCGGCTTGTTTGACGGTTATGTTAAAGGTCTGCTGCTTAGTACCGTCCGCGTCCACCGAACCGTCCGACGGGTCACGCCAGCGGTACTTTGCGGGGTCAGTCAATTTACAGGTTATTTTATAAGTACCCGCGTCCCTTATCTTGAACGAGGTCTGGGGACTTTCGGCAGTGGTTTTGCCCTGCTGGGTATACTCCACCTTGTATGCAACAGCCGAGTCGCTGTTCGAAAGATATTGACTGCTTGCCGTCCCGACGTCAAGCTTGTGATAGCCTTCTTCATACCAAAGCGTGGGGTCTGCCGCGCTGGGATTTGCCGTCTGCACTTCGGTCTTTACCTGCGCAACAACGTCCGAAAGCTTGGTGTAGTCCTTTGCGTTATATGTGATAGAACCGCTCTGAGGTATATTTACCGTTTCGTAATCGGCACCGCTTGTGCCGGAAGCCGCCGCCGCTCTTTTAAGATTTAAGTGCAATGCGGGACGAACCGCTAAAGTACAAGAAGTATAAGCGCTTCTATTCTCACCGCTACCGCCAAGTCCATAAGCCAGCTGCGTATTGCTGGCAAGCCCCGAACGTAGCCAGGAAATGCTTGTCGAGTCCGACGTCTGCGTCATTGTAGAAGGAGTTGAGCCGCTGTCGTTTCTGCGCTGATTGTTATCCAGACCCCAGAGTCCGCTTATATACGTTGTTGAACCAACTTCGGCAATGCCGTTATGTCCCGTTTCAGTTATAGAAGGAAGCCATATTTTATCGTTCTTCCACTGATCCTGACCGGAAATCGGATTCGAGCCGTTGCCGCCGTACGCCGTATTTACGTTCGGATTCCAGTAGTAATTCGTAGGACAAGCATACCATTCGTCAAACGGCACACCGTACGCGTCGCCGGGAAGAGTATACGCCCACCACATTTTACCCGACGTCTCGTGACCCGAGCTAACCGAGCCGCTTGCGGTTGCTTTGCGGTACAAAGAGTAAGACTGAATTTCCTGATATTTTACCTGCAAAGGAGTATCTATGTATTGCGCTAAATTGCCCGTGGTCATACTGTTCCACAAAGCTGCGTAAACCGTGCTTGTGGAAGCGCCTACCGTAGCCGCACTTTGCGGGGAAGAGGGTTTATCCCCTCCAGAGAACGCATCCCAGGTGCCGCCCTGTCCAAGCATTTTTGCGCGGATAAAGCTGTTGCCGTAAACGTTACCGGGGCGGGTAGTTGCGTTATTATTTCTGTTAGTGTTGACAGAGGAACCGGCAGTACCCGAGGCGTCGCCTGCCCAGTAAGATTTCTGCGTGCTTTCCGCCTGCCAAAGCGTGACGATAACTTCCCCGCTATTGTCGAGCGTGACGTAAACCACCTCAAACGCGGTTTTGCCGATTTTTACCTGAATGTTATGTCCGCTTCTGGTGCGGATATCATCGGCGGTGATTGCGTTGGGTACGGTTACCGTATGAGAATTAGGCGTTACACTCGTCCACGTCTTTGCGGTACTGCTATCGGTTAAAGCCTTTTCCACTTTATTATAAGTACCCGTATTTGCATACGTCGTACCCAGTATTTCGTCGTAAAGCTGTGCAAGACCTTCTCCGCTGAACATTTTACCTTGGGCGTCTGCCGCCGGCGCCAGGTTAGTGCTGTCAAGCGTAAGCTGAATTACTTTGTCGTTAGCTCCTGCCGCCAGTGCTTCGGCACCCGTCGCTGCAGACGAGTTAAACACCGCGCCGAAAGTTAGCGCAGTGCACGCGCACAGCGTTGCTATTATTCCCCCTACAAAAGTCTTACGTTTAATTTTCATAAACTTAACTCCTTTGCGGGCTAAAAAAATAAGGGCAACCGTTAAAGGTTGCCCGCAAATAGTACCCTCAACGATTGCTTAAAGATTTGATTTCCGTATGTAATTTATTCAACTAATAACCACAGGAAAAGAGGGTACGAATTGCCCCTGAGGTTTGTTGCGGTTATTAGTCATAATTTTTGGTTGCCGAAAAAATCTATGCGGAAAAAACCGCATAAAAAAATACGGACAATCAGGAAGAGTCAAAGAGGGACTCCTCCATATTCAAATCTTTAAGCATAAATATTATATCACGGATTTTTGACATTTCAATACTTTTCGACATATTTTTTAAAAATAGTGCTAAATTTTACATAAAACACAATATGTTGTGGTATTTAAGCGCAAAAAAAGCCCCGCGGCGAACGCCGCGGGGCTTTTATTTACTTTTATTTACTTCTTTTCGGAGCGGAAGGAAAATTCGCCGTCCTTCAATCCCACGGTTACCTGCTCGCCGGGGAGAATGTGACCTGCAAGTATTTCGTCCGAAAGCCTATCCTCTATACGCCGCTGCACTATGCGCTTCATAGGGCGCGCGCCGTAGACTTCCGAATAGCCTTCCTCGATAAGCTTTTCCATTGCGTCGGGTGCGATTTCAAGCGAAATGCTCTTCTGGCGCAAGCGCACGCGCAGGCTTTCGATTATCTTGTAGCATATTTTGCCCGCCTCCTCCTTGGAGAGCTTGCGGAATACTATTACGTCGTCAAGACGGTTCAAGAACTCGGGGCGGAACTGCTCCTTCAACGCGCTGTCGATTGCGTCCTTCATATCGTCGTAACCGTCGCTTTCGCCAGAGGTGAAGCCGAAAGAGGACATCTTTTTAATCTGGCTTGCGCCGACGTTGGAGGTCAGTATAATTATGGTGTTTTTAAAGTTGACTACCCTGCCCTTGCTGTCCGAAAGTCTGCCGTCGTCCAGAATCTGCAACAGAATGTTGAAGACGTCGGGGTGGGCTTTTTCAACCTCGTCGAACAGTACTACGGAGTAGGGCTTTCTTCTTACGCGCTCGGTCAGCTGACCGCCCGCGTTGTCGTCGTAGCCGACGTATCCGGGAGGCGCGCCGATGAGCTTGGATACCGAATGTTTTTCCATAAACTCGGACATATCCAGGCGGATAAGCAGTTTTTCGTCGCCGAACATACTTTCCGCAAGCGCCTTGGCAAGGTCGGTTTTACCTACGCCCGTAGGTCCGACGAATATGAACGAACCGATGGGTTTGCCGCTTTCGTTGAGTCCTGCGCGCGCACGGCGTATCGCCCTTGCAACGGCGGAAACCGCCTCGTCCTGACCGATTATGCGCCTGTGCAGATTTTCTTCCAGGTGCAGAAGCTTTTCGCTCTCCTGCTCGGTAAGCTTCAAGACGGGCACACCCGACCAGCCGCTTACGACCTGCGCGATGTCCTCCGCGCCGATTGCGGGCGCGGACTGTCCGCCCTTCCACTCGTCGTGGATTTCCTTTATCTTTTCCTGGACCTCGTTGATTTCGTTGACGAGCTCCTTTGCCATATCGTAGTTTTCGCCCCTCGCCGCCTTGTTCTTTTCGTAGGTGAGGCGTTTGAGCTTTTCTTCCAGCTCGGTGAGTTCGTGCGGTGAATTATAGGTATTGAGGCGCGCGCGCGAAGCCGCTTCGTCAACAAGGTCGATTGCCTTGTCGGGAAGGAAACGGTCGGTGATATATCTGTCCGAAAGGGTTGCGGCGGCGATTATCGCCTCGTCCGAAATAGCGACTTTGTGGTGCGCTTCGTACTTGTCGCGCAAGCCCCTTAAAATTTCTACCGTGTCCTCCACCGTCGGCTCTTCGACCTGCACGGGAGTGAAACGGCGTTCCAGAGCCGCGTCCTTTTCGATATATTTGCGGTATTCGTCAAGCGTGGTTGCGCCCACCGTCTGCAACTCGCCGCGGGCAAGCAGGGGCTTTAAAATGTTAGCCGCGTCCATCTTGCCCTCCGCCGACGCGCCCGCGCCGACGAGAAGGTGAATTTCGTCTATGAACAGTATTACGTTGCCGTTGGTCTTTATGGTGTTGATTGCATCCTTTAAACGTTGCTCGAAATCGCCGCGGTATTTTGCGCCTGCAACCAAGCTGGAAAGGTCGAGAGAGAACACCGTTTTGCCCTTTAAAAGGTCGGGCACTTCGTTGTTGATTATCGCCTGCGCAAGCCCCTCGACTACCGCCGATTTACCTACACCGGGCTCGCCTATGAGCACGGGGTTGTTCTTGGTGCGGCGCGAAAGCACCTGAATAATTTTGTCAATCTCTTTCTTTCTGCCGATGACGGGATCGATCTTGCCCTCCTTCGCCTTTGCGGTGAGGTCGGTGCCGTACTGCAAAACGTTTTCGTCCAAAGCGGAGTCGTTCTTGCGCTCGCTCTTTCTGTCGCTCTTGCGCTCCTCCTTGCCCTGCGGCTGGTGGGCGGAAAATCTTTCGAAAGACGAAGTATAGCCCGAGGAATAATCCTCGTCGTCAAAATCGTCTATGTCGCCGGAAATCGCCTGTTCGAGCATTGCCGAAAGCGCGGACATACTCACGCCGAGAGCCTTTAAGATGTAGATGGCAAGGCAGTCGGGCGACTGGTTGACCGCATATAAAAGATGCTCGGTGCCGGCAAGTCCGTCCTCGTTATAGGCAAGCGCGAAATCCTTTGCCTGCTCCAGCATATGCTTGGTGCGCGGCGTGAAGCCGTTTATGGTACAGCGGTGGTCTACCGCCTTGACGAGGAAACGCCTGTAGCTCTCCTCGGTTACGCCCAGCGAAGCAAGAATTTTGCCCGCTATGCAATCGGGCGTGCAGAGCATTGCGTACACTATGTGTTCGCTGCCGATATAGCTTATTTCAAGCGAGGCGGTTACCTCCCTCGAAACCGAAAGCACCTTTTGCAGATTGCGTGAAAATCTTTGAAATTCCACTCTTTTATCTCTCCTAATTAGTTTTGAATTGCCGCTTTAATCAGCCCCTCGTTACCCAGCTTGCTATCTTTTTGGACGAGTATTGCGCGCGGTATGCGTCCCTCTCCTGCGTTTCCAGCGTTCTGCCCGCAAGCGCGTTGAGGTTTGAAGGCTTCATCTGAAGCATAAGGTCGTCTACCGCCGCTATGTCGCTGACGTTGAGAAAGCCCAGGCACGCGCCCAGCTTTAAGTCCGCGCAGAGAGCGTCCAGCTCGCTGTTTGTTAAAAGCGCGCAGTTGGTAAGCAAGCCGTAGGCGCGCAGGCACTTGTCCTTGAGTATTAGCGCACCCGCACAGCCCTTGAGCCGCTTGCGCTCGCTCGCCTCCATCTCCACGATTTTGGATACAACCGATTCGACCTGCGAAATTATCGTTTCCTCGGTCACGCCCAGAGTCACCTCGTTGCTGACCTGATATATATAGCCCTTCGCCTTGCTGCCTTCGCCGTACGCGCCGCGCACGGTAAGCCCCAGACGGGTTACGCTCTTGATGACGTCGGGCATTACGCCGCCCAGTTCAAGAGCGGGCAGGAACATCATTACCGAAGCCCTCAGCCCCGTGCCGAGATTTGTGGGGCACGCGGTGAGATAGCCCAGCTGCTCGTCGTAGGCAAACGGTATGGAACGGGCAATGAGGCTGTCCTTGGAGGACATAAGCTCGTACGCGGGGCGCAGGGACATTCCCTTCGAAATGCACTGCTCCCTGAGGTGGTCCTCCTCGTTTATCATTATGGATATATCGCACTTTTCGTTGATGAGCGCAGCCGAACGCGACGGCGTGTTTAAAAGCGCGGGGCTTATAAGTCTGTTTTCCACAAGGTTTAACGCGTCGTCTTCGGATATGCCGTCCATATAGTACAGGCGGAATTCGTCAACCTTGTTTATTGCCGCGGAGACCGAGCGGATTATTTCCTTTGCCTGTCTTGCGCTGCGCAGACGTGCGGGAAAGGGATAACCGTTGAGGTTGCGCGCAAGTCGTATGCGCGACGCCATTACCGTGCCGAGCTTGAAATCTACCATCTCCGCGCCCCCGTGTTGCGCTTTTTGAGCGCGTTCATATGCTCGTTTATTCTGCCCGCTTCGGCGTAGTCGCCGCGGGAAAGCGCCTGCTCCATTGCGTTCTGCAGGGAAGAAAGCTTAAGGCGCAAGTCGTGCTCGGAGGTATACACTCCGCCGCCCTTGCCCACGTGCACGGTCTTACCCTGTATGCGGGCTATGTAGGGAAGAAGCTCCTCGTTGAAATAGTCGTAGCAGCTGGGGCAGCCCAAAAGACCGCTCCTTTCGTATTCGGTAAAGGTCATACCGCATCCGGGGCAGACCTTATCCTCGGGCTCGAAGCCGTCGAAAAGACCGGAAAGCATAGCGTTGGCAACTTCGTTTTCAAAGTCGCCGAACAGCTCGTTCGCGCATATGGCGCAAAGATGCTGCGAGCAAGACTTGCCGCCCACCGTTTCCACACGGTTTACAGTTGCTTCGCGTTTTCTACAATTCTGACAGAGCACTTATTATACCCACTCTTTACATAGCATTTGCGTATTCTTATTTACGCACACTTATATTATAATACTTTTTGTCTGTGTGTAAACAGTTTTTAGTCAAGTTGAACTCAAAATTTTACTCTTTGTCAGCGAAAATTATGCTGTAACTTGTTGAAAATTCCGTCGGGCTGTGTTATACTTATCGGGTGAGATAAAGAAATATTTTTTGGAGGATATGTGATGCAGTATTCAAAAGACGTCGAAAATATGATTTGCGTTGCCAAGGGTGTTTCCGGCAGGTTTGAACACGGACCCGCTCCCATCCCCGAGGAAGGACAGTGGATTCAGGCAAAGGAAATCAAGGACATTAAAGGTCTTACGCACGGTATCGGCTGGTGCGCCCCTCAGCAGGGTGCGTGCAAGCTTACGCTCAACGTAAAGGACGGCATAATTCAGGAGGCTCTGGTTGAAACCATCGGTTGCTCGGGTATGACCCACTCGGCGGCTATGGCGGCGGAAATTCTTCCCCACAAGACCATTTTAGAAGCTCTGAATACCGACCTTGTGTGCGACGCAATCAACACGGCAATGAGAGAGTTGTTCCTGCAAATCGTTTACGGAAGAACGCAGTCGGCTTTCTCCGACGACGGTCTGCCCGTAGGCGCGGGACTGGAAGACCTGGGCAAGGGCTTGCGCTCGCAGGTGGGCACGATGTACGGCACCGCCGCTAAGGGCGTGAGATACCTGGAAATGGCTGAAGGCTACGTCCTCTCCCTCGCTCTCGACAAGAACAACGAGGTTTGCGGATACAAATTCGTTTCGCTCGGCAAGATGACCGACTTCATTAAGAAGGGTCTTACGCCTAACGAAGCTTACGAGAAGTCTGTCGGCACTTACGGCAGATATACCAAGGAACAGGGTGCGGTTAAGCACATCGACCCCAGAACGGACAAGGAGGTTGACTGATTATGGCACTTTTCGAAGGATATGAGAGAAGAGAAAAGAAAATTTTGGGCGTATTGAAAGAGTACGGCATTAAATCGATTGAGGAATGCCGCGACATCTGCCTTTCCAAGGGCGTTGACTGCGACAAGATAGTTCGCGGCACCCAGCCCATCTGCTTTGAAAACGCAGTCTGGGCTTACACCGTAGGCGCGGCTATCGCAATCAAGAAGGGTTGCACGAAGGCTGCCGACGCTGCGGCTGCTATCGGTATCGGCTTGCAGGCTTTCTGCATTACCGGTTCGGTTGCCGAAAACAGAAAGGTCGGCTTAGGTCACGGTAATCTGGGCGCAATGCTCCTTTCCGAAGAAACCGACTGCTTCTGCTTCCTTGCAGGTCACGAAAGCTTTGCGGCTGCGGAAGGCGCGATTAAAATTGCCGAGAACGCAAACAAAGTAAGGGTTAAGCCCCTGCGCGTTATCCTCAACGGTCTGGGCAAGGACGCGGCTTATATCATTTCCAGAATTAACGGCTTCACCTACGTGAGAACCAAGTTCGACCCCTACACCGAGACGGTTAAGGTGGTTGACACCGTTGCTTTCTCCGACGGTCCCAGAGCGAAAGTTAAGTGCTACGGCGCGGACAACGTTCCCGAGGGCGTTGCGATTATGCAGCTCGAGCACGTTACCGTTTCCATTACGGGTAACTCCACCAACCCCACCCGCTTCCAGCATCCCGTTGCGGGCACCTACAAGAAGTGGTGCTATGAGAACGGCGAGAAGTACTTCTCGGTTGCTTCCGGCGGCGGCACGGGCAGAACGCTTCACCCCGACAATATGGGCGCAGGTCCTTCCAGCTACGGTATGACCGACACGATGGGAAGAATGCACTCGGACGCACAGTTCGCAGGCTCCTCCTCCGTTCCTGCCCACGTTGAAATGATGGGTCTCATCGGTATGGGCAACAATCCTATGGTGGGAGCTACTGTTGCAGTTGCGGTTGCCGTTCAGGAAGGTATGACCAAGTAATTGCAAATAAACTGAAATATAAAAAAGCGGTTTCTTAGGAAGCCGCTTTTTTTTGTACGGTTGACGCCGCGCGCGCATACACATAATATGTTGACAAACGGAAAAGGTTTTGATAACATTTCTGTTGCACGGAAGATTTAAAACTATGGTTGTTTCTTTGATTATCTGCGGTATAACCTGCATCGCAATGATACTGAGCATACTGCTTTTTCCGAAAATAAAAATCGGTAAAATTTCGATAGATACGTACTGGATAATAACGCTGGTCGGCGCGGCGATACTGCTTGCCTGCGGTAAGGCGGATATAGTTACGGTGGGCAAAGCACTCATTTCCGACACGGCTATAAATCCCCTTAAAATTCTCGTCCTGTTCATATCGATGACCGTGCTTTCAATCTTCCTTGACGAACTCGGCTTTTTCCGCTTCCTTGCGGGCGTTGCCTTAAAGAAAGCCAAAACGGGACAGACGAAACTGTTTTTATACCTCTACATAACCGTTTCGGTGCTGACCGTATTTACCTCCAACGACGTAATAATTCTGTCGTTCACGCCGTTTATCTGCTACTTTGCAAAGAACGCAAAGATAAACCCCACCCCCTACCTTGCCGCAGAATTCGTTGCCGCCAACACGTGGAGTATGGCGCTGATTATAGGCAACCCCACGAATATATACCTTGCAACCGCCTGCGGAATAGACTTTGTCGGCTATCTGAAAATAAGCATAGTTCCCACGGTTCTTTCGGGAATAGTCGCATTCCTTGCGCTGTATCTGCTGTTCCGCAAAAAGCTTGCCGCACCCATAGAAGGCGAGGCGGAAATTGTGGTTATTCAGGATAAGCTTTTGCTTTGGGTGGGAATCGTGCACCTTGCAGTTTGCACAATTCTGCTGGCAATAGGCTCGTACATACACATCGAAATGTGGCTGGTATCCATCTGCGCCGTGGGAAGTCTGTTTTTGATTTCGGGTATTATCGCCGCGGTCAGAAGGCAAAAGCCCTGCGCACTTATGGGCTGTTTAAAGCGCGCACCCTATCAGCTTATTCCCTTCGTGCTCTCGATGTTCGTGCTTATAGTGGTGCTGAACGAGCAGGGCGTAACCGCCGCAATAGGTCAGCTTTTCGGCGACAGCCTGCCTATTATTAAATACGGGACGACGTCGTTTATCGCTTCCAATCTGATAAACAACATTCCTATGAGCGTGCTGTTCTCGTCCATCATAGAATCGACGGGCGGCGCGGCGGGCACTGCGGCTGTGTTTGCGACGATTATAGGCTCCAACATAGGCGCGTTATTTACCCCTATCGGCGCGCTTGCCGGCATTATGTGGAGCAATATTTTAAACAAGCACGGCGTGAAATTCGGCTATCTCGATTTTCTTAAAATAGGCGTTACGGTTGCAATACCCACGCTTATAACCGCGCTAGGTTCGTTGTGGCTTATGTTGTTGGTTATTTAAAAAAGCCACCTCCATTACGTTTTATTTCATAGGGATAAATATCTTGCTTTCTTTATTTCTTTATGATATAATCAAAACTACGATAAACGGTGATTTACAAAGGAGTGTATTATGAAAAAATTTGTAAGTGCAATCATTGCTGTGGCAACGTTGGTATTGTGTTTTACGTTATGCGCCTGCGCAACTAAATACGTAAGCCATTACAGTTCTTCTACGATGACAACGACAGAAACCTCGGATAAAGCGTCGATTTCATTCGGCAGTTTCAGCGGAACGTACGTAATGAAATTGCAAAACAACGGCGCAGACGAAGCAGTTATAACTTATGAAGCGACGTTGGGTGAAGGAAAAATAAAAGTTTACTACGATTATAATGACGAAAAGCTGGACCTGTTTGAAATTGGAGCAAACGGTTCCGTTGACAGTAAAACCGAAGCTTTTACCGGCAATAAAACAGTTTACGTAATAATCGAATCGGACGGCAAATGCAAAGACGGCAGTTTTTCGTTTACTCTGAAAAAATAAGAGAAATAAATACTTATTAAAAAACAAAGCCCGCTATACTTCGTTTAAGAAGATAGCGGGCTATTTATTTACTTTAAAAACTTTTCAATCAGGTATTCGTTGGTTTTGGTGTACGGCTGGTAGCGCATAGGCAAATCGATTAGCGTTGACTTGTTTACTATGCTCTTATAGTGGCTGAAAGTTTCGAAGCCGGCCTTGCCGTGATAGCCGCCCAGACCGCTTGCGCCGAAGCCGCCGAAAGGCATATACGGCGTTGCAAGGTGAATTACCACGTCGTTTACGCAGCCGCCTCCGAAGCCCGTCTGCGAAGTGAGCTTCTTTATCCGCTTTTTATCCGACGAGAAAATATAGAAGGCAAGCGGCGCGTCGTTTTGCGTGATATACCTTACCGCTTCCCCCTCTTCTTTGTACGTGAGTACGGGCAGAATTGGTCCGAAAATTTCCTCCTGCATAACCGCGTCCTCGTGCGTTACGCCGTCGAGCACGGTAGGTTCTATTTTGAGTTTTTCCGCATTTGTCTTTCCGCCGTGAACGACCTTGTCTTTATCAATCAAAGCGCACACGCGGTTGAAATGCTTTTCGTTTATAATCTTGCCGTATGCGGGATTATCCAGCGGACTTTCGCCGAACTGCGCAATAATCTGCTTTTTGATTTCGGCTATCAACTTGTCGTGCACGCTCTCCGCGCAATAGATATAGTCGGGCGCGACGCAGGTCTGGCCGAGGTTTAAAAACTTGCCCCATACAATGCGCTTTGCCGCAAGCTTTATATTCGCCGTTTGGTCAACTATGCAAGGGCTCTTGCCGCCAAGCTCCAGAGTGACTGGCGTGAGATTTTGCGCCGCGCTTTCGTACACGAGCTTGCCCACCCTCTTACTGCCGGTAAAGAAAACGTAGTCGAACTTTTCCTTCATAAGCGCGGTGTTTACCTGCGAGCCGCCGAAAAGCACCGTCACGTATTCGGGAGGGAACACGCCGTCGATGACCTCCTTAATCGCCCTGTTGACGTTTGGCGAATACGCGCTGAGCTTTAACACCACCGTGTTGCCAGCAGCAACCGCGTCGATGAGCGGGTCTATTGAAAGCAGGAACGGATAGTTCCACGGGTTCATAACCAGCACCGTTCCGTATGGCGACGGCAGACGGTAGCTCTTGGAAGGCATCTGCGCGAGCGGCGTAGTCACCTTTTTTGCTCTTGCGAATTTTTTGAGGTGCTTTATCATATACGAAAGCTCGCTCATTGCCAGCCCCGTTTCGCACATATAGCTTTCGGTTGCGCTCTTGCCGAGGTCGGCTTTGAGCCCCTCGTGCAATGCGGGCAGATTGGCTTTGATTGCTGCATATAACGCCTTCAATCTGCGCATACGGTGCTTTATATCCAGCGTTGCGCCGCTTGCGAAATAGGCGCGCTGGTTGTTTATTATGGTGGGAATATCCTCCTCGTCAACGTTCTCGCCGCGCAGCTTTTCGTAGATTTCCATAAGCTTGTCTTTATCCCACAGCACGGGCACGGGATACAAGGGATTTGCCTCCTTGTAGGCGTAGGTCGCAAGCTCGTAAATATCGCCGCGGCGGATTTGCGCGAAGGTCTTGCCTATGCCGAAACCTTCGTTCAACTTCTCGATTTTGCTTATGACAGCTTCCGCACCCTGAGCATACGGCGCGGTCTTTTCTACCAGTCCGCAATAGACGGCTATCTTCCACAGCTTTTTGTGCGCCGCCTTTCCGTACTCGCGCAACACGGTGGGCAGAATTACGGCGTTTGCAAGTCCGTGCGGAACGTTATACTTGCCGCCCAACGAATGGGCGAGCGCGTGCACGTAGCCGACGTACGCCTTGGAAAAGGCTCTGCCCGCCTTGTGGGAAGCGATGAGCATTTGCTTTGCCGCAGCTCTGTCGCCGTCGTACGAAGCCTGCAGATTTTCGAAGACCAGCTTTACCGCCTCCAGCGCGTCGGTGCGCGTGGAAGTGTTTCCTCCCCTGCCTATATACGCCTCCACCGCGTGGGTTAAAGCGTCCATACCCGTGGTGGAAATTACGTGCTTGGGCAGAGTTGCCGTTACCGCCTCGTCGAGTACTGCGTATGCGGGAATGAGCGGGAAGTCGTTTATTGCGTACTTGTGACGGGTTACGGAATCGACAATAACAGCCGCAAGCGTGGTTTCGCTGCCAGTGCCCGCCGTTGTGGGAATGGCTATGAGCAGCGGAATTTTTTTGCCGACCTTGAGTATTCCTTTGAGCTTGCCTAGCGTCTTTTCGGGACGGGCGATAAGTGCGCCCACGCCCTTTGCGCAGTCTATGGGCGAGCCGCCGCCGAATGCGATAAGGCAGTCGCAAGCGTTTTCCTTATATAGCTTCAACGCCTCGTCCACGTTGTCCGTGGTGGGGTTTGCCACTACTCCGTCGTACACCGTGCAGTTGAGGTCTGCCGCCGCAATAGCCTCTTCCAGCGCGCGGGTCAGCCCCAGTCCGCGAATGGTTTTGTCCGTCACGACGAGCGGGCGGCTCTTTGCGTTTTGCTTTAATACCTGCGGAATATCCCCTACCTTTTCGATAATTTTGGGGTCCTTATAAGGCAGAAGGGGCAGCGCGATTTTTAACACTGTCTGGAAAATTATGCAATACGCCGCTTTGAAAATGTTCATACCGCGCTCCGCAAAGAGTATGAGCGAGAACGCAAGCATAAACTGCGCGGGATAGTAAGTTGCAAGGCAGAGTATGCGCGGCACTCTGTGCACCGTGCCGAATACGTTCAAAAGCAGCATAAAGTCCGAGATAAAGAAAAGTATGCTGCCGACGGCGATTACGGCGCTGAGCGCGGTTCCCTTTCTGAGATTGGCAAGAGCCTTGCCGACCATAAGCGAAAGTATGAGGGCGTAGACTATGCACACAACCTCCATAAGTATTCCGCCGAAATCGAATATGGGCGCGAGCGTTATAACCAGCACCGAGGGAACGAACACGCCGAGTGCGGCGAGCAGGTCGGCGGGGTGAAAGCCGTACAGCGCAAAGTACGCAGCAACGTAGAATACGTGCGCCACGGCAAACAGAGCCGCGCCCGTTATGAAATAGAGGTCGCCCGAATAATAGATTACGACGTCCCCTACCATTGCGAACACGCAGCCCAGCAGCATAAGCACGGGGAACAGCTTTTTTGCGCCCAGCCTGACAGCATACGCAAAGTTGACTATTGCCACGAGTACGAAGCAGGCGCTTGCCGTGCTTTTGAGCACTACCGTCGGATCGAGTATCAGCAGTACGTCAAGCGCGACTATCGCCGCCAGAAGCAGGAAGTTTAAAAGGTAAATGATTTTTTTCATATATCCACCAATTTGTTGATTTGTCAACAATTTGCATTATAAACGACCGCGCGCATATATGTCAAACGATTTGCAAACAAGCGCAAAAAAAAGCGCATCCGCTGGGGATACGCTTTGCTTTTATTTATTTCTGTCCTTGGGAAGAGTCGGGAAAAAGTTGCTTGTGAACTGCGTGTCGTTGAGATAGGCAAGGTCGCCAGCAAGATGAAAAGCAAGGCTGCGCGCAACAAGAATCTGGCGCGTGGCTTTATACTTTTTGTTGAGCGCGGCGTTGCCGTACTTGCCGTCGCCCAGCACGGGACAGCCGATTGACGACAGATGCGCGCGTATCTGATGTGTCTTGCCCGTGTGCAGAGTGACCTTGACAAGCGCGTAGTCGCCGAAGCTCTTCTGCACCGCATACTCCGTGATTATTTTCACTCTGTCCGCCGCGGGTGAATTGAAAACGCGCACCGTGCCCGAAGCCGCGTCCTTGGTCATATACGCCGTAAGCGTTGCGCTCTGAGCCTTGAAATTGTTTTGCGCGAAGCACAGATATATCTTTTCCACAGACCGCTCTTTGAACGCCGCGATAAGCTCCTCCTGCGCCTTGTTACTCTTTGCAAGCACGATTAAACCGCTGGTGTTTCTGTCCAATCTGTGCACGGGGTAATATGTGCCGCCGAGCTCGGAAAACAGCCCCTCGCTGGATACGCCGTCGGGCTTGTCCGCAACTAAAATATTTTCGTCCTCGTATACGACGGTGTGCGAAGGCTTGTCCTCCTGCGCGGGCGTGGTGTAATAAGTCACCTCGTCCCCCGCTTTGAGCGGACAGCTCTTGCGCTGCTTAACGCCGTTGACGCGGACGTCGCCCTTCTTAAGCAGAACGCCCAGAACGAAGCTGCCCTGCGGATAGGTCGCGTCGGTAAAGTCTTTTAAGTTTGTATCGGTTGTAACGGTAAATTTTTTCATAAAATCGAAAGTATAAGCGCCGTGATATACGAGAGTATAAACGCAAACGCCAGCTGCGCCAGGTTGTAGATGACCGTGCGTTTGAACCCTACTTCCCTGACCGAGGCGGCGAAAGCCGATATGCACGCGGGACAGCACAGGAAGAACACGCACAGCGCAACCGACGGCGCAAGCCCGAGAGAAAGCCCTTCGGGTATGAGCATTGCAATGGTTGCGGCTACGTTTTCCTTGGCGGCAAAGCCCGTGAGCGCAGCGTACGAAAGCCGCCAGTCCCTTATGCCCATAGGGTAGAACAGATAGGCTACCGCGCGCGAAAATACGCCGAGTATGCTGTCCTCGGGTGCGCATATACCCTGCGTGAAATTGACGTGCGAGAGCAGCCAGCTGAGCGTGCAGAACGCGAAAACGTAGGTCGTTACTTTGATTATAAACGATTTGACCTGAAAACACAACTTTTTTGCGACCTGCCCCGCCTGCGGCAGGCATACGGGCGTGACCTCGGAAATCAGCCCCTCCTTTTTGCCCCTTGCGATTGCCGAAACTATGATTGCGAGCGCGACGCCCGAAAAGTACAGCGCGCAGATTACGGGGAAGGGATTTTTGAACAGCGGCGACAAAAACGTGAGAAAGACTGGCATCTTTGCGCCGCACGGAATGAACGGCAGAACGGCTATCGTCTTGCGGCGCGCACTGTCCTCCGAATATCCACGCGTGGTGGCGATTGCAGCCGCAGTACAGCCGAAGCCCGAGATGAGCGAGAACGCCGCCCTGCCCGAAAGCCCTACCTTTTCGAACAGTCCGTCCGTGACGAAGGTGAGCGCGGAGGATATTCCGCTTTCGTCCAGAAGTATGAGCACAAGATAAAGAATAGCTATCTGCGGAATGAAGGACAACACGCCGCCCACGCCGCCTATTATGCCCTCCGTGACGAAGGACGAAAGCACGGGGTTGGTTATTGCCGAGCCGAGCGCGCCGCCCAGCTTATCTATTAAAAGCGTTTCCAGAAGTCCTTTTAAAAGCGCGCCTGGCATTGTGGGATGAAAGGTGATAAAAAACGTGAGAACGAGCGCGGCAACGAAGAACGCCAGCGCGAACGCCTTGTTGTAAAACAGCTTTTCCGCCCTGTTTACTTTGTTGTTGCCCCCGTAATATGCCTCTTTTAATTCAATATCCGCGCTCTTTTGGGCTTGCGGAATGTTGCCCGAGGAAATTATTCTTTTAAGCTCCTTTGCGGTGCACGTGAGAACGGGCACGCCCAAATACGCCGAGAGCTTTTGCGTATCGACCTTGCCGCCGCGGCTCTTTAAACGGTCGAGCTTTGTAAGGTACACGACCGTGTTGGGATTGAGCGAAATGAGCCGCCGCGTGAGATTTAATGAGTTTTCCAGCGTGGTCGCATCAACGACGTTTATAATGAGGTCCGCGCTTTTGGACGACTGATATGCGCTGTTCTCCTCCATCGTATACGAATTAAAGGAGTACATACCGGGCACGTCGCAATAGGTCACGCCGTCCGTCTTTTTTTGCGCGGGCACGGTGGTTACGCCGTGGAAGTTGCCCGTCTTTAAATGGCTTTTCGTGAGCGCGTTGAAGAGCGTAGTTTTGCCCGCGTTGGGGTTGCCCGCAAGCACCACAACGTACTCCCTCTCGTTTACCGCCGCCGCTTTGGCAACCTTGCGTTTAACCGCCATTTACGCCACCTCGATTTTGAGCGCGACAGACTTTCTGATTGCAACGCGGTTGTAGCCGACAGAGATAAGCACGCTGCCCGAAAAGAGCGAAAAGGCGATTACCCTTACGCTTTGCCCCTTTTTTATGCCGAGGGAATTGAGCCGCTCGCCCGCGGGACCGTCCACGCCGACCGAAATTATTGTTGCCTCGTCACCCTTTTTTAAATCAAAAACGCTCACAGTATAAACTATGAGCGTTGATTTGTTTTAATGCTTTAAACACCTTACCTTACAAGCGTTAAGGTCGCCTTTTCACCGTTAATGGACAATTCTTTTGTGAATCCGGAATGTTCACCCTCTTCCACCTTGTTGGCAAGCACTGCGGAAGCGAACGCACCGGCGCGCAGAATTTTAAGCACTCTGCCCTGCGCGGTGAAGTATATTTCAATGCGGTCGGTGACCTCGAAGCCCGCTTCCTTGCGCATATTCTGTATCTTGGAAATGAGCTCGCGCTCCACGCCCTCGTCGATAAGCTCTTCGGTGAGCGCGGTATCGAGCGCGACGGTTATGCCCTTATCGGCAGCCGCAACGTAGCCCTTGGCGCTTTCGGTCAAAATCTGCAGGTCCTCTTCAAGGAGCGAAACTTCCAAATCGGGAATTTCGTAAACGCCGCCGTTCTTGACCGCCGCAACAACTTGCTCCGCATTGCAATTTGCAAGGAACGCGGAAATCGCGCCCAGCTTTTTGCCGTACTTGGGTCCCAGAGTTTTGAGCTGAGGCTTTAACTTATAGCTGATATACTTGCCCGCGTCGTCCGCCTTTTCCAGAGCCTTGACGTTGAGTTCGTCCAGTATTATTGCCGTTTCTTCCCCGGACAGCGACAAATCGCGCGCGGTGACAACCACCATCTTCGCAAGCGGCTGACGGTTTTTGACGTTGCCCGCGTTGCGCGCCGCTCTGCCCAGAACGACAATGTCCGTAACCCCGTCCATAGCCCTTTCGAGGTCCTTATCAATCGCCTTTTCGTCGGCGGCGGGGAAAGCGCACAGGTGCACGGACTCAGGTTCACCCGCAAAGAACTGGGGCACCAAATTCTGATATATCATTTCCGAAATGAAGGGCGTGTACGGAGCGGAAATCTTGGCAAGCGTTACAAGGCAGGTATACAGCGTGGTGTAAGCCGCCGCCTTGTCCTCCGTCATCTCGCTGCCCCAGTAGCGCTCTCTGCCCCTCCTTATATACCAGTTGGACAGAACGTCGCAGAAGTCCTGCAACGCGCGCGAGCTTTCGGTGATTTCGTATTTTGCAAGGTGCTCGTCCACAAGCTTTACAAGGCTGTTGAGCTTGGACAAAATCCACTTGTCCATAAGCGTGAGTTTGCACTTCTTTAAGTCGTACTTCGAAGGGTCATACTTGTCGATGTCGGCGTACAGCGTGAAGAATGCGTAGGCGTTCCACAGCGTGCCGATGTACTTGCGCTGGACCTCGGAAACCGCCTCCTCGTAGAAGCGCGAGGGCAGCCAGGGAGCCGAGCCGGTGTAGAAATACCAGCGCACCGCGTCCGCGCCCTGCTTGTCGAGTATGGTCCAGGGGTCAACGACGTTGCCCTTGTGCTTGGACATCTTTATGCCGTTTTTATCGTTGACGTGCCCTAATACTATGCAGTTTTTAAAGGGCGCTTTGCCGAATAATATCGTGTTGATGACGAGCAGCGTATAGAACCAGCCGCGCGTCTGGTCAACCGCTTCGGATATGAAGTCGGCAGGGAAGGTCTTGTCGAAGACCTCCTTGTTTTCAAACGGGTAGTGATACTGCGCAAAGGGCATCGAGCCGCTGTCAAACCAGCAGTCGATAACCTCGGGCGTCCTCTTCATTTTGCCGCCGCACTTGGGGCACTTGCAGGTGAGGTCGTCGAGGTACGGGCGGTGCAATTCTATTTCGCCGTCCGCGGGTATGCCGCACTTTTCTTTGAGCTCTGCCTTGGAACCGATAACCTCTATTTCGCCGCAGTCGGGACATACCCAGACGGGCAGGGGCGTACCCCAGTACCTGTCGCGCGACAAGCCCCAGTCGATGACGTTTTCGAGGAAGTTGCCCATTCTGCCCTCTTTAATTGTTTCGGGCATCCAGTTTACCGAACGGTTGGAGGCGATTATCTGCTCCTTTACTTTCGTGACCGCAATGAACCAGCTGGAACGCGCGTAGTACAGAAGCGGCGTATCGCAACGCCAGCAGTGGGGATAGTCGTGCTCGAATGGTACAACCTTGAAGAGCTTGCCCTCCGATTCCAGTCTTTCGATTATGCTCTTGTCGGCTTTCTTTGCGAACGTGCCGTTTAAGCTTGCAAATCTTTCGTCGAAGCAGCCCCTTTCGTTGACGAGCTGAACGACGGGCAAACCGTATCTTTTGCCGACCTTATAGTCGTCCTCGCCGAACGCGGGCGCAATGTGAACGACGCCCGTGCCGTCGCCCATTGTTACGTAGGTATCGCACACAACGTAGTGCGCCTTTGCCGTTGCGCTTGCGGGGGAAATGCGCTTGATTTCAGCGGAGGTTTCGGGGAACAGCGGCTCGTACTCCAAGCCTTCCCACTCTTTGCCGCGCTTTTTATCTATTACTTTATATTCTTCGAAGAAGCGTGCAACAAGGGCTTCCGCCATTATATAGTGCGTGCCGTCCGCCTCTATTTCCACGTAGGGCTCGTCGGGATTCATACACAGCGCGACATTGGAAGGCAACGTCCAGGGGGTAGTCGTCCACGCGAGGATATAGCGGTTTTCGCTGCCCTTTACCTTAAAGCGCGCAACCACCGAATTTTCCTTTACGTTCTTATAGCCCTGAGCCACCTCGTGCGAGGAGAGCGCCGTGCCGCAGCGGGGGCAATAGGGAACAATTTTGTGCCCCTTGTACAATAAGCCCTTCTTGTGCATTTCTTTGAGTGCCCACCACTCCGACTCGATATACTTGTCGTCGTAAGTGACGTAGGGGTTGTCCATATCCACCCAGTAACCTACGCGGTCGGACATCTTTTCCCATTCGCCCTTGTACTTCCAAACGGACTGCTTGCACTGCTTTATGAACGGTTCTATGCCGTAGCTTTCAATCTGCGGTTTGCCGTCTATGCCCAGGAGCTTTTCCACTTCCAATTCGACGGGCAGACCGTGGGTATCCCAGCCCGCTTTTCTTAAAACGTGCTTGCCCTTCATCGTCTGGTAACGGGGGATTATGTCCTTCATAACCCTCGTTAAAATGTGACCTATGTGCGGCTTGCCGTTCGCCGTGGGAGGACCGTCGTAAAACGAGAATTCTTCCGCCCCTTCGTTCTTTTCTATACTCTTGGAAAAGACGTCGTTTTGCTTCCAGAATTCTATTATCTCTTTTTCTCGCTCCACAAAATTGAGTGAAGTGTCTACCTTCTTGTACATTTTTATCTCCATTAAAATTGCGCGAAAACTATTTGTTGTTGTTCAGAGGGATTGACGCCTTGGCGTTGACCGACAGCGGCGAAAAATTGCCCGCATAGTACTGGTTCAAGCCCTCGGCGGCTATCATAGCGGCGTTGTCCGTGCAGTGCTTCTTCTCGGGTAAAACCAAGGTTATGCCTGCGGAAAGGCAGGCGTCCGTAAGGGTCTTTCTCAAATAGTCGTTGGCTACGACTCCGCCGCCCGCGGTAACCGTCTGCACGCCCAGATTGAGCGCGCACTCCACCGTCTTTTTGACGAGAGGGTCTATTGCCGCGCACTGGAAGGACGCCGCAACGTTTTCCTTCTTGATTGTCTGTCCGCGCTGTTCCGCGCTGTGCATATAGTTTATAACCGCCGTCTTTAAACCGCTGTATGAAAAAGTGAGCCCGTCGCCGTGCTTGACGAGAGCCGACGGAAAGTCTATGCAGTTTACTCCGCCCTCGGCAAGCTTCTGCACGTTGGGTCCGCCGGGATAGGGAAGCCCCAACACCCTTGCTACCTTGTCGAAAGCTTCGCCTGCGGCGTCGTCGCAGGTGCCGCCCAGAACGTCGGCTTTAAGCACGCTTTTGGTGTGCAGAATTGCAGTGTGTCCGCCGCTTGCAAGCAAGGTGATAAAGGGCGGTTTAAGCTCGGGGTCTTCGAGATACGCCGCCGCCATATGACCGCGGATATGGTCTACCGCAATGAGCGGAATGTTCATTGCGTGCGCAAACGATTTTGCAAACGACAGCCCTACAAGCAGCGCGCCCAGAAGCCCCGCGCCGTAGGTGACCGCAACCGCGTCCACGTCCTGCGGAGTTATGCCCGCCTCGCTCATAGCGCGGTAAGCTACCTCGTCAACCACGTCGGTGTGCGCGCGGCTGGCGATTTCGGGAACCACTCCGCCGTAGAGCGCCTGCTCCTCCGCGGAGGATATAACGCAGTCAGCCAGTATCTTGCGCCCCCTGATGATGGCGCAAGCCGTTTCGTCGCAGCTAGATTCGATGCCGAGTATAACGGCGTCGTGTTTGATTTTAAAATCTTTCATATCGTACATATTCTATATTACATTCTGTAAGGCTGTCCGAATCCGGGACCGAGCGCGCCCTTGACGTTCTGCAAAAGGTCGTCGATAGCCTCCTCAAGCTCCGAAATTTCTTCCTGCGTGTAGTAACCCGCTTCCTTCATTACGCTCAAAATATACGCCGCCTCGTTGAGTTTTACAGTCGCCTGAGTGGCGAGGTTGGCTTTGGCGCCGTAATCCATAACGTCGTCAAGCGAGCAGGCGTATGCCCCCGCTTCAACGCCCGACTGGAAGAGCATATCCGCAAAAATCTTTCCCATTCTGGGGAATATCCTTAAGTTGTAAAGCTTTAAAAGCTTTTTGCCGAACTCTTCGCAATCTTCCTTATACATTCCGTCCATAATTATTTACCTCTCTGTTTTTTCAGACCGTCTTTTTGAGATAGTCTATGATAAAGCCCTGAATGTCGCCGTCCATAACCGCCTGAATGTTGGAGTTTTCGTACCCCGTGCGGTGGTCCTTGGCAAGCGTGTACGGGCAGAACACGTAGGAGCGTATCTGACTGCCCCACTCTATCTTTTTGATTTCGCCTTTAATCTCCGCGTCCGCCGCTTCCCTTTCGGCAATCTGCCTTTCTATAAGCTTCGCACGCAGATACTGGAACGCCATTTCCTTGTTCTGGAGCTGGCTTCTCTCGTTCTGGCAGGTAACCACTATGCCCGTGGGGAAGTGGGTTATTCTTATAGCGGTTTCGGTCTTGTTGACCTTCTGTCCGCCAGCACCCGACGAACGGTAGACATCTATTCTTATGTCCTCGTCGCGGATTTCCACTTCGCCGGCGTCGTCAACCTCGGGCATAACTTCCAGCGAAGCAAAGGACGTGTGGCGGCGTTTGTTGCTGTCGAAGGGCGATATGCGCACAAGCCTGTGCACGCCCTTTTCCGCCTTTAAAAAGCCGTAGGCGTTTTCGCCCTCCACGCGGAATGATACCGACTTTATGCCAGCCTCGTCGCCGTTTTCAAGGTCAAGCTCGGTGACTTTGAATCCGACCTTTTCGCAGTAGCGCTGATACATTCTGTAAAGCATCTGCGTCCAGTCGCAGGCTTCCGTGCCGCCCGCGCCCGAATGCAGGTTGAGCATAGCGTTGTTTGCGTCGTACTTGCCCTTTAAGAGTGCGCGTATGCGCATATCCTCTATGTCGTTTTCCGCCACCGAAATCATTTCGTCCAGCTCGGGAATAAGGCTTTCGTCGTCCGCCTCCTCTATGAGGTCTACGAACGCAAGCGCTTCCTCTATTGCCGTTTTGCCCTTTTGGTAGGCGGCTATCTTGTTTTCAATGGAAGATATTTCGCGCCCGACGGTCTTGGATTTTTCCAAATCCTGCCAAACCTCCGGCTTTTCCTGCTCGGCTTTGAAATACGCAAGCTTTTCGTCCAGATTGTCTATATCCAGTGCGTATTTGGCTTCCGCAAGCGTTTCGGAAAGCGCTTTCAATCTTAATCTGTAATCGTCTGCTTTAAACATAAAAATCCTTAATCAAATCAAATACTGTCCCTCCGATTAGAAGCGAGCAAGACAAGGAGCGCGCGGCTTTGGCGACAGGAGTTTACAATGAAGTAAATGACTGAGCCAAAACGTAAGCGCGACACCGTATTGCGACGCTTATAAACGGAGAAGTTATTTTTTAGGGCGGTGTATTTGCGTGCCCTCAGGGACAAAGTTTCCCTTCTCGTCTACTGGCTTGGGAGCCGCAGGTGCCGCGGGCTGCGCCGGTCTTGCGGGAGCGGGTGCGGGTCTGCCCTGCGCCATTGCGGGCACCCTGACAATTCTGCCCTTTAAAAGTCTGGTGATTGTCGTCGTCTGGATACGCGCAATCATTTCGTCGAACATTTCGTGACCCTCTTCCTTGTAGGCGATTACGGGGTCCTGCTGAGCGTAGCCCCTAAGCCCTATGCCCTTGCGGAGCTGGTCCATAGCGTCGATGTGGTCAATCCAGTACCTGTCTACGGCGCGCAGAAGCTCGTCGCGCTCGATCTGGTGGAAGTCAACCTGACCGTTGGTGTCCCTTGCGATATTCTCGATTTTGAGCTCGTAAGACTTTACGACTTCCTTGCATATCCTGCTGATTGCCGCTTCGTAGTCCCAGTGCGCAAGCATTTCCTTTGTTATCTCGAACTCGCACTCGTCGGGATAGACCTTCTGCTTTAACGCCTCGTTGAGCGCAACCTCGTCCCACTGCTCGGGCATAACGTCCGTATTTACGCTTTCGTTTACAACGCTTTCAACGTAGTCGGGAATATACTTTAAAATCTGCTCGTGAACGTCGCCGCCGCGCAGCACGTTCAGTCTTTCGGCGTAGATGAGTTTACGCTGTTCGTTCATAACCTCGTCGTATTGCAGCGTGTGCTTACGCATACCGAAGTTTCTGCCCTCTATCGCCCTCTGCGCGTTCTCGATGGAGCGCGAAAGCATTTTGGACTGCAGGCAATCGTCCTCATCCATAAGCGTGGAATATATGCCCTTTAATCTTTCGCCGCCGAATCTCTTTGCAAGGTCGTCTTCCAGCGAAATGAAGAACACGGATGCGCCCACGTCGCCCTGTCTGCCCGCACGACCGCGGAGCTGGTTGTCGATACGGCGCGACTCGTGGCGTTCGGTACCCAGTATGCACAGACCGCCCGCCTCGATAACCTTTTCCTTCTCGGCGTCGGTTTCGGCTTTATACATCGAATACAGCTCGGCGTAGCGCGCCCTTGCCGTCTTTTCTTCATCGGTGAATTCCCTGTCGGCGTAGGAGATTGCGACCTCTATCATATCGTGGTCGTAGCCCTCCTCGCGCATACGCTTTTTGGCAAGGTACTCGGGGTTGCCGCCCAGCAGAATATCGGTACCACGCCCCGCCATATTGGTTGCTATGGTGACCGCGCCGTAACGTCCCGCCTGCGCGACGATTTCCGCCTCGCGCTCGTGATTCTTTGCGTTGAGGATATTGTGCTTGATGCCGTTTCTTCTTAAAAGTCTGGAAATTTCCTCCGACTTATCGACGGTTACAGTACCGATAAGCACGGGCTGACCGACTTCGTGACGCTTGGAAACCTCCTCTACGATAGCCTTCTTTTTGCTCTCGACGGTTGCGAAGATTGCGTCGGGTTCGTCCTCCCTCTGAATGGGTCTGTTGGTGGGAATGACTACAACGTCAAGCGAATATATGGTGCGGAATTCAGCTTCCTCGGTCTTGGCGGTACCCGTCATTCCCGAGAGCTTTTTGTATAGTCTGAAATAGTTCTGGAAGGTGACGGTTGCGTGGGTCTTGTTCTCCTCGCGCACCTTTACGTGCTCCTTCGCTTCGATTGCCTGGTGCAGTCCGTCCGAATAACGCCTGCCCACCATAAGACGACCGGTGAATTCGTCTACTATCATAATCTCGCCGTCCTGCGTGACGATATAGCTTTCGTCGCGGGCGAACAGCTCGTGCGCCTTCAACGCCTGCTGAATGTGGTGGTTGAGGTCGGCGTTCTCTATATCGCCGAGGTTTTTGATATTGAAGAATTTTTCCGCCTTTGCCGCGCCCAGCTCGGTAATGGTGACCGACTTGTCCTGACGGTCGATGATATAGTCCCACGTTTCCATATCCTTGCGGATAGCTTCCAGCTTGCGGTTAATCTCTTCCTCTTCCTCGGTGAGCTGCTGGTTTTTCTTCTTTTTGACGGGAGCCTTGTTTTCGGCTTCCTTCTTGTCGTCGTCAAAGCCGCCGTGCAGGGTGCGGACGAATCTGTCCACGTCCTCGTAAAGTCTGCTGCTCTCTCCGCCCTTACCCGAAATGATAAGGGGCGTTCTCGCCTCGTCGATTAATATGGAGTCAACCTCGTCGATGATGCAGTAGTTGAGTTCCCTCTGCACCATTGCGGGTATGGAGGTTTTAAGATTGTCGCGCAGGTAGTCGAAGCCAAGCTCGTTATTGGTTGCGTATAAAATGTCGCACTCGTAAGCCTTTTTCTTTTCCACGTCGTCCATACCGGGAACGACTACGCCTACGGTAAGTCCCATAAATTTATGCACCTTGCCCATCCACTCGGCGTCACGCTTTGCAAGGTAGTCGTTGACGGTTACGATGTGCACGCCCTTGCCCGTGAGCGCGTTGAGGTATGCAGGCAGAGTTGATACAAGCGTCTTGCCTTCGCCCGTTCTCATTTCGGCGATACGACCCTGATGAAGGCATATGCCGCCGATTATCTGCACGTGGAAGTGCTTCATTTTAAGCACGCGCCAGCTTGCCTCCCTGAGCGCCGCGAACGCGTCGAATAAGATGTCGTCCAGCGTTTCGCCGTTTGCAAGTCTTTCCTTTAAAATACCGGTCTGGCTTTTGAGCTCCTCGTCCGACATTGCGGCGTACTTGGGCTCCAGCTCCTCGACCCTCTTTGCAAGCTTGTCCAACTTTCTAACCGCCTTGCGGCTGTCTGCATTGGATAAGAAATTAAGCAATCCCATTTTTGTTACTCCCTTACTCTATGAAATGAGGTCATACCGCTACGCGGTACGGTTATTTTAGTCCATCTAACATTGTACTATATTTTGCCCGTCAAGTAAAAGCATTTTTTTGAAAAATTTGCATTATTTTGCTTTTTATGAAAAAACTTCCCCGCAAACCGAGCTGCGGGGAAAAATTCTTTAAATATATTGCGCGCTTTAAAGCGTCATCTGCATATTTCCGTCCTCGTATTCCGAACGGTATTTGAGCGCAACCGCCCCCGTTACGTTTTCCGCGGCGGGCAGGGCTTTGCCCCTTGAAGGGCGCGGCTCGATGGAAATATCCTCGGTATCCATCTCCGTGACGGTGCTGTCCGAGCGGACTATGCCCACCTTGTAGGGAACGGTTACGTAGTCGGCAAACAGCACCTGCGACTTGCCGTCCACTATCATCATACCCTTTCTGCCCCTGCCCATAGGCTGGAAGAGCGAGGCGATTACGCGCTTTGCCGCGCCGAGGTCGGAAACTATTATTATCTCGCCCTCGCCGTAGAACTGCGTTGCAAACACAACTTCGTCGCCGTCGTTCAAGAGTATGCCCCTCACGCCGCCCGTCACTCTGCCCTGCTGGGGCACGTCGTCCTTGTCGGCGTTCAGGCATATGCCGTCGCGCGTGACGAAGCACATAGTGCAGTCGGCGTTATCGTCGTAATTTTCAACGGTTAAAACTTCGTCGCCCGGCTTTAACTTTATTGCGGGGAACACTGGACGGTTTACCGAATATTCCGCCCACGCGGTGCGCTTGACCGTGCCCTGCCGCGTGAAGAACAGCAAATCGCCCTCGGGCAGCTGCTCGCCCACGGCAAAGATTTTAACCGGCTTTTCGCCGCGCAGAGCCGCGTCGTAAAACTCTTTCAATTTGACGCCCGCGGCGTTCATACCCGCGCAATCGTATTCGTTCAGATCCACCCTCACGCAGTTGCCGTAGTTGGTGAATATGAGCATTGCGCCGTCCGAGCGCGCGGTTACGGTCTGCTTGTACAGCGTATCCGCTCTGTACGCGGGAGGCAACGGCTTTTTGCGCTTCTGGTCGAACTCTATCTTATCGACAAACTTGATATTGTCGCCCGCAGTAATGGTGAGCACCCAGTCGGTGGAAGCGCGTTTGACGTCCTGACGGAACACCTTTATATCCCCTATGTTTGGCACGATTTGCGTCTTGCGGGGGCAGGGATATTTGTTCTTGATTTCGCGCATCTCGCTCTTGACGATTGCCATCTGCTCGTCACGGCTGGCGAGTATGGCTTTGAGTCTTTCGATGCGCACTTTGAGCTCGGCAAGCTCCTTTTCCAGCTTTTCGATTTCCAGCTTGGCAAGGCGCGCGAGTCGCAAGTCTAAAATTGCCTGCGCCTGCTTGTCCGACAGCGCGAAGGTTTCCATCAAACGCATACGCGCAACGGGCGTGCTCTCCGACGATTTGATTATTTTTATGACCTCGTCGATATTGTGCACGCCGATAATCAAGCCCTCCAATATGTGGCAGCGCGCCTCGGCTTCTTTCAGTTCGTACTTGGTGCGGCGGATAATGACCTGGCGCTGGTATGCGACGTAGTACTTGATTATGTCGATAAGCCCCAGCTGCTGGGGTTTTCCGCCCGCGATTGCAACCATATTGATACCGAACGTGCATTCCAGATCCGTATACTTGAACAGGAAGTTTAAAATGGAGTCTACGTCGGCGTCCTTCTTGCAGTATATAACCGCCCTCATACCCGTGCGGTCGGATTCGTCCACTATGTCGGCAATGCCGGCAAGAGCTTCTTTTTTGTCCTCTTTCAGGAGCATAATTTTTCTCAAAAGCTCTGCCTTGTTTGTCTGGTAGGGAAGCTCGGTAAAGATTATTTCCTTCTTGCCGTTTTCGCCGTTTTCCACCGAGTAGCGGGCGCGCAGGGTTATCCTGCCCCTGCCCGTTTCGTATGCCTGTTTAAGCTCGTTTTCGATGATGAAGCCGCCCGTCGAGAAGTCGGGGCCGGGGATAATCTTCATCATTTCGCTCAGCGATATGCGGGGGTTATCTATGTACGCGCACACGCCGTCGATAACTTCCGAGAGGTTGTGCGTGGGTATGTTTGTAGCAAGACCTACGGCTATGCCGTTTGCGCCGTTGACAAGCAGGTTGGGGTATCTGCCGGGGAGAATATCGGGCTCCAGCAAGCTGTCGTCGAAGTTGAACGAAAATGGTACCGTTTCCTTGTCGATATCCTTTAAAAGCTCGAGCGCGAGCGGCTGCAGCCTTGCCTCTGTATACCTCATAGCCGCGGCGGGGTCGCCGTCCACCGAGCCGAAGTTGCCGTGTCCGTTGACGAGGGTCAAGCGCATATTGAAGTCCTGCGCCATTCTTACCATAGCGTCGTAGACCGAGCTGTCGCCGTGAGGGTGATATTTACCCATACAGTCGCCGACAATTCTTGCCGACTTCTTGTGCGGCTTGTCGGGGGTAAGCCCCATTTCCGCCATCGTGTAGAGTATGCGCCTCTGTACGGGTTTGAGTCCGTCCTCGACGCGAGGCAGCGCTCTGTCGAGTATGACGAATTCCGCATACGGCAGCATTGACTGCGGCATTACCTCCTCGAGCGGAGTGGTGAACACCTTGCCCTGCGGAATGAAAGTCTGGAAGTTGTCGTCCCTTTTCTTAGCCATAGTACCTTACACCTCTTCCGCGCCCGTATTCTGCTTGACGACGTTTACCTTTTCGATAAAGCCGTCCACCTTGTTGAAGTCGGCGTTTTCGTTGAGGAACTGCTTTCTGCCCTCTACCTTGTCGCCCATAAGCATTTCTATCATCTCCGCCGCCTGCGCAATATCTTCAAGCGTGACCTGAATGAGGTTGCGCGTTGCGGGGTTCATAGTCGTTTCCCAAAGCTGTTCGGCGGACATTTCGCCCAGTCCCTTGTAGCGTTGAAGCGAATAGCCCTTGCCTACCTTTTTAATCTTTTCGTCAAGCTCCTTGTCGTCGTAGGCGTACTCCACCACGTCCTTTTTGTAGACCTTGTAGAGGGGCGGCATACCTATATAGACGTAGCCCGCCGCAACCAGATCGCGCATATACTTGAAGAAGAAGGTTAAGAGTATGCAACGGATATGCATACCGTCCTGGTCTGCATCGGAAAGAATTATTACCTTTTTGTATCTTGTCTTTTCCACCTCGAAGGAGCGGTTGAAGCCCGCGCCTATCGCCGAAACAAGCGTCTTGATTTCCTCGTTCTGCAACGCCTGTAAAGCCGTCTTTTTCTGCACGTTCAAGGGCTTGCCCCTCAAAGGCAGAATGGACTGGAACTGTCTTACCCTCGCCTGCTTTGCCGTACCGCCTGCGGAGTCGCCCTCGACTATGAACAGCTCGTTCATATCGGGGTTTTTGCCCGAGCAGGGCGCAAGCTTGCCTATTAAATTCAGACCGTCGTTTTCGGAAGCCGCCTTTGCAACGTCCCTTTCCGCGCGATGCTTTATTCTGTCGTCAGCCGCAAACTTTGCCTTCTTTGCGATTTCGTCGAAGGTGGTTTTGTTGCCGCGCGTGTTCATAAGCTGCGTAAGCCCTTCGATTACCGCCTTTTCCACGGGGGCTTTGGCTTCGGGGTTGCCCAGCTTTGTCTTGGTCTGACCCTCGAACTCCACGTTGTTCATCTGCACGGTGAGTACCGCCGTCAGACCTTCCTTTATGTCGTCCACGACGAACGCGGGGTCCTTGGATTTCAGTACGCCCGACGAACGCGCGTAGTCGTTTACCGCCTTTAAAAGTCCGTTGCGGAAGCCTATTTCGTGATAGCCGCCCTCAACGGTGGAAATATTGTTGACGAAAGAGTACAGACTTTCGTCGTCGTTCTTGGTGTGCGCAAGCGCAAACTCGATTTTGATTTTGCCCGCGGGCGCGCCCTTTACCTGTATGTCCTTGATTGCCGAATAGTATAAAGGCTGCTCGTAGAGCGCAATTTTGCCGTCGTTCAGGTACTTGACGAAATCGACAAGACCGCCGTCGAACTTGAAGGTGAGCGGCTCGCGCGGAGGCAGGGCGATTTTGGTTGCCACCTCCTCGCCGTCGTCCGAGGTTTCGGTTTCGATTTTAAAGTGAGGCCTCTCGTCGCGGAAATTTATCTTTACGCCCTTGTTCAGAAAGGCAAGCTCTTTGAGGCGCTTTGCAACCGTTTCGTAGCTCCACTCAACCGTTTCGAACACCTCTTCGTCGGGCATAAATCTTACAAGCGTTCCCTTTTTATCCGCCTTTTTGCCCGTGTTTGTGAGCGGCGAGGTGGGTATACCGCACAGCCATTTTTTCTGCTTTGCGTCGTACGTGGAAGTAAAACCCATAGTGTACACGCTCTTGCGGTACACCTCCACGTTTAGCCACTTGGAAAGCGCGTTTGTAACCGACGCGCCAACGCCGTGCAGACCGCCCGAAAAGGCGTAGTTGCCGCTGTCGAATTTGCCGCCCGCGTGCAGCTTTGTGAATATAAGTTCGACGCCCGACATACCCGTTTTGGTGTTTATATCCGTGGGCATACCTCTGCCGTTGTCCTCGACCGAAGCCGAGCCGTCAGCGTGGAGAATGACCGAAATTTCGTCGGCGTAGCCGTTAGCCGCCTCGTCGATTGCGTTGTCCACAATCTCCCAAAGAATGTGGTGCAAGCCCTTTACGCCGGTGGACCCGATGTACATACCCGGGCGCACGCGCACCGCTTCCAGCCCCTCTAAAACCCTTAAATCGTCCGCGTTGTAACTCTTCTCTGCCATAACCTTTTCCCGTTAGTCCGTTTAGCGCGGTAAAAATTTACCACTATAAGCAATTATACCATATATTGTATAAAAAATCAAGCGTGATAACAATATTTATGTACGGACGGCTTTTTAAACAAATTGAAAAGGCGGTTGCGAAAAGCCGCAACCGCCGTTAAATTTTATATTGAATTATTCTATACTGCCCGCTTCCGTGGGGACTACAAGAGGCAAATCTTCAAGCGTCTTTTTCTGGTAGTGCAACAGCAGTCCGATAACGTTTGCCGCGGTCATAACCATAGCAATTTCGGTGTTCTGCCAGATGCGCGCCGTGTTGCAGGTATCCACGCGGATATAGCCGTAATCTACGCCGTAAGAGGTTATTTTGCAGTAGAGCGTAGACTTGATATTCTGCTTTGCGTACTCCTTGATTATGTTGCCGTACGAATCCTCGTTCAGTCCCTCCACGTTGTTCAGACTTATATAGCCTGCGGAGTTTATAAGCGAATCAATCATCTCAATGGGGATATGCTTGAACTGCTTCTGCGAGGAGAGCGTGAACACAACGCTGTGGTTGATGTTCTTGGGCGTTTCCAGACAGATATGGTCGAACATATAATAGGAAATAAAGCTTTTGAAAACGGTGTTTATGGCAAGCGAAATATCCTCGCCGCACGCCGTGAGATTGCCGAACAGCGTATAGGTGAGCTGCATCTGCGTCTGCTGTTTGTCGCGCTCCTTTTTGAGCGAGATGTTGGCGTGCTTTTCAGGCAGGTAGATGATGAAGCAGTTTCTGCCCTTCATCTTGGCGCGGTAGAGCGCCTTATCCGCAGTTTCCATAAGCTTCTGCGGAGTTTTTGCGTCGAGCGGGAAACGTGCAATACCCATAGAAACGGTTATCGCAAGGTTGGGAATACCTTCGAAAACGATGCCGCCTATGCGCATATTTATTTCGTGACCGATTTTCCAGACGTCGTTGTATTCGGCAACGTCCTCGCAAAGAATTATAAATTCGTCGCCGCCGTAACGCGCCACTACACCCTGCTTGCCCGACATCTTTACAAAGTAAGCCGCCATCTGCGAAATTACTATGTCGCCGACAAGGTGTCCGTACGTATCGTTTACGTTCTTGAAGTTATCTACGTCCACGAGGAAAAACGAGAACTTTCTGTCGTTCTCGATAAGCCAGTTGACGTAGCCCATTAACGCTTCTCTGTTCAATATGCCCGTTAACGTGTCAAGAGAGTGGCTTAAATCCCTGTCCTTGAAATATTCAAAATGACTTAAGGAGTATTCTTTACCCATATAAGTTATTCCCTCTCGCACGGACGCGTTAAATATTCCGCCCGTACGTCGCTATTATATCACCCAGTATGAAATTTGTCAATACTTTACATAAAAAGACATAACTTAACATTTGCAGACTATATAAAAGGGCTTCTGCACATACCGCACGGAAGCCCTATATACATTATTATATTATACTTAATCAGTTTTGTTTTTTGTTCTTCTTCTTTGATTTGGCGCTCTTTTCTTCAACCTCGGAATAAACCGTATCGATGTCGCCCTTATCCTTGGGTTTGATTATGAGAAGTACGATGAGCGCAACCAGGCACACGCCCGCAACCGACAAAAGAACTATGGAAGTAACGTTGTTTTCCACCCAGTCGCTTTCGCCCTTGAGCGGGGTCGTCTGCACCGAAGCCGCAACCGTTGCGTAATTCTTGCTCTGCAGCTGCGAACGCTTGTCGGTGAGCGTCAGCTCCACAACGTAGAAATCTTCCACCGACTGCGGAGTGAACGAAATGGACGTTGCGTTCCAGTTGAGCGCCTTGAAAGCTTCGTAATTTTCGTCCGTTTCCAGAAGCTCCGCAGCAACCTTTACCGTAGTGAAATACTTGCGCGTATTTTCAAGCTTGGTGCCGTTGTTCTCATATTCGTTGTTGAACAGCTTTGCGATAGCCTCTTTGAACTGGTCGTAACCGATGGTTATGCCCGTATCGGTGTAGAACGCGCTTCTGTCAAAGACGTACAGCTTGTACTGCGAGGTATAGGTGTCGCTTACTCCCTTTATGGTGAACGATACGCCGTTGTAGGTGGTATCAACGTAGGCAAGCGAAAGATTTTCGGGGTCCTCCGCCGTCGCCTCCTTGTAAGCTACGTCAAAGGTGAACGAAGGCAACAGGGTTTCGAAATCTTCGTCCCAAACGTCGTCCGTGGTTATTTCCTTCCAGACGGGCTTGCCGCTGTCGTCCAAAGCGGGATAACGCATAGGGCTGCCGAAAGAATCGGTGACGAATAGTTTGAACTTGTAGGTCACGTCCGCGTCGTTCAGATCTATCGCAAGCTGGTTGGGATCGAGCGAGGTGTTGGAACCCGTCGTCTTGCCCTTGTAGTACAGCGAGTATTTGTAGTCGCCGTAGTTGAAATAGTCGTCAACAAAATCGTATTCCACCGCGGGAAGATAGAACTTGCCGCCGCCCGCATAAAGCTTGCCGTCTTCCAGCTTTGCTATCGCTTCGTCGATTTTAAGCTGATAAGCTTCCTCGAAAGCCTTGATGCTGGCTTCGTAATCCGCTACCGTTTCGTCGCCCTCTCTTGCAAAGGTAACGCCGGGCTTGTCGTCGATAAGTTTAAGGAAGTTGGAAACGCCTTCCGTATTCTTCTCGTCGTAGATGTTCACAAGCGCTTCGTCCTTGGCGTACCAGTCAACGAATACAACGTCCTTCTGCGCGTTGGAACCAGAAACGTCCGATATTTCGTAATAGAGTTTAACCAGTCCGTAAACGTTGCCCTCGTCGATAAGTCTTGAGGGAATGAACGTGTTGGAATCTCTGATTATTCTTATGTTGGAGCTGGACGACGAAATCTGAATGAAGGGATTTACCTTTTCGACCGCGTCCTTATCCTCCTCCTTATTCTCGCCCTCGCCTTCGGTCGAGTCGCTCTTATCCTCTTCGGAGTAATCTATTTTGTCGTAGATAAATTTATCGGAAGCGTACTGCTTGCCGGTTAAAACGTAGTAGTAAGCCGTGGAACGGGGCGAAGAAGCAATTACGTCTATCGTCTTGTATTTAAGACCTATCGCCTTGCCGTATTCGAGGTAGGAGGGCGTTTCGCTGAAGCAGATAACGGGCGCCGCAGTGTCCTTTATCTTATAGTCGTTGCCCTGTCTGTGCATTTCGAAGGACTGTCCGTTGATGTCGTAAAGCACCATTTCGGCGGTCTTTTCAGCCGCGTTGTCCTCGAATTCCGCACTGAAAGTCAAGGGGGTTACGGCAGTATCGCCCGAGGGTACGTAGGTTGCAAAGTGCCGGTAAACGTTCTTGAAGCAGACCTTGCCGCCCTCCGCCGTCGTTGCGGGCGCGCCGTTTATTAAAAGCGGGTAATCGCCGTGTTCGTATTCGGCGAAGCTTATTTTAATTCTTTCGGTTGCGGTGAACGCGCCGTCCACAACCTCTTCTTCGATTTTTCCTTCCTTCTCTTCGAGCGACTGCGCTACGCTTATTTTAACCTTGCCTTCCTCCGCAGGGGTGAAGATAAGGTAATTTTCGCTCTTCTTGTCCTCGGTGAGGACGTACTGCTGGGACTGGAATTTGATTATGAATTTCTTGAACGCAGTGTTTTCGAACGACAGCTCCATAGA
Source organism: Clostridia bacterium (assembly GCA_029066845.1). GTDB lineage: Bacteria > Bacillota > Clostridia > Christensenellales > Borkfalkiaceae > Coproplasma. Next base: position 42,485 of record JAIEFR010000004.1, on the reverse strand, counting down.
GAAAGTATGATCCGTAACGTCCGTGCTGCTGTAAATGCCGTCGTCGTTCTTGTTGCCCGTCTTCCACGAGTAAGCAAGCGCCTGGCGGTAGGAAACGGTCTGATCCTCGCCTATCTGAAAGAGAGTATAGCGGTGAGCGTTGTCGTCGCCCTCCACCGTCTTTTCTTCGGTGCAGGTTATGCCCGCGCCCCTGATCGAGGTATAGAAAACGGAGTTACCGTCAAGCTCCACGTAGCGGTCCGCCGCATACGCGGGGGACGAATAGCCCGTTAAAACGAGCACTACCGCCGACAGTGCAACTATCAGCGCGATTAAAAGCGATAACAATCCTTTTTTAAGTCTTTTTTGTTTTTCCATATAATATAGACCCTGTTCCCAGAAATTTCCGTATAACAAACTGATTTTACTATAAAAGCCGCGCGCTTGTCAATAACTTTCACTCCGTGAAAGCATTTTTTATACTTCGATATGGAAGTTTTTCCAGACGCCCTCTTCCATAGGCGGCTCGATTTCGAAACGCATTCTTTCGCCCGTGACGGGGTGGGTAAGCCGCAGCGAGTAAGCCCACAGCGCAAGCTTACCCTTTACCGCCTTTTCTCCGCCGTAGCGCATATCGCCGTAAAGCGGGCAGTTGATGGAAGCCATCTGCACGCGTATCTGGTGGGTTCTACCGGTGTGAAGTTTGATTTCCGCAAGCGACAACCCGCCGTGTTCTTCCTTTATTTCGTAGTCGAGAGCGGCAAACTTTGCGCCCTCCTCGGTCTGCGTGCATACGTAAACGGTGTTGTTTACCGAGCTCTTTCTCAGGTAGTTTTCAAGCGTGGCCTGCTTTCTGGAAGGCACGCCGCACAGCACCGCGAAGTAGCGTTTTTCGAAACCGCCGTTTTTCATCTGCTCCGAAAGACGCGCCGCGCCCTTGGAGGTCTTGGCAAAGACCATTACGCCGCCCGTCGGTCTGTCCAGCCTGTGCACAAGCCCCAGAAAGACGTTGCCGGGCTTGTTGTACGTTACTTTTAAATACCGCTTTATGCAGTCGAAAAGATTGTCGTCGCCGCTCTCGTCGGGGCAGCAAGCCACGTTCTGCGGCTTTAAAACGACGATTATGTGATTGTCTTCGTGCAAAATTATTAAGTCTTTTTCTTCCATAAGAAATTCCTTTTTTATTGACCGACGAACATTCCGCTGCAACCGCAGGGAAGCGCTATGCCCTCGTCCGTGGGCAAGCCGACCTCGTAGGCTTCGTAAGTTCCCGCCCTGCCCTTCAAAGTAAGCGACAGAATATTTTTTATAACGGTGGGCTGCAAGCCCGTGGTGTAACTGTTGATGAGCACGAAAAGCGGATTGTCGGAAAGCACCTCCGTACACGACAGCACGAAGTCGTATAAGCTGTCCTCTATCTTCCACATTTCGCCGCCGGGACCTCTGCCGTAGCTGGGCGGGTCCATAATTATGGCGTCGTATTTATTGCCCCTGCGTATTTCGCGTTTGACGAATTTTGCGCAGTCGTCGATTATGTAGCGTATGCCGCTGTTAATACCCGAAAGCCGCGCGTTTTCGCCGGCACGCTCCACCATACCTTTGGCGGCGTCCACGTGCACAACCTCCGCGCCAGACTTTGCGCAGGCAACGGTTGCGCCGCCCGTGTAGGCGAACAGATTCAGAACCTTGATTTGTCCGTCGGTATTTTTCGCCTTTGCACCGTCGATAAGAGCGCGCATTTTATCCCAGTTGACTGCCTGCTCGGGGAACAGCCCAGTGTGCTTGAAGCCCATCGGCTTGACCGAAAAGGTTAAATCTTTATAGTTAACGTTCCACTGCTGGGGGAAAGATTTTTTCACTTCCCAGCCGCCTCCGCCCTTTTCGCTGCGGTGATAGACGGCGTTTATTCCGGGGTGGGAATAAAGGTCGGTCTGCGCGTGCCAGATGACCTGCGGGTCGGGACGTAGCAAAGTCACGTTTCCCCATTTTTCAAGCTTCATTCCGTCGCCCGTGGCGATTATGCGGTAATCTTTCCAACCATTCGCTACAACCATATTCACAATTATAAAATAAACGGCGTGAAAAGTAAAGCAAAAGCGGGCAACGAAAAAAGCGCGGGCGGCAATTTTTGCCGCCCGCGCCCCGCCTTTTATTTGGTGAACGTGTAAAGATAATCGAATAGCAGATTGTAGTACGTGCCCAGATAATCCTGCGCGACCTTGTCCGCCCGCAACAGCGCAAGCCGCTCGTTGGGATCCTCAATAGTCATATAGTAATCCCTGACCGCGATGTACCTTTCCAGATACGAAAGCTCGTAGTCCACGAGATACGCCGAATTGTCGCTGCCGCTTCCGCCCGTTTCGTCGGGGTTGGTCGGCTCTCTGAGCGACATATTGAAAATGAGCTGCTCCCTGAGTATTTCCACCTGGTATTCGTACTCCGCCGTGAGCGCCCTGGAAACCCTGCTATATATGGTCGAGTTTTCCACGCCGTTGGCATAGGTCAGCCGCTTCTGTTCGGCAAGCTCGGCTTGCAGCTTGTGTTCCAGCTCGTTCTTCTTCTGCTGCGCCGTGCGCAAAAGCTTAAGCCTTACGGGTTCGAGCTTTTCAGCTTCCTCCTCGCTTATGACGATAATATCGAAAGTCATTTGCGCACCTCCCATTCCGCGGCAAGGCGTGCAACCGTGCCCGTACCCCTTATGCTGAAAGTAAAGTTGACGCCCACCTCGCCGACATAGGTCTTTCCCTTGCCGTTGACGGTACGCGTGCGCCCGTCGCAGGAGATTACAAGCTCCGAATTGCCCTCGCCCTCCAAGGTGACGTACTTGAGCGTTTTGGTGCGGTCCGTGCCGAGGTCGATATTGCGCGAAGTCCACACTCGGTTTTCGTCCTCCAGCCCCACTGTAAGTAGACTGAGCGTAGTGCCCCTTTCGCCTGCAAGGCAGTATAAGTCTTCGCCCGCGCCGAACGGCATATTGCCGCCCTTTGCAAAGTTTACGGTTGCGCCCGTCAGCGTGTCGTACTCCAGAATACAACGCTCTCCGCCGTCGTCGGTGCAGGTGATGTAGATATACCTGTCCTTAAACGCCGCCGTCCTTTCGAACGAATAGCTCTTTCCGCACGTATCCACCTCCACACGCGAAAGCGCGGAGCCGTCGTAAACGTACAAACCGTCCGCCGCACACAGCCACAGCTTGCCGCCGACAACCACGGCAGTCTTGTCCTTTACCGCGGGCAATACAACGCTGCCGTACTGCACAAGACGGAAATGGCGCGCGTCCGCCAGAGCATTGAGAACGGTGAGCGCCCTCTCCCTGACGACAATCAGCTTTTCGCCCAGCTCGACTATGCACAGCGCCTTGCCGCCCCTGGGACTTATGCGCATATGACCACCCGCGTCAATTGCAAGCGACCAGTCGCGCAGTTCGAAGCCCGACCACCTGATAACGTAGGGGTCGTCCTTGTCCACGGCGAAAATTCTGCCGCAGTGATAAGTGCCGCCGAGCATTCTGTAAGGCAGGGTGTGCGTGCTGACCGCCGCGCCCTTGAATATGGCAATCTTGGTGCCCCCGATGACCGCGTAAGTAGGCTCGTCGCCGTCCGCGCAGGCCACCACGAAAGGCGGGTTGGGATTGACTATCGCCGCCGTCTTAAGACTGGCGTAATCGGTTGAATTCCAACGCGTTACCGCTCCGTATTCAGTGACGAAGGCGGTGAAGCCGAGCGCGTAGAAATACTCCGCGTAAACCAGATTTGCAATCTTCGCAACGGGCTCCACCTCGACGGGAACAAGCCCCGGTTCCAAGCCCTTTTCAGTCATTTTGTACCCGAAGCGTTCAGCGCAGAAGCTTTCGTTTCCGCCTATCAGCACGGTCGTCTGCGTCTGCGTTTTCAGCCCGCCGAACGAGTTGCGGGCGTGCGCTATCATATCCACCTCCTGGGCGGAATACGGTTCTTTACCGAGCTGCGCGAAAGCAGGTTTTCAATCTCGTTGCGGTACTTGCTCTCCCACGCGGAATAGCCCGTGCCGTCGCCCGCAACCAGAAAATATTCCGCCGCCATACCGTACTCCACAAGCCTCTCGCCCACCGCAAACACGGGGTAGAAAAACTCGTCGTCCTCCCCCAGAACGGGCGGTGCGTATTCGTATGAAACGGTCACCTTTTTTGCCTTTGTGTGCAAATAGTTGGGGGATATGTGCCATTCAACGGGGTTTTGCGCCTCGGTTACGCGGTTTATCTTCAAAGGAGCCTTTAAAAAATCAGCAAAGGCGTACACCCCGCTTTCGCTGCTCATCTCCTCCTCGGTGTCCAGCGGAAAGTAGCCGCGCGCAAGCTCGTCCAGCACGGCATTCAGGTAGGTGAGAAAGGCGCGTTTAAGCCGCTTAACCTCATCGGGAACAACGGGCGCTTCCGCCCCGCTCTGTCCGTCTTCCTCGCCGTAAACCTCCGCCTGCTCCGCACCGTTCACGGCAGCCGCCGACTCAATGAGGTCGGCGGCGTCGCTTCTGCCTACAAGGCGCATAGTGCGGCATATAACGTCTATAACTTTCATTGCGCCTCCTTTACTCTTTAAGATTTATCGAGTATAACCGCGCCCTGTGCAAAGGGCTTTTTGCAGATGAGCTCGGCGTACTTGACGAGCGTTGCGGAATACGCCGCCTTGCCCGCAACCTGCTTTAAAATTCTGCCGCCTTCGTCCTCCAGCCACCGCTTGACCTATGAGAAGTCTAAACAGAAATAAGAACGATAGATAAAGGTAAAAACGAGCATCTCCCGCCCTATAAAAGTCAATAAAAATTAAAACGGTAGCCATCTTGGGCTACCGTTAGTACTCGCGGTACAAAGCGAATATAGAAAATAAATATTTTACCAGAGCCATTCTTAGTTTAGCTCTCGCGTTTCGCCTACGTTGCAAAGGCTGGTTCAGGATAACAATTCGGCAATCTGTTCCCAAATTGTCGACATTCTTCATTATACAACTAATTTATTCAAAATTACGAACTCTCACATTCTGCGCGATAGGCATACTTCTTTTTTCAAAAGCCATTTCGATATACTTTTCAGGGTCTGACATAAATTCACTATAACGCACTAAAACGGCATACCTATCATCCTCACCATAATGCGTGCATTTAGATGAAGCGTGCTTCTTTAAATAATAGTTCTGTCCAAATTCCTTAATAACCGTATCATTATTAATGTTGACAAATGTTACGGTAGCTCCACAGCATTCGCAAGTTGATTTACCCGTATAAATCTTTGATTCCATTTCAGGCAGAACCACACCAAGCAAACCACTCCTACTATTCCCATTGCCATTATATAATGAAGATGTGATTTCGCGCCGGATAATTATCTGACTATCGTATCCTTTACTTATATCCTCTGGATCTCTATAATTTTCACCACTTTTTGTACCAATTAAAAAGATAGTAACCGTTGAGTCCTTTAAATAACGCTCTCTTATCTGTTGCATTATGTATTCAGGATCATCCGAATCAATTATCTCTTGCTGTGAACGATCAATAAAATCTTCGCCTCCCCATTTATCTACTATTCGTTTTTTATAGTGCTTATCTTCAAATTTATACGAAATATAGCATTTGCGTTTCATTATTACTTTCCCCTCATCCTTCAATCGCTTTTTTAATTGAAGCGTAGTCCCATCTTCCATCGCTAATCATAGCAACATGTGTGCCTGTACAACGAAGCGAATCTGGACATTTATCACGATAAACGTTTGAGTAATTGTATAAAACAACTATTCTAATTCCCGCTTCTTTTGCTTTTTCACACTCATAATCGATGTAATTTCTCCGATCAACAGAGTATCCTCTGGCGCAAGTACTTGTCCAACTATTTAAACTGTTACAATATGAACAGCTTCCCGCCCTTAAATCTTTAGTATTTGCACCAACGACAAGCACAAACGTCTTGGATGCATCAAGACGCTCTTTTAATGACTTTTTAATACTACAATTTAAACTTGTATCCCTCGCTTGCGTTAATTCATGCGCATCAACAAAATCAAAATTTAAATACCCACTATTTTTCCATCTGTAAAGCGTACTAATAGCATCGCTATCGCCCGTCCAATCACCCGCTATGTATGTTTTTGTCCTATATGTCATTTGTTATTCTCCTTTCAATTTATACAAATTGAGTTTATCTTTTTTCCTTTCATCAAGAACTATATTCAAACAAGAAGGATAAGTAAATTTAACCTTGCTAATGCGGTAAGTCCACAGTATAATTTCCAACAACTCTTGGTCCGTGATATCCCGACAGTCCTTGAATCTTGTTATCCCGCTACCCAACAGTGGAAGTGTTACTGTTTGACCGTTGTAAAGATTATCTATTTCATTCCACATATTTATCAAACAGTCCGAATACTGTTGTAGGGTAAGTTGCGCACGATTGTTTTCATCGAAATGCGTCAACGCCACTAATAAATAATCTTTATTCTTATAAATTGTACCAAGTTTATACCTTACTATTTTTCCCGCTTTCCTTTTGGAATTCTTTCCCGCTATGCGGTCTTGCATATAAGTACTATTAGCAATCAACTCATCCAATTCTTCTATCGGCTGTTCAAGTTGTAGCAAGTATTTTCCATTTAGCGTATTTTTAGAAATAATAACATCATCAACTTTTGTATCAAAGTATTCATTAAATGCTATCACCTTCAAATCCGACTCTGGTTGGTTAAAAATATCATCAAACCGAATATTGACTATAGAGTTGTTAATCTTCAATTTTAGGCGAGTCATTACATTTGCCATAATAAGTAATATGACATATATCAATAACAATGTTCCTAAAAAGCAACCAAAAACAATCAATTTGACTTTTGGGCATAAATCGAAGAACGCCAATACCGTTGTGAAAACCACCGAAATAGCCGATGCCCACTTTAGGAAATTCCCTAATAGTCTTTTATTAAAAAAACCAATTTTCATCCTATGTACCAACTTTACTTTTTTATTATTTGATTCACTGTGTCCAAGCAAAAAAACTTTATGTCTTTTTATTCTATTTTTCCATAAGTTCTTGGAACGCTTGCTCACAGATTTCTTGTGTTACAATCCGTATCCGTTGTATTTTTTTAATGTCAAAGCAACAAGCATAATACTTTTTTGCCCAAACACCTTTTGATTTTATTTTTAAGGATTTGGGATGTTCGGCTTCAAATACTTTAAATCGTTCGCGCCATACCTTACACATCTTTAACAATGAATCATAGATTGAAAACAACTCCTCATCAGTAAAGACACTTGTATCTTTTTCCTTTAAATATAGGTGCAGAGCTTTCTCGAATTCTCGCCAATCGTCCTCACGGATTTTTCCTGTTAGATTCTTTATCCATACAAAGATGCGTTCGTCTTCACGATTCCCCACACGGTCAAGAATATCTTGCCATTGGCGCCAGGTTAATTTTTCTACGACTTCTTTATCTTGGCATGAAAGAATATAGCACTGCTGATAAAAACTTCGTGTAACAGCATTTGTTCCTTCATTGCGTTTACGTTCTTCTTTGGTTGCAAAAGTTTTTATTTCGTCCCAAAATTGGCGTCTCTCGGCAATCGTTATTTGGTATTTTTCTAACAATCCGCCGAGGAAAAGACCAAGATTATACTTGTACCACACGCTTTGTCCATATTCACTTGCCAAATCAGATTCAATTTCTGGAATTTCCGACTTGAGCGCATTAAGGATTTCGTCAACAGTTGCTTTTTCTTGCGAAGATAGTAGCCCTTTATATACAAGCCTTCCTTCTGCATCAAGAGAGACTATATGTCCCATAGTTAGCACCTCACTTTAAACTTGAATAATAGACCGATTCGATTTTGTCGATGACACGCGGGGCAGCTTCCTGCGGTTCTAACTCTGCGAATTCGGCTCCTGCCGCGCCAAACATATCATAACGTCCTTCCGAAAGATAAAGAAGAACATATTGTTTGAGCATCTGTTCTCTCAGATATTCGGTTTGTACTTCTGGATATTCTTGAAGGCTTAAGTATGCAGCGTGTCCCACATTGACAAAAATACTCCGTCCCGTTCCGGGAGTGTTCCATGATCGTCTATAGTCATTAGGGGCATCTACACTTTTAATTTCAAAAGCATCATTTTTGCCATTCTTCTCATCGCAGTTCAAGAATATTTTAAAGAAATACGCTGTAATTCTATCACCCTTTTCGTATTCATCGTCATCTTCATTAGCGATAAGGCGTGCACGTAATTCCAGTACGCCTTCAGATAGATACTGTGCATAAATATTCTCTGGGAATTCAATTTTGTCGATTACATGGGATATGACTTCCTCAAAAGGATTAATAATTCCAGTGAAGTATGCTACATCAGCAATTCTCGGGCAAGTAGGATCACTCGCATTATGGACGCTGATATTAAGTCTATAGTTAAAAACATGATTTCGTTTATTCTCTATGCGATATGACAAGTTCTGCAAACTTTCACCAAAATTTACACGACGCTGTCCTTGGCGTGGAAAAATACATTCATGTAAAACGAGACTAATCGTTTCTCTGGTATTGTTAGGTTTATCTATGTCGTAGAAATATGACAGCTCTTTATGTTTTTCCTTTCCGCTACCAATTACTTTTACAACTAACTTAATTCTATTTTCGGAATACCGAACAGAATTTGTCTCATCGACTTCGAACGAAAAATCCTCGGTGTAAATCGAGTTAGCATTTATAGTAAATTTTTTGTTGCTCAGGGTATGTACAACATTGCCATTCTGCGGATTTTCTATATACAATCTATATTCGAATCTTTTATCGGTAATATATGAACTCTTGATACGGACTGCAAATTTTATTTGATCGCCTGAAGAAACTCGTTCCGAATTAGGAGTGGGATATTGGATATTTTGCCAACGCACATCAAAATCCGCACGTTGAGGACCTTTGCCCAGATCTTCGAAACCGAGTTTGTCAAACAAATCTTGGATATCTTCTGCAATTTGTTGAAGCTTGTCCCTTAGCTTTTTATCCTCGCTTTCTTTATCTTTTATAAATCCCCAATCTACAAGAAGTGCACGTACCTTCGTATTGCAATATTTCTTAAGGTTTTGATAGGTGGTTGTTTTTCTTTTTCCTTTGCTAACACCAAAATGAACCTTGTCTTCAATATCGGCAAGTTCGGTTTCCCATACTTCATCAACCTCAATATATCCCCAAAATTTACCTTTAACTTTTTCTGGGATATCATTCAGTTCTATCTCCCCAATTTTCATGCCCTTGCGATAATATGAGAGACCGCTCCACTGATTGCCGCCGTTTTTGAAAACATAAAAACCGAAATGCTTCACCTTATAGATACCTATATAGGTTTCGGGCGAGGACAGCTCAAAATTATGAGTACCATTCGTCACATCTTGGGGAACATCAACGGGGATCCCGTTAACAGAAATATGCGACCCTGTTCCAAGTCGCTGGATGATACGCCACCAAGATTCTTGAATAAAAGGTATTATCTCGCCGGATTTAATAGATTCGACAAGCTCAGTTTTGGGAGATTTTATAATGACACGTGTGCCAATTGAGTTTTTGGGAGATAAGCCAGTTTCACTAAGAATGAATTTTGCGGCTTCATCGCCCTCAAAAGCGAGAGGATACACTTGTCCGTTGTTATTGACATTTGCTACATAAATTCCATCTTCACGAAGTGAGTCGAAATAGTAAGTATAGTCTGTAGATGCAACAGAATACACACTTTTACCCGCACCAAATAATCCGCCTCCGGTGGTATTGCCGCCAGAGTTAAACATAGAAGTAAAACGAGACAATCTTTCAGTAGGCGACAGAACTTCTCCGCGCGCCATCATCTCGTTAACTTCCGTTCCAGGAGCATTTTTACCCGTTAAACCTACTGTGCCACAATCTTCAACAACAACATATTGTCCATATGGTGTTTCAGTTACGGAAATATCACACGACCAATTTGTCCACTTGTTATATTTACGCGCCCCTACAGCATTTTGAATTGCATCCTTTTGAAAACCATTAGGGAACGTAACATCTGCATCGGTATATGCACCTAAAATCCAGTCAACGTTATTCCTAAAATTTTGAGGTATCGGCATCAGTGATTTCATAAACGGTTCCTCCATTATTTATCCAAGGTAAAACGAGTGCTTTTTTTGCTTTCGATTTTGCTAAATTTCTTCTTTGCCTCACGCATTTCTTGTTCTATTGCAGAAAATATTTTTTCAACATCCTGTTGTGTGTAATCGTACGCACTCGAGTTAGAACAATTTCCAAGTAGTTGCAACATATCAATAATCTTATTGGTACGAGCTTCGGCAAGGCGCACAAATTTCTCACGTTTTGTTTCCATAAAATTACCTCTCGCAATATTTTTGAAAATATTATATCAGACCGACATTATGTCTGTCAATAGTTTTGCAATATATTTTACAATATTTTTCATATTTTACATAATATTTACAAAATATTATCACAGTATAGTATTAGAAATATAAAAAATGCCTGCAAAATACGGAAAATATTTGCAAGCATATATTGGGATATTGAATTATATTTACAAAATATTACTCAATATTTTCAAGAACTTTTTCTGCAATTGCTCTGGCAAGTAACGGAGGGACGGCGTTACCAACTTGCTGATATTGCGAATCTTTTGAGCCAACGAATACGAATGCATCGGGGAAGGATTGAAGTCTTGCAGCTTCTCGAACGGTTATGGCTCTATCTAATGTTGGATGAATCCACATCGACTTTCTTACATTTACAACTGTGCCGCTTGGTTTGGTCGGATCGAGACGTAAATATATTGTGTTTTGTGTTCGTTCGGGCTTCGAATACGTACTTTTCAAATCCGTATCTAAACTGTGGAAATTATCTCCTTGCTTTATTGATTTAAATCTATCAAGTGCAGTTTGGGTTGTTTTTGTTGTTATGTGATTATTGACGCCGTCACTACCCTGTCTCATTGCAATTGCATATTCTGATAATGTCTCTTCATTTGTGTAAGGAATTGGAGAATGTTCTATATCATAACATGCAGTATACTTCTCTAAATCCGATATAGCATCGCCTACAGTAAATATATGCGTCTTTTGAGGTGAAGTAGGCAGTGATACTTTATCTTTCTTAAACAAGTCATTCCTTAAACCAATAATTATGTATCTTCGGCGTTCTTGCGGCACACCAAACCATTCGGCATGAATAACATCTCCGTTCTGCGTATACTCGTCACCTAATATAGCATTGATATAATCAATTACCGAATAAGAATTTACATCGAAATATAATATGCCAGAATCCATTAGACGGTATGTTCCTATGAGTTCATTCTGCTTTATTTCAATAATAGTAGCCAGTGCCTTTTGTAACTTTATTACAGATTTTAGGTCGTCCTCGCATGGAGCAATCTCGTTAGAATCGATTGCATTTTTTATTACTACTAATTTATTAATTATGTTTTGCTGCGCAGTAGTAGGTGCCGCAATGTTTTGAGTAAAACTATCAATATTGGCGATGATAGCTTTTTTGTTTTTCTTAATATAGTTGGGCAGTCGGCGTGGATTATTTATATTTTTGAGCAAGACGGAAAGCAATTGAAGCAAGTTTTGCGGAAAAATATAATCATTGACAGGAATGATATCTGCATGCTCATAATCTATGCCATCAAATGAACTGTCTGCGACTACAATCGAGTCAAGTCTTTTAGGTATATTATGCCCTTGGCAAATAAGCTCTTCAATTTCAGCATTGTCTTTATGGGATTCATAAAATCTATGTACATCAGAACGCAACATGCTAACATTTTCCATTACGAAAGCAAGAGGGCGAATTTGTTTAATAGCTCTAAAATATTCTTTTACAAGACCATTATTTAAACTGATGATATTATTTTTTTGTCTATTTGCGTTCGAAAATCCTTGGCAAGGCGGACCTCCTATAACGATATCAATTCCACCCAACTCCTGACTGATTGTTGCGAAGTCGCACCCTATGACATTTTTAATAAATAGAAAGTTGGGTGTATTGCGAGCAATATTTCTTTTGTATGTATTTCTTGCATTTTCATTAATTTCTGCCGCAGCAACAATTAGAAATCTATCTGTTTGAGCGAAACCATAGCTTAAGCCTCCAGCTCCGGCAAACAGATCTATGACTTTATATTTTTTCATGGTGAGTCTCCGTAATTGATATGATTAAAGGTTAAACATTAGGAATATGCTCAAGTACATCTTCTACTTTGCAATGAAAATAGTTACAAATCCTATCTATAATTTCGAGAGATACAATTTCACCTCTACCCATTTTGTCAATAGTGGATTTCGATATTCCCGTTGCGCTCATCAAAGCCTTTTTGTTCATATCTTTATCTATGAGCAACTTCCAAAGCGGTTTATAAGAGAAAGCCATATCCAATACTCCTTGTAAATATATTTTCATTATACCATTTTAGTATTGTGAAGTCAATATTTTAATACATATAAATAACTTTTTATCGAAAAAATAAAATGATACTTACAGGGATAGAAGTTAAATATTGCCTCGTGAGTGCCGACAGGTGACGCAAACAAGCTGTTTATGTGCATGAGTCCACTCCTCGCCACAACTGGGAGAGTGATTGTTTTTCTGTCCAATTAGAATTTCTATATCCTTCTTTTGTCCTAATATGGCTTTGATTGCGCATAAAATTTTAGCGCATTTTTATCGTTTCTAAAATGCTTTTAGAACTATATTTAGACTTTTCATAGGTCGGAAAAGCCCAAAATTTAGACTTTTCATAGAATACACTTTCAACTCTAACCCCCATTTAGGGTTCTATCCTTTGTGGCAGTGAGTGTTTATCCTTGTTCCTATGAAAAGTCTAAACCCCCATATATGCCCCATTTTAGGGCATTTTTGCCCTATTTTAGCCGTATTTAGGGTTAGACTTTTATGGCTCGTACAATGGGCGGAATGACGTGCACCGCGCTGTCGAACTCGGGATAGACCAGTCCCGCCCCGCGCGAAAATTTGCCGTACCGCCTGCTGTCGAGTGAGGACGAATCCATTGACTGCGACAGCAGCTTTATCTCGCTCTTTTTTAAATATGGGTTGTCCTCCCAGCTCATAAACTCGCACCACACCTGCGGATTGTTGCGGCGGTTGAGATATATCTCGTTGTATATAAAGGTTTCGCCTTTGAGGGGCGTCATAGTGCCGAAAATATCCCCGCGCTTATCCATAACGCGCATAAGACATTCCTCGTATATATCCTTGGGCGGCTCCTCGTCCAGCCACACGAAATCGAGCGAACAACCCTGAAATTTTTCCCTTCCCTGGTCGCAGCTTTTAAAGCCCAGCGTGGATATTCCGCCGAAAACGTTTTTGATTTTTATCTGATCGATTATGCCCGAAGAGGGCGAATCCTTTCTGCCCGAAAGCATAGTAATTTCGGCTATCCAGCTCTTTGGCAGGTACTTTAAAATCTTGCTCTGTGCAACGTCGCGCTGCACCTGCTGCGAAAGCGAAACCGCCCATCCGAAGACGTCCTTTCTGTTTTTGCGGTAGGGGTGTATTCCCCTAAGCATCCAGATTGCCTCCACCGCGCCGCACTCGGTCTTTCCCGAACGGTTGCCCCCAAACACCCAGCGGTTGCGCTTTTTGCACCTGTGGAACGCCATCTGTTTTTTGTGCTTTTTCCTGCCCGAGTTGTATGCGGCAAGCGCGCCCGTATCCTCCTTACGGCTCTTCAATTCCCTGTCAATCCGCGCGATGCGGCTTATTATCTCTTCTCTATTCATAGACCTTTTATGACAAAATCTGTGTAAATTTTCAACTTGATATATCTTATAATTCGTAAGTATGAAACGCTTTACGGTTTTGCTGATATGCATAATGCTTGCCGCGTTTGCCATAACGCCGCAGTCCGTATACGCCGCCGAAGCACGCTACGCCAGGGCGGCTACGCGCACCGCCTATTTCTTTACCGACAGAAATACGACGTCGTCGATTTTTGCCGTGCCCTACACCTACTGCGTGGAGGTCATCCGCGACGAAGGCGACTGGTATTATGTGCGCTACGCAAACGACACGGGCATATACAAGGCGCTTTACGGCTACTGCCGCAGGGACGACTTCACGCTGGAAAGCGGCACGCCCGACGTGACATATCTTTATAAGACTGTCACGGTCAACTACTCGGCAAACAACAACAATTCAACGCTACCCGTACTCAGCCAGATTGCCGTGGAAGCGGCATATTACGGCACCTATTATTCGGGCGCGACAGTATATTCCTACGTGTATTGTCAGGGTTCGTTCGGGTATATCGAGGGAGCAAACGACGATTACCCCCTCAACCTGCCCGAGGAAAAGCCCGCGGACGAGGACGGCAACAACGGCGGAAGCGGCCAAAAGCCGGGAAGCTTTAACGTGGGCGCGATAGTCGCGATAGTAATTCTGGCGGTACTCGTTGCCGTAATTCTGATTATCTATTTCGCGACGAGAAAGCCCAGGAAAGAGGGCTGAAAGTCACCGCGTCAGTCGGGCGCGGGACTTATTAAACACTGATACGCGCACAGGACTTTGTAAACGCCTTGACTGCCCGAAAGCAGTCCGCCCGCCCTGCGCGCAAACTTGACGGCGGCGCGGTGGATTTCCCTCTTGTCCGCACCTACGGGACCCGTACGCATTGCCGCGTACCGCTTTAAGGTAAGCCTGTCCCTTTCCGTCATTGCACCCACGATTGAATTAAGCCGCGCCCACAGATTTCCGAGCTCAGACTTAACCTCTATAACCGAAGCAATTCTTTCGGCGTAGTGCACGCACCCCGAAAACGCGTCCTCCCCCGCCGCAAGCGCCAGCCGCGTTATTATATTGTCAAGCGCTTTATTGAGGCTGCCCGCCGAAAAATAAAACCTTAACAGTTTCTTGATTTTCACTTCCGCCCCTCCCAAGGCGAGTACCGCCGTATTCAAACGGACGAACAAAAACAAACATTTGTTCGCGTTTGTAGTTTTATTATAACCACTAAATATGACAGAAGTGGTACAAATAAAAAAATTTAGAGGGATAAATTTATTTTTTTGAGTAAAAAATTTGTGAATTATCACCTAAAACGCATATAAAAGTCGGGCGTTAAATCCTTTACAAGCTAATTAAATGGTGATATAATTTTTATTGTGAAAGCAAACAGGTTATTTACAATCGCGCTGGCAGCAGCTTGCGGCGCGGCAATAATGTCGGTTGGCGGCGCGTTTGCCGCGGAAGGTAACGAAACTTACTATCCGCAGGACTTCGAGCGCACGCTCACCTTCGAAGCTCCGCTGCGCGACTACGCAATCAGCGGGGATACTTACGCTTTTGCTTACGGCACTTCGATGCGCATACTTTCCACCGACGAAAGCGGCGAAAGACAGCTGACGCCGTACGTTCACACCTCCGAATTGTCCGCGCTGGATTACGACGGAGAAGGCAACCTTTATTTAAAGGATATAATGGACGGCACCTACCTCTACTCAACGCCCAAGCCCGCCGCATCCGAAGAAGGACACGACTTTCAGAAGCTTTCCCGTTCGAGGATAGAGCTGTCGGACGAGGTGTTCTATACTTTAAATAACGAAGGCGTTCTGACCTACTGGAACGAAGGCAACGACACGCAGGTCGGCGGCGGCTTCTCGTTAATGAAGCAGTACGGCGGCGCGATATACGCGGTAAAGGACAACGTTCCGCATAAAATTACCGAAAGCACTTCGGAAGCGCTCAACCTTTCGTATACCGACTACAACGGTGCAAAAAACATTTTTTCCGGCGACACGAAGTCCAAGCTGGAAAAGGTGAGCGAAGTCGTTGAAACGGCGCAGATTAAAAAGGACGCTTACTATACGCAGATTAACGCGGAAGAGATAGGCGAAAAGTTCACCCCTATACGCACGCAGAAGACGACGGGCAACACACCCTGCCTGGTGCTGTGCGAAAGCGGCAACGCCTCAATTGTGGCAATAGGCGGCGACTGCTTCGTGACCGCGACGGAAAACCTTACCGAACGCGCGCATTGCCAGTCCAATACCGACGGCAAGACCTATTACGCGATAGAGGACGTGGGCGTTTACACCTCCCCCTTTATGAGCGGCAGCACGTTTATAACCACGTTGGAGAGCGGTGCAACGCACGACGTCATAGTACTTGAAAAATTCGTGCATACCGTTCTGAGCACGGAGTTTTGCAAGATAAGCTTTAAGGAGAACGGCGAAACGGTGACGGGCTACGTTGCGGCAAGCTTCCTTACCCCCTACCAGTTTTCCGCAGAAGATTTCAAACCGACCGACAGCGGCGACAAGAATTTCGATTACGGCACAAACGTGACCTCCGTAGTGCTTGCGGTGCTTATAGTCGGGCTTGTGCTGATTGCCGTTCTGTACATCGTAATGGTTGGCTTTAAGCACGACAAGATAAAGGGCAAAAAGAAAAAAAGGTCGCAACCCGACCCCGACGATTACGACGACGATGACTAAATCTTAAGAGCCGTGCGCGAAGAGCGCACGGCTCTATTTTTTTGCCGCGGACGGCGGCGGAAGCGGTAGATTTTGGTCACGCCAAAGGTTTGACAGCGCGCGTGACAAAATATATAATTATATTGCTATGGCACTTAACATAACTAAATTCAAACTCAACTTCGACGGCAGGCGCGCCGTGGCTATAAGCTTAAAGGTGTGCGCCGCGGTCGCCGCAGTGTGCGCACTGCTGCTGACCTTCACCGTCGGGGACTATTACATATTCAACCGAATAGGCGAATACGGCTTTTTCTTCGCGCTCAGCCAGTGGATAAAAAAGGCTGGACTACTGCTCATTGTCGCGGCGGTCTTCTTCAACTGCAAGAGCTGTGCGGACGCCGTAAAATACGTTCTGCCCCTCTTCCTCATTTTAAGTAGCTGTCTGTTCGGCGACTTCTTCGACGTGGTTCCCGCCGCAGATACGAACGCGCAGGAAATATACAACTCTATAAACCTGCACTTCCCCAAGTGGCTGAATATGACGCTGTTCTTCTTGCAGAACGTTGCGTACGCCGCCTGCTGCGGACTGCTGATTGCGCGCGACGGCTTTAAGGTGAGCGGCAAGTCGTTCATAT
The DNA here is from genome assembly GCA_029066845.1 of Clostridia bacterium. Classification (GTDB taxonomy): domain Bacteria; phylum Bacillota; class Clostridia; order Christensenellales; family Borkfalkiaceae; genus Coproplasma. Next base: position 25,393 of record JAIEFR010000004.1, on the reverse strand, counting down.
GCCTGCCCTTCGCCTTCCTTGCGGCAATGCCTTTAAACCTTTTCGAAAACTTTTTCGATATAACCAAAATTTCGGCAACAAGCTTTTTGCGCTTTAAAAACTTCACCCTCTGGCACTTCCTCGCGCTGTGCATACTTGCGGGTTCTACCATAGGGCTTTACTACTTCCTCAAAGACAAGACGCGCGAACAACAGGACAAATATCTTGCGTTTATCGCGACTACCCTTCTTCTGCAATACCACAGCAAGGACAGCGTGGTTATGGGCGACGGCTACAACGTTTATTACACCGTATTCGCCTGCCTGCCGCTGTTTATCTGCAACATAGGCGTGTACGTAGCAAGCATTTCGGTCGTCTTTAAAAAGCGCGTGCTGTACGCCATTTCATTCTTTATCCACGCCGTGGGCGCGCTTACCGTGTTCATCTACTTCGGCAAGGACGAAATGAGCAACTACGGAATTTTTTGCAGCTACTCCATTCTGTACTTCTGCTTGACGCACTGTCTGCTGTTTGCGCTGTGCGTTCTGCCGACGGCGCTGGGGCACTATAAATTCAAAATCAAGGACTGCATAATTCCCCTTGTCTATTACTGCGTGGTAATTATTCTTGCGGCGGTTGCAAGCGCGCTGGTCACCGATTTTCTGACGGGGCTGGGGCTGAAAGTAGGCTCCGCGCCCACCGACGATATGACGCCGCCCAACTACGCGTTCACGCAGGTCTGCCCCCTTCCCATCGAGATACCCAACATCATACCTATGGGCGGCGCGTTCAGGCACATAAACGTGTTCTACGTCATTCTGGTTTACATAGCCTACGTCTGCTTGTTCTTCGCGTTCTTCGGCGCGTACACGGCTTTCCTTGCACTGCGCAAGGTCGTGCTTGCAAAGCTTGCCGCGCGCAAAGCGGGTGCACCCGAAATACCCGTGCCCATATCGTTCGGCGCGCAGGCTGAAACAGCGGCAACCGATCAAGCCGAGGACGTACAGCCCGAACCGGTAACCGAAGAGCAAACCGAAGCCGCAACAGCGGACGAAACAGAACAAATCAAATAAACAAAAAAAAAAGGAGGTGCTTACACCTCCTTTTAATTTACGGAATAATTTCAGTTGTTTTCCGCAACGGGCTTATTCTCACCCTTCGATCTTGCCTTGCCTGAAAGCATAAGGCCCCAGCCCGTAACGATGGGCGAAATGATGAGCCAAAGCGCGGCAAGCGCAACGAGCACGTAGATAATAATCGCACCCGTGCTGCGGGGACCGCCGAATATCCAGCTTACAAGATTGAAATCGAATATGCCGAACATTCCCCAGTTGAACGCGCCGATAAGCACCAGCACGTAGCTTACGATATTGAAAAATACCATACAAAACTCTCCTTTATACTCTAAAGGCAGTTTGTGCAGATAACCGCATTTTATGCGCAATATGCCGCGGTCAATTTATTTTAAAAGGGTCTGCGCACACCATTACGGCGGGGCGCAGCGTGTTTTGCGTAATCTTTACTTTGTCAGAAATCTCCACTCCGCAGACTATTAAAACGTCGCTGCCGTCGCACACAAGCGGCAGGGTTGCGCGCAGACTCTGCGGCACTTTTTTATCGGTGAGATAGTCCGAAAGACTCTTGCTTCCGCCGCCGAATTTGGTGAATTTATCGCCGTCGCACCTGAACCTTACCACCGCGTTTTGAGGTATGCAATCCAAATCGAATTTTAAAGCTTTGCACATTTCGGGAACGCTGTCCGCACTTTGCCCGCAGGAAACAACAACCGATTTACACGCGTATTCGCCCGACTTTAAAACCTGTGAAAATGGCTCTTCTTCAGCCTGCAAAAGACCGCCGCGCATTACGGCTACGCCGCCCTCTTCCTTTATTGCAATCAGTCCCAGAAATTCGAACCTCTTGCCGTTTTCAGCCGATTGAAGCAAAAACAGCTTTTCGAATTGTTCGGAGGTGTAATCTATCTTGCCGAACTTTCTCGCCACGACAAAGTGAACTGCGCGCTTGAAAATGACGCGCTCCCCGCACGGCTTAATCAGAAATCCGTCGCCGCGGCAAAGGATAATTTCCTCCGCCTTGCGCGCAAAATATTCCTCGTCCTCGGCGGCAAGGCGCGAAAAGTTATAGATATTGCGCGCCGCCCCGTGCACCGCCTCCTCAAGTGCGGGCAGAACGTTGTGCCTGATTTTATTGCGCGTGTACGCGTCCGAAAGGTTGCTCCCATCCACGACGAAGGGAATATCATTGACCTCTATATACCCGTCAATCTGCTCGCGGGAAAGTGATATAAACGGGCGGATAATGCCCAGCGAAGGCTCGTCGGCAATGCCCTTGACGCCTGCAAGCGACGTGCCCCGCGCAAGGTTGAAGAGCACGGTTTCCGCATTGTCATTCAAGTGGTGCGCCGTAGCTATAACGTCCGCCCCGCCATCCTCTAACACCTTTTTATAGCATTCAAGCCGCCACAGCCGCGCGCTCTTTTCGTCCTTAAAGCTCCCCGCTTCCGCCTTAAAAAAGCGCAGAGGAATATTGTTAGCCGCGCAGTACTCTTTAACGAACGCGCTGTCGCGCTCGCTCTCCTCCCCCCTGATGCCGTGGTCGCAGTTGAGCGCACTTACCGTAATGCCGAAATCGCCCCCGCACTTAAATAGATAGTGCAGGAGCGCCATACTGTCCTTGCCGCCCGAAACGGCAACGCATATTTTTTTGTTGGCATAGGGTGAAAGATTAACTTGCATTATTTTCTTACCACGCCCGACTTGACCGCTTCCTCCGCAACCGCTTTGGCAACCGCCTCGTGCGCGCGCTTATCGAAAGCGTAGGGCAGAATATAGTCGCGGCTCAGCTCCTTATCCGACACGCAACCCGCAATGCCGCGCGAAGCCGCCATCATCATCTCGAAAGTAATAGTCGTCGCACGCACGTCCAACGCGCCGCGGAACAACCCCGGGAAAACCAGAACGTTGTTTATCTGATTGGGATATTCCGAGGAGCCTGTGCCGTGAATGAACGCGCCCGCCTCCTTTGCGTCCGCAACCGAAATTTCGGGCACGGGGTTTGCAAGCGTGAAGAGCACGGGCTTTTCAGCCATAGAACGCACCATATCCTTGGTTACGCAATTTGCCGCCGAAACGCCGATAAACACGTCCGCGCCAACCATTGCGTCCGCAAGCGTGCCCGTAAGCTTTTGGCGGTTGGTGACCTTTGCAAGCTCCTGCTGGGCGTGGTTGAACCTCTCGTCCCCCTCGCTGATAACGCCCAGCTTGTCGCACGCAATAACGTTTTTAACGCCGAAGCGCAACAAGAATTTCGCAATGGAAATGCCCGCCGCACCCGCGCCGTTGATTACCACCTTTATATCTTCCATTTTCTTATCCGCAAGCTTCAAAGCGTTGATGAGCGCAGCCGCAACTACTATTGCGGTGCCGTGCTGGTCGTCGTGGAAAACGGGAATATCCAGCTCCTCTTTCAGCCTGGTTTCTATCTCGAAGCAGCGGGGCGCGGAAATGTCCTCAAGGTTAATTCCGCCGAAGCTGCCCGCAAGCAGCTTTATGGTCTTTATAATTTCCTCGGTGTCCTTGGAACGGATACACAGAGGGTACGCGTCCACGTCGCCGAACGCCTTGAACAGAGCGCACTTGCCCTCCATAACGGGCATACCCGCTTCGGGTCCTATATCGCCCAGACCGAGAATTGCAGTGCCGTCTGTGATAACGGGCACGGTGTTCCATCTTCTGGTCAGCGTAAAGCTCTTTTCGGGGTCCCTCTGTATGGCAAGGCAGGGCTCGGCAACACCCGGCGTGTAGGCAAGCGAAAGCTTTTCCCTGCTATCGACCTCCACCCTGGGCACGATTTCTATTTTGCCCTTCCACTCGGCGTGTTTTTTAAGCGATTCCTCTCTGTAATTCATAATATTTCTCCTGACGTTTATTCGTAAGTATTATACAACTTTACACCGCCGCGTGGCAAGTTATTTTGCAAAATAAAAGCGCTCCTCCGCACAATCGCGGAAGAGCGTTTCATTTGTTTTTAAATTACTTCTGTGCCCATTCTTCGTCGCTGACGCAGAGAATAAGAATTCCGCCGATCAGGTTAACGAAAAGCAAGCTGAGAACACCCCAAGTCGTCATATCGGCTTTGCAGGTAGCAGTCTTCATCTTGTTAAGAGTGATGATACCGAAAATCAAAGGCAAAATAAGCCAGAATTCCATTACCATACCGAGAATGATAAACACCTTCGCAACTGTCTTCATATCCAACCTCCTCTTTTTTAAGGTGACGTTCGTCACCCTCGTTTGATATTATATATGAAAACATATTGCGTGTCAATACAAAAACCGCATTTTTCGACAATATTATATACAGGAAAATGCTGTAAAGATTATGACAGTCCCTCGAAGATAAGCTTGTCGGCAACGAGAGCTATAAATTCGGAATTAGTGGGCCTTTCGCTGCCTATGTAAACGCGCACGCCGAAAATTGAGTTTATGGCGTCTATCCTGCCCCTGTTCCAGGCAACCTCTATCGCGTGGCGGATGGCCCTTTCCACCTTGCTTGCGGTGGTGTTGAACTTTTTGCCTATGTCGGGGTAGAGCTTCTTGGTCACGTTGTTTATAATCGACGGGTCCTCGATGGTCATCTTGATGCCCTCGCGCAGGTACTGATAGCCCATAATGTGCGGCGGTATGCCTATGGATATAAAGATATTGCTTATCTTTTCGTCAAGCGAGGTTACCCTGCGCTTGTCCCTGGGCTGGCTGGAAACGAGGTATTCGGTGGAACGCTCCTCTAAAACGTCCTTCACCCTCTCGCACACGGTAGCCGCAGAAACGGGCTTGACGAAATAATATTTTGCGCCGCGGGCAATCGCCTTGCTTACAAGCTTGTCGTCCGAAAAGCCCGAAACGACGAACACGCAGCACGCGGGCAGATATTCCTTTAAATACTTCATTACACCGAAGCCGTCCTCGCCGCTTAAAACGGTATCCAGAAGCACGATGTCGGGCTTGTACTGGTTTATCAGACCTATGCCCACGCTGCCGCTGCTGCTTATTCCGCATATGTTAAAATCCGCCTGCTCCTCGAAGCAATTTTTCAATTCCTCTAAAAATTCCTCATTACTTTCCAAAATTACTATTTTATGCATACGCTTACAATTTTCTCCTGTTTTCCTGAAAGTGAGGTTATTATACTACACAAAATTACAACGGTCAAGATATTTTTGTAAAATATTTATAAAATATTATATATTATTTTGTACAATAATGTAAATATTTGTCGAAATACGGCTTTATTGACACAAAAATGGCAGTTATGAACATATCAACAATGGCTTTCGTTCAATAATAACGCCGCTAATTGTGAACGAATATTGAACAAATACGACAAAACACGACCGTTTGCGCCAAGTTCCGCCTTTATGCGCACAGGTTAAATAAGCGCAAAAATAAAGGTGCGCAACGCGGTAAAAACCGCATTGCGCCCCTACTTCCATATCTATTTTAATATAAATTACTTATCCGACTTTTCGAAGCCGTCAAACAATTCTTCGAGCTTAGCCATCTCTATGGGCTTTAAAAGGTAAGCGTCCATACCCGCTTCGTAGGAGTTATTCACGTCCTCGGCAAAGGCGTTTGCCGTCATCGCTATAATGGGAATGCTCTTTGCCTGCGCGTGTCCGCTCATCCTTATCGCCTTAGTGGCTTCGTAGCCGTCCATAACGGGCATCTGCACGTCCATAAGAATACCGTCGTACTCGCCCTCGGAACTGTTTTCGAACTCCTCCAGCGCCTGCTTGCCGTCGGGCTTGACCACGCAGGTCGCACCCACCATATTCAACAGCTCGCAAAGCACCATAGAGTTGAGCTCGTTGTCCTCCGCCGCAAGCAGCTTCTTGCCGCTCAGCGCGCTCAGCTGTTCATCGTCCTCGGTCTCTCCGTGCGCCTTTATGCCCATTATGCAGTCCTTGAACGCCGTCATAAGGAAGGGCTTGGAAAGGAAGCCGTTTGCGCCCGCGTCCATTGCCTTTACCTGCGTTTCGCCGCGCTCGCAATCGCCGAACACGATTAAGGGCACGTATTCGGGCAACTCCTTCTTGACGTCTTTAATTGTTTGCAGGCTGGTCTTTTCACTGCGCCATTCGCAGAGCACCGCGTTGTAGCCCTTGCCCTCCATAAGCGCCTTTTCGATGCTGGACTGCGCGCTCTTTGCGTTCTTTGCAACGCTCACCGCAACCTCGGCTTTGCGCATAGCCCAGGTTATGGACTTGCCGTCTATGTCGTTGCCGCCGACGAACAGTACGCGCGAAATGCCGTGTTCCAGCCAGAACTGCGTATCGTCCACCTTGCTCAAAGGGAACTTGAAGGTCAGCGTAAACGTCGTTCCTGCACCCACCTCGCTCTCTACGGCGATAGTGCCGCCCATAAGGTCAACGAGGTTTTTGGCGATAGGCATACCCAGACCGGTGCCCTGAACGTCGGTTGCCGCAAGCTCGCGTGTGAACGGCTCGAAAATCTTCTTTAAGAAGCCTTCGGACATTCCTATGCCGTTGTCCTTTATGGTGAACTGCAAATACAGATATTTGAGCGAAGGACGCGCCATCTGCTGGACGGTGAATTCCACCTTGCCGCCGTCGGGCGTGTACTTGACCGCGTTGTTTAAAATGTTGGTCATAACGCGCTTTATGCGCAGCTTATCCCCGAGGAACTCGTCCGCCTTTGCGTTTACCTTGGCAACGTAGCTGAGCCCCTTCGCCTTTGCCTGGGGTGCAATGACTTCGTCAATTTCCTTTACGAGGTCGGAAATTTTGATTTCCGCAATGTTCAGAGTAGTTTCGCCCGACTCTATTTTGGACATATCCAGAATGTCGTTTATAAGCGTGAGCATATGACGACTTGTCAATTCGATATGCTTTACGTGGTCGGCAAGCTTGACCTTGTCGCCCATATCCCTGTTGAGCAGCGTGCACAGTCCGACTATGGTATTCATAGGCGTACGGATGTCGTGCGACATACTTGCAAGGAAGGTGCTCTTTGACTTGTTTGCCGCCTTAGCTATCGAAAGAGCCTCTTCGAGCGACTGCCTTGCCTGCAATTCCTTTGTGCAGTCGGAAAATACGACTACGAACTTTTCGGAATTGTCCGCGGCAACGCGGTAAACGTTCTCCTTGAAAAATCTGCGTTCCTTGCTGCGCCTGTGCTCGCGCCCGGCAACCAGCGAAATGCAGCCGCCCACCGGTATCTTTTCAAGCGTACCCATATCGACAACCTTGTCGTCGGTATACTTCGCGCCGCCCAGAATGGAAATATTTCTTCTTATCTCCCTGACGGGCACGCCGAGCACGCGCTCCGCGTTTTCGGTGACGAACTCCACCGCCAGATTATCGCAGGAAAGCATAATAAAAACGTCGTCGATACAGCTTGTGAATATTCTGAAAAGCTCTTCGTCGGACGAAGCTTCCCCGCCCTTTCTGCGGCGTGACATTAAATTCTTTTTCATATGCTACCTCCAAAGAAAAAAGGGCTGAAATCCCAGCCCTCTGCCGTACACCTTACGGCAACAGCTGTACAAGTGCGTCCCAGACTTTTTCGTAGGTTTCCTTAACCTTAGGCAAAAGCTTTTTCGCCTCGTCCATATCCTTTGCGCGCAGCGCTTCGGTTATGGTGCACACGGGGTCGTGAAGCCCTTCTATGTTGAGGTTGAGCACAACACCCTTCAAGGTGTGCGCCGCCTGGAACGAACCTTCCACGTCGCCCGCCGCCATCTTATCGCAAAGCGTGGCATAGCTGGTGTCGCGCTTGAAAATCTTCAAAAAAGCAGTTATCGTAGCGTCGGACGAAAACTTTGAAAACATCGTTTCGTATCCGCCGCCCGTAAGGTCGTAAAATTCCTTTACCGTCATATAGCTTTAACCTCCCTCGTCGTAGTACTCAATTTTCCTATTACGTTCAAAAGGCTGGATCTGTCCTCGTTATATACGCCGAGCATCTGAATTTTGTAAACGGTAAGCGTGTCGCCGTCCGCCCTCTTATACTCGAAGGAAACTTCGGGATTGTCGGGCGTGAGCGTATCGAGATATTCCATAGCCTTGTCGTACGCGGGCATATAGAAATACTTGCTTGCCTGCTCTCTGTCAAGCGGGTCGAGAATTATGTCCTCCGCAACGCCGCGGTCGGGATTTGCGCTTATAACCATCTCGCCGTCCGTATAGGAATAGTCGAAGATAAGTCCGTCGCTGCAGCCCGTAAGGAATTTGAGCTTGGCAAGGTTGAGGCTTGTAAGCTCCTGCGTCTTGTTCGAGAAGGTGGGAATATGATATTTTTCCACGTCGTTCGCAACGTACTTTGCCTTTTCCTCCCACTTTTCTGCGGAAGATACGTGACTGAGCGCCGCAACAATCTGCTTGTAATCGGCGATAAGACACTGAATGATGAGCGGATTAAAAATACCGCACTCACCCGCGATAATCATATCGAGAGCCTTTTCGGGCGAATATGCGGGCTTGTAAACTCTTTCGCTTATTAGCGCGTCGAACACGTCGGCAACAGAAACTATCTGTGCCCAGATGGGAATTTCTTCTCCCTGCAAGCCGACGGGATAGCCCTTGCCGTCGTATCTCTCGTGGTGGTACAGACAGATGTCGTATGCAAACTTGATAAGGCGCTCGTCCTTGTATTCGGTCAGCCCCTGAATCATCTTTGCACCCTGCGCGGAGTGAGTCTTCATAATCTCGAACTCCTCGGGCGTAAGCTTGCCGGGCTTGTTTATAATCTCGTCGGGAATAGCCATTTTGCCTATATCGTGCAGCGACGATGCAACGCAGATAAGCTGAATATCGCTCTTGGTGAACGTGTACTTATCGGTCATCTGCAAAAGGCTTTCGGTGAGGATGCGCGTGATGGTGTTGATGTGCAGAATATGTAAGCCGCTTTCACCGTTCTTCATTTCCATAACGGTGCTTAAGATGTTGACCATCATATCGGCGTAGCGGTGCTTTTCGTAAACCTGCTCGTTCACGATTTCCATAAGCGTGTGCTGTCTGTTGAAAAGCTTTATGGTATTTAAAACGCGGTGCAAAACGACGTTGGGATTATAGGGCTTGTTGATGAAGTCGGTCGCTCCCAGATCGTACGCCTTGTCAACGTAGTGCGCGGTGGATTCGGTGGAAATGATAATTACGGGAAGATAGTTGAGGTATCCCTGCTTTTTCATTGCCTCCAACACCTGGAAACCGTCCATATCGGGCATAACTATATCCAGAAGAACGATAGCAATCTCGCTGTCATCCTTCCTGAGAATATCGAGCGCAGCCCTGCCGCTGTCCGCTTCCACAACGTCGAAGTCTGCGCACAGAATACCCTTTAAAATGAATCTGTTCAGCTCCACGTCGTCAACAATCAATACACGTTTAAGCGCGTTTTCTTTATCCACAATGCACCTCCGCCGTTTTCTTCCTAATATTCTTATATTATTGTATTTTATATTTCTGATTTTGTCAAGCGTATTTGCCTTGACTATTCGCGCCTACAAAGAGTATAATAACCCATATAATAATTCCGCCGTCCGCACAATATAATAGTGGTCGAAAGGTATCATTTTGAAAGTTAAAGAATTTTTTATAAATATGGCAAAGGGCGCCTCGATAGGGCTTGCTATGATAATTCCGGGTGTGTCGGGCGGAACGCTTGCGGTGCTTCTGGGCGTTTACGATAAAATTATCGAAAGCATAGGCAACCTGTTTAAGGACTTCAAAAAGAGCGTTTTATTCCTCCTGCCCATACTCCTAGGCGCGGTTCTGGCGTTTGCGGCGCTGTATTTCCCCTTGAAGTACGCCCTGAAATACGCACCCTTCCCCACCATAATGCTGTTTGCGGGCTTTATGGCAGGCAGCTGTCCCGACCTCTATAAAAAGGCAAACAAGAACGGCTTTAAAAAGCGCGATATTGCAGCGATAATTATTCCCTGCCTGCTGGTTATAGGCATATGCTTTATACCCTCGATAGGCGACGTTGATTTATCCGCAAATATGCACGTCAGCGGCTACTTCATTCTTTTACTGATCGGCGCGGTTGCAAGCTGCGCGCTGGTAGTGCCGGGCATAAGCGGCTCTATGCTGCTGCTGATATTCGGCTATTACAATCCCATTTTAAACACCATTTCCGCACTTAAAGATAATTTCGGGCACTCGCTGCTGGTGCTTGCGACCTTCGCAGTGGGACTTGTGGTTGGCTTCTTCACGATTGCAAAGCTGATGCAGCTGCTGCTTAAAAAATTCAGGCGCGTCACCTTCTGGGCGATTACGGGCTTCGTTATTGGCTCTATCCCCGCGGTGGTGATAACCTTCTTCCACCAGTACGGCGACAACCCGGCGGTTTACCTTACACCCTTGCAGATTTCGCTGGGCGTAATACTGTTCGTCGCCGGCGCGATAGGAACCTTCCTGCTTGCGGGTTATGCGGTTAAGCACACGGAAAAATTACAGGCGGCAAGCCGGAACGAAACACCCCCGCCCGAACCAATCGAAGCGGAAAGCACCGAAACCCCGACCGAAACATACGAAAACAACAAGCAATAAATTTGAACCGAATAAGCCGCGGCGAAAAATTCGCCGCGGCGTTTTATTGTTTTTTCTTTTTGTTTACTTGACCTCTTTTCCGTTCTTATCAAGTTTTCCGTCCGTACACTGTACAGTATATTTGCCTGTATGATCGTCCCAATACGATTCTTTTTCTAATTTTTTCCATTGCTCCTTCGTACCCATAAAAGTAATACTCGTCAGCTTGCTACAATACGCGAACGCACCATCACCAATACTCGTCACACTGTTGGGTATTGTTACGCTTGTCAGTCCACTACAATCATCGAACATACACCACCCAATACTCGTCACACTGTTAGGAATAGTTATACTCTTCAGCCCACTACAACCATAGAACGCACTTTCACCAATACTTGTCACACTGTTTGGTATTGTTATATTAGTAAGTCCACTGCAACCGCTGAACGCACCACTGCCAATATTTGTCACACTGTCGGGTATTGTTATGCTTGTCAGCCCACTACAACCATAGAACGCACTTCCACCAATACTTGTCACACTGTTTGGTATTGTTATATTAGTAAGTCCACTGCAACCGCTGAACGCACCACTGCCAATA
>JAIEFR010000004.1:0-14140 GCA_029066845.1 Clostridia bacterium | reverse complement strand
CACACTGTCGGGTATTGTTATGCTTGTCAGCCCACTACAACCATAGAACGCACTTCCACCAATACTTGTCACACTGTCGGGTATAGTCACACTTGTAAGTTTGACGCACTCTTTGAATGACCTATCACCAATACTCGTTACTCCGTCAGCTATTGTAATACTTTTGAGTTCTCTACATACGGAGCAATTACTATTCGAATGCTCTTTTTCTTCTGTAATTTCATTGCAATTTAAACAAGCAGTTTTATGAGTTTTGAAGTCAAGAATTGAAACATAATTATGTCCCAAAGGTTCAGGATACTCAGTTACGTCTTCGTTGCAAACGTTGCAATGTGTTTCCCTTTCTCCGTAATCAACGCAGGTGGCTTCCTTGGTTACCGTCCATTCACCTTTGTGACCGGGGGCTTCCGTCACCACTTCCACGTCCTCGCGGTTGCAATCACATTTACGCGCGTGCGTTTGTGCTTTTGTGCACGTCAGTTTGTCCTTGTCGTACCAATCGCCGTATTTGTGTTTGTGGCTTTTGGTTACATAAACTACTTCGCTGCCGTGCTCGTCGTATTTCATTACGCCGTTCTTAACCGTGGCGGATAAGAACTCCATTTTTTCACCGAAAAGCTCCGCGTACAGCGTAACGGTGTTACCATTTACTTTATAAGTGCCACCTTCACCGTCTTCACCCGTCCACTTCCCTGTGCTTAAAGTTATACTTCTTTTAGTGTCTACTTCATCTCTATACGCATTATATGAAAAATACGAACCGTTTTTGGAAGCGAGAATAAACGTAGGAATTAAACTCAACATTATAATCGCAACAAAAAGCACAACGGCAGACGGAACAACTATTTTCAGGTGAGCTTTTATCCACGCCAAAGCGTTTGTTAAAATGTTGGGTTTTTTTACGGCTGCGGCTGTTCCTACGCCTGTATTCGCAGGCGCGTTGCTGTTAAACGAAAAGCCGCATTGATTACAAAATTTTGCATTGCTTGCAAGTATTGCGCCACAGCTGGGACAAGTTTTATGCTCGCTCACTCCCGCACCGCAGTTGGGGCAAAACTTTCCTTCGAACTCTTGACCGCAGTTTTTACATTTGTACATACTTTACTCCTCTTTCTTGTATATTACAGTCATTATACTCTAATTATAATTAGAAGTAAAGTAATTAAAACTAATTATTGTTAGAATTTTTATATGCGTGAATTTGATTTAAAACTCTTCGGGGAAAGACTGAAATATTTACGGACGGAAAGAGGTATCGGTCAGAATTTATTGGCTGAACATTTGCAACTGAGCAATGCTTCCGTAAGCTACTGGGAAACGGGAAAACAAATCCCCTCCGCAGAAGTAATATTTAAGCTTGCAAATTATTTTGACGTTTCCGCCGATTATCTTCTCGGCATAACCAACGACTGAACAAAGAGAAAAGCCCTGCGGCGTTTATCGCCGCAGGGCTTTGTTTTTACTTTTTCAATGTCTTTGGTCGTAACCGAACGCCTGCGCGTGTTGCTCGAACAAAAAGTCCAGAAACGCATTGCAAGCGCGGTAAATCTCGTCGTAAGTGCGCGCGAAATCGCGAGTGTACCAGGGGTCGTCAATATCTATCTTTTCGGGCAGAAAGTGACCGAGCAGAAAAATTTTATCCGAATAGTTGCCGCCCGTCATTCGGGTAAGGTCGGTCAGATTCATACCGTCCATAACCAGAATATAGTCGGCGTTCTTGACGTCGGAAAGGGTAATCTTCCTCGCCCTGTGCGCAAAGCTGTAACCCCTCTCTTTAAGTACCTTCTGCACGGGCGGATAGACGGGGTTGTCCTCCTCGCAGTCGGAGGTCCCGAACGAATTGACCTTGAACGACTGCGCAACGCCGCGCTCCCCGATTATGCGCGAAAAGACCGCCTCCGCCATCGGCGAACGGCAGATATTGCCCAGACACACGAAAGTTACGGTAAACAAATCATTCACCCAGCTTTGTCCTTTTGAACGGTATGGGGTTGGGAACGTACCCTTCCAGATAGTCCAGAACGTCGTCTACCGTCGTCTTTATTTCGTAAAGGCTGAGGCAGCTGGGCGTTATAAACTTGCGCTCGCACGCCGTGTGCATAAACGCTTCCAGATTGCGGTAGTAGCCCTCTATATCCAGAAAGACTATCGCTTTGTCGTGGCGGTTGAGCTGCTTTAAGGTAATTATCTCGAACAGCTCCTCGAACGTGCCCACGCCGCCGGGCGTGATTATAAACGCGTCCGCGTCGTCCTCCATAATCGCCTTTCTCTCGCGCATCGTGTCGGTATAAGTCATCTTGTCGCAGTCGTCGAAAAGCTGCTCTATTTCCTTATCCTTAAAGAACGAGGGCACCACGCCGTGAACGTATCCGCAGCCGCGCTTTACCCCTCTTGCCGCCGCGCCCATAAGGCCGGTGCCGCCCGCACCGAACACGAGCGAATGTCCGCGCTTAGCCATCTGATAGCCAAGCTCTTCCACAGTCTTTACGTAAACTTCATCTATATGCGCGCTGGCCGCGCCGAAAACACATATTTTCATACTGCTGATTGTACCATAAAACCACCCTCTTGTCAAGGGTGGCTTAGCTTTCTATTCCTCCGTGCGCACGCCGAGAATATGCAAATAGCGCACTTCTTCGAACCTGTAAGAATTCAAGGGGCGGTTGTACGCGTCGTAGGAGTGCGCGGCAATAAGCGGCTGACCGCCCGCAAAGCCGACCACCACGGGCGAGTGGTAAAAGTCGCCGTTCGCCCTGCCCAGCTGAATAATGTCGCCTATCTCTATTTCGTTAGCGCCTACTTCCTCGGCAAAGGGTCCCGCGCCGTTTTTATTGCCCGTTAAAAAGTTGTAGAAATATTCCACTCCCGTCCAGCTTGCCGTGCGGTTATCCGCGTTTATGTAGTACCACCCGAACACGGGCGTGTAGTTCATTATGCCCGAGCCCGCATACACGCACTGCGACGCGAAGTTGGTGCAGTCGCCGCCGAGGTTGCTGAAATCGAAGTAGTTGGGGTTGCGCGAAAAAGCCCACCGTCTTGCGTAAGCCACCGCCGCCCGCCTGTCATATTCTTTGATTGCCATACAACCATAATATGAAAATTTTTCAAAAAAGGTGCCTGCCGCACATCGCTTATACTATTTCAACGCGTTTATTGTACACACTAAATAAAAAGGCCGCCGTCAACGGCGGTCTTTTAAAAAACATTTCAATTATTCGTGTTTATCGGTTTTGGACTTTATACCGAGAATTGCCACTCTCTTCTCCTCGTACTCGTCTTTAATAATATAGTCAATACCTTTAAAAATTTTAGAAGTTATAAAAAACTGTCTTTATTTTTCCGAATACTCTATACTGCCGATTTTATTCGCTTTCAGTGCGGAATTCCATAGCCCGTCGTTTGCAAATTGCAAGCAGTAAAGCGGAGTTCCCTCAACCTCTTCTCCGAACAGCTGTAAGTACACGTCGTATTTGCCGTAATCTAAATTGAGTTTTGAGGAAAAGCTCACATTTGCGTCGCCGCTAAAAGTGCCAACTTCTTTAGCAAATACAACCGTTCCGCTCTCGTCGGCGATAATAAGTTTGACATATTTCTCTTTGTTCAGATTTCCGAAGCCGACGTTTTGAAGCTTCAATTCAACGCTCAACCAATCGAGTTTATTGTAATGATAAAAGATTGAATTTTTCAGCACGAACCGATAGCCCATATGATTCTGGATATAATCGAATGCGGTTTTTCCGTAATACAGTTCGTCCGCCCCGCAGTCGCGCGTATAATAGCTCTTTTTCCATTTATCGATTACGTTGTTGTTCCATTCGATATTCAGATAGCTAAGATTGAGCTCGTGCATTTCGGGCAAACACACTTCGATATTATGAAGCGGGCTGTCGGGTATCACCACCTCTCCGCCATACGGTAAGTGCGCCGTTTGCCTGCTTAAAAACGCAATATCCCGCTCCCTGTCCGCATACGTACCCAAATCGCTGTTCGAGCCCAGATACCCGTCGTTAAAAAGCCCGAGGCGGTAAGCCTTTTCCGTTGCACCGACCGTATAATCTGCCACCTTGTCCGCAGAGATTCCGAGATAATCGTAAATCATCTTAGGCGTTCTTACAAGCACGGGAATGTTAACGGTTTCATCCAAAAACTTATCTATGATAGGTGAAATGTTTTTGGCGTTTGCAATCGTGCTCGAATGCATCTCGCCCCAAGGTCCGATCAAGCCCGCCTCTATCGCCGTTACCGTGCTCTGGTAACTATTGAGTATAGGACACACTTGTCCGATATGCCGCAAAATAATTTGCAGTTCCGGTTCCTTGTTCTTCGCGCCGCCGTACGAAGGGTCGTAAGCAAACCTGACTACGGCATTTTTATCTTTTTCTTTTAAAAACCCGAGCAAATCTTTCAGCCCGTCCAGAGCCGCTTGGCTGAGAGACTTATCTTCCTGCCCGTTCACCGCCGCCGAGAAAGCGCTTATATCGATACGCAGATGATAGAGCTGAGTTGCGTCATTTACGATATTACGGTTGTACGAAGCTCCGTTTTCAGTGACCTTCACGTATATGGGGCGGTAAAACCCCTGATCGGGATTGTTTATTTTTTCAACGCTCTCCGTATAGTTCAAATGCTGAACGTAGCTTTGCGGTTTTCCATTTGTGCAGCACGGCAAAATGAAAGCGCACGCACTAACGACAGCAACGGCAATCAATGCAAAAATTCGATTCTTTATTTTCATAGATATTATTATAGCACCTTTGCACTTCAACGGCAAATAAAAAACCGACAAGAACGCACCGTTCTTATCGGTCATTTTATAGGGAATAAGTAATAGTCTAAAACGAATAATTGTAGACAAATTAAAAATTGACTTACAATATTTTTTCCATACCTAATTTTTGTATGTGCAAACCTATTTTTTCATAGAAAGCAACGGCATTTTTATTATCAGCCCATACGTTAAGAGTAACGTTATAACAACCGTATTTTTTTGCAAATTCAATTACGTATTCATACAACAACTTGCCTATACCTTTACCGCGACAAGTTTCGTCCACACACAAATCGTCAATATAAAGCGTTTTAATATCAGTATGCGATGCGTTTTCACCGTTGTTAATGAACACGCAAAACGCATAACCCAATACTGTGCCGTTTTGAGTTGCAACAAATATGGGTTTAGCGTCATCTGTAAGAATTTGCCTTAACTGTTCGTCAGTATATTTTTTTGCGCCCGAAACAAATAAATCGGGGCGTGCTTCACTATGTACTTTATGTACCTGAAAAAGCAAGTAATTAAGTTTTTCGACATCTGAAAGTTTTGCTCTGCGTATTTCAATTTCATTATTCTGCATTATTATCAATAACCTCGATAAATTACTGTTTATCGAAAAAAATTATAGCGTATTTGCTGAATAAATGCAAGTGTAAAATCAACTTGGCACTGTGATGGGTGTTTAGGTTTAGGAGCTAAGGGGAGTACTTCGCTTACGCTCCGTGCGCCCGCCTTTCGGCGGTCTTCGAACCATCAGGGGTTCTCTTTCCCCCTATCTCAACAAAAAAAGCAAGGCAAATAGCCTTGCTTTTTTTCGTGGTGGAGCTAAGGGGAGTCGAACCCCTGACCTTTTGAATGCCATTCAAACGCGCTACCAACTGCGCTATAACCCCATTATGTTTGGTGGAGCAGCGGGGACTTGCACCCCGGTCTTACGTCGTTCGGACGCGCTTTCTACATACTTAGTTCACCTATTATTCTTTCCGTGCCGTACGCCGGTAAACGAGCAATACGGACGGGCAAACCGAAAAGTTCTTTAACGGAGCGCGGTTACGCCGCCGTTAAGGTTCCGCCTGATAAAGCGCCGCAAGCACTTCGGCGAAAGAAAGTGCCGCAACGGACAGCTTATAGGTTAAGCTGCGCAAGCAAGGCTAGCCCTTGCAGGGAAAGCCATTACTTTTTCAGATTTGTTATCTGCGTTTAAATTTAAAGTTCCGTTTTTACAAAGCCGAGCCTTTGGTATGCTTACGTCGTCTCCCCGCCGCAATCGAAACTAAAACTGCCCCGAAAACGCGCAGAAACTTACTACTATTATATTATAACCGCACGCCGCGCAAAAAATCAAGCAAAACTATATATTTGCAATAAAACGGTCGATTGCGCCCATCACTTCCTCATCCTCTTCGGTTACCGCCTTCCAGTCGAACGCAGCGAAATATTCCTTCGCCTCCGCCTCGCTTTCAAACTTGTGCGCACCCGTAAGTTCGGCAAGCTTTGCTTCCGCCGCCACGGTATTGTAAGGATTATGTCGCTTGTCGGCAAGCACCGAAGTAGTGATATTTTCGCCCTTAGCAAGGGTTGCAGGGCTGTGCTTTAAAGGCACCGCACCGTCCTTTTCACCGTGAATAAACAACGCTTTAACGCCGCTCTTTTCCACGGCTTTGACCGCCTTGGTATTGCCCTTTGCGCCGAATTTAAAAAGGTTAATTACGCACAGCCAGAAGCGCACAAACGGCGCGTAAGATTTTACCACTCCGCCCATACTCCTCATAGAGTCGCAAACGCATTGCGAAGGCGAATTGAACCCCGACATAGCGACCACGCCGTCTGGCTTGACAGTGCCGCACGCCGCCGTGACCGAATACGCGCCCCAGCTGTGACCGACAAAGACCACCTTTTTGCCCTTCAGCCTTTCATCCGACTTAACGGCAATGTACGCGGCGATAACCGCCTCCGCACCCGCATAAAAGCCCTTCACTCCCTTGCCCGCGGACCCGTTACAACCGTAAGCGTCTGCGGCGAGAACGGCGTTGCCCTGCTTTGCAAAGTGGGCGATTTCGGTCATATAGCTCGCGCTGCCCGCGCCGAAGCCGTGCTGAAAAATCACTACCCTCTCGCACTCCTCCACGGGCTTGACCGAGTAGAGCGCGGCGGAAAGAATAGTGCCGCTGTAATAGACGGGCACGCTCTCCGTAGTCAGATTGAAATCCTCGGGCGTGAAATATTTGAATTCGGGGCGTTTATCCTGTCTGCCGCCGAACACGGTTTTGTGTATTATGATAGCGGGGAAAAGCGTGAGCACCACCGCAAACACCGCGGCAACGCCAAGCGCAATCAATAAAATTATATACCACTGCATATTTAAAATTTGCGGGGCGTCGTAAACCGCCGCCCCGCATCCTCGTTTAATGAATTGTTTATACCATATATCTGCCGTCGAGGCGGGGAGCGGAATCCATCTCCTTCTTCTGTCCCTCGTAGCCCTGTTTGCCGAGAAGCGCAAAGGTTGCCTTCTTGCCGTTTTCAACGCCGGGCTGGTTGAAGGTGTTGATGTTGAGCATTGCGCCCGCATACGCCGTCTGCAACTCAAGCATATACATAAGCTGACCGAGCGTGAACGCGTTGATTTCGGGCATATGAATGGTGTAGTTCATTCTTCCCGCTCTCATAAGCGCGTAAGCCGTCGCCTTGTTCTCCGCCTGGATAAGCTCCTGCATCGTGTGTCCGCCGAGGAAGCCGACGTCGGGAATATCCTCGCAGCCGTGAGGTATGGGCATCGTGCACGCATACTCGCCGACCGAAATAAACGTGATAACCTTGTCGTAAGGTCCCTCGATATAGAGCTGAACCTGAGAGTGCTGGTCGGTTACGCCCAGGCTCTTGACGGGCGTCGTGCCTGCGTTCACGGTATTTCCGTCGTAGTCCACTGCCTTGCCGAGCGATTCAGCCCAAAGCTGGCAATACCAGTCTGCAATCAGCTTCAGGTTATCCGAATAGGGCATAAGCACGTGAATGTTCCTGCCCTCGTTCATCGTTATGTACATAAGCGCAGCGCACGCAAGTGCGGGATTGCTGTTGATAGTAGGTCTGGAGCAAACGCTGTCCATATAAGCCGCGCCTGCAAGCAGTCCCTTTATATCGATGCCGAGAACCGCCGCTGGCAGAAGTCCAACGGGGCACAGCTCGGAAAATCTTCCGCCTACGCCGTCGGGAAGGATATATTTCTTGACCTTACCGCCGAGAGCCTTGTCAATCTTGATAAGGTTGCCGCGGCACGCGTCGGTCGTGAAAATCATATTTTCGGCAAGGTCCACGCCCGCCTTCTTCAAAATGTCGGAAATGATGAGGTACTGCGTCATCGTTTCGCTGGTTGCGCCCGACTTGGAAATTACGTTAAAGCAAGTCTTTTCGGGCTCGATAACGTCCAGAAGCGCCTGCATTCTGACGGGGTCAACGTTGTCCTCAACGTAGAACTTGGGACCCTTGCGCTTGCCGTTGGGCAGCTCGTTGTGGTGCAGGTGGCACAGCGCGTTGTAAACCATACTGGGACCGAGCGCACTGCCGCCGATGCCGAGCACGACGAAGTATTTGAACTTCTTTCTGATTTCCTTTGCGGTTGCGATGATGTCCGCAACGATGTCGTCCTGGTTGTAGGGCAGCTCCGTCCAGCCCATATACAGCTCGTCCTTGCCGCGGTTTTCCTTGACGTAGTTGAACGCCGCCTCCGCCTTGGGCTTCAGATCTTTAAGCTGCGAATCCTTTATGCCCTTTTCCCCGAGGAACTTGGACATCATATTGTTATAGTCCACAGTCACGCGCATAGAGTTGCGCCAATCTTTGGTTTTATAAGCCATTTTTAATTCATTTCCTCCAAAATTTATGCGTTTTTGCAAATCACTGCCCATATATTATATAATAACACGACCGCTTAGTCAATAGCAACATTGAAAAAAATTACCAAAAAAATCAGCCCCGCGGCGGTTGCCGCGGGGCTGGTTGCATTTAGTCCTTATTTTCCTCGTCACTTATACCCAAATCGTTTACAGGGTCTGCGGGGGTGTAGAAGCCGCCCACGTCGAATACCCTGCCGTCGTCAACCGGCATAGGCGCAACAAAGTTACGCACAACCGTCCTGGTTGCAGGCGCGGGCGCGCTTGCCTGTGCTGCCTGCGCGGGCTTTTTGGTCGTGTCTATCTTGGTGGTCGTCACCGTCGTCATTACCGCGTCGGGAGGCACCTGCGTTGCAGAACTGCTTTCGGGCGCGACGGGCGCGGGCTGAGCCGCAGCCTTCTCGTTCGCCAAAGCGTTCTTGACTTCCGTCCTTATAATTTCGGTCAGTTTATCCAGCGATACTCCGCCGTTCGCAATAGGCTCGCCGCCGCGCATAGCGTATATTTCGCTGTGCATAACACTCTGTTCCGCCTTCATAGCGGCTTGCTCGGCTCTTATTGCGACTTCCGTGCGCATTGCCGCCTGCTCTGCCCTCATTGCCGCCAGTTCGGATTGAATCTGAGCAAACTGCGCGTCGCTTGTACTGCCGCCGCCAGCTGCCGCAGGTTGCGCCGCCTGGGGCATTGACTGTTGCATAGGCATCTGCCCGCCCATCATCTGGGGCATCATTTGCGGCATCATCATCTGAGGCATTGCCTGTTGCTGGCTAAGCCTTGCCATACGCTCCTCGCGTTCGAGCTTGCGCTCTTCGCGTTCGCGCTCTTCCCTTTCGAGCCTGCGCTGTTCGGCAAGCTCCGCCTTTTCGCGCTTCTTCTTTGCCGCGCGCGCCAGCAACGCGATTAAGGTTATTAAGAGTATTAACGCCACTACAGCGATTACCAGCCACAGCCAGTTTGCTTTGAGGAATCTGACGACTTTATCCCAAGTCGTAAGCTCCTTTGCGGGCGTAGTATAGCTGAAAGATTTAACCGTATAAGCCGCCGCGCTTGCATCGAGCTCAAAGTTTTCGGTATCAATTAATTCCGCCTTTACGAAGTACTGCGTTTCATACGCCAGGTCTTCCGCCGCAACCTCCTCGGTGCAGGCTTCGTCCGCGTAGTATTTCAAAGCAACTACGTCGCTGAACGCGCCTATATAGCTCTCGCTTGCAAAGACGGGAAGCGCGTTATCCTTCTTAGTCGCCGTAATTACCGCCTTTGCAATATTCCAGTCAACCGCCGCTTCGTTTGCCGAAAGCGTTATTTCTTCGTCGTACAACGCAACCGCGAACACGGCTTTTTTCAAAGTAGTCGTAGTTGCCCAATCGTAGTTGTCGGGGTCGTTCAGGGCAAACACTGCCTTATACGTGCCAACCGTTAAACCGCTTTGCAGCTTGTCGGTGACGAAAGTCATTAAAGCACTGTCGTAGCCGTTAAAGTTATCAACGGTGGGTTTAACCGTCACGCCCGTATAGCTCAAGCCGCCCTTGAATACAGGCAAAGCAACCTTCTCTTTCTCAACGCAAATCTCAACGAAAGTGCTGTATTCGTTGCCTTCCTCGTCCGCGTACTTGACGGTAATTTTCTGCAAGCCGTATTTAAACATTCCGCCGTCGCGCAAACCGTCGCAAGACAATTCGTAGTCTTCGGTCACGCTGTCGCCGCCCGTCGTGTTTACGGTTACGGTCAGCACCTTCTTCAAGTCGTCAAGCGTATCCACCGTAGTGAATTTCGCGCCGTCCTCCGCCTTTGCGGTAATGCCCAGAATACTTGCGTCGGAAATGGTCAGCGTTGCCGTCTTATCTTCAATAAGGTTGTAATTGTCCGTGTCGCCGTGCGTAAACGTTGCGGTGAACTCGTAAGTTCCTATTTCGGTGAACGACAGCTCCGTACTATCCTTCACAACGTAAGTCACGGTAATCGCAGGCACCGTGGGCAACGTGCCAGTATAGGTCAGGGTGTGTTCCTTGCCGTCGTAAGCAACGGTCAAATCTTCAAACTTCACGCCCGACATATCCACGTCCGCCTTGACGACGGTAACAGTGCAGGTTTTGTCCGCAATGGGCGCCTTGTCCGCCGCCGTTTTAAACTTAACGGTAACAGTGTAAACGCCTACGTTGATTATATCCGTGCCGCTGAAAACCGCGCCGTCCTTTTCGATTTCGTAAGTGACTTCAACGCCGCCGGGCACGTTCTGTGCCGCATAGTCCACGGGCGAGCCCGTATAGGTTTCGGTTATTGCAGACGGCACTACTATGTTTTCGGCGCCTTCAACGGGCGGCTTATCCGATATAGTAAGCGTTTTGGTCATATCGGGGATAGGCTCGTAATTGGGCGCGTGGGCGGCGTCAATCGTAAACTTGGCGGTAATATCGTACTCGCCCGCCGCGCTTGCACCCGTGAACAATACTCCGTCGCAATAGTAATCAACGGTTACCCAGCCGGGATAGCCCGTAGCTTCCAGCGTGTAAGTAGTTCCGGTAATTTCGGGCTTAACTTCGCTCGCAAACGTAATGCCAGTAACCGTAGCCTTGTCAATTTTCAAGGTTGCGGGTATGGTCGTGCTAATCGTATTATAGTTGGCGTTACTATGCGTAAACGACAACGTTATATTGTAAGTTCCCGCATTGGTAAATTCAAACGGCGTAGTCTGCTTGGTGCCGCTATATTCGTACTCAACGCTAACGCCGTCGGGCAAAGTTCCGCTATAAGCAATGCTGTGCGTATTGCCGTCATAGGTTAACGTGTCACCCGTAAAGGTAATGCCCGTAACGTCGAAAGTACCCTTGTTTATTACTATATACTCGTCATACGGGTCGGCAAGCGTAACGCCGTCGATACCTATGTTAATCGTCACGCTCGTTCCGACGTTCAGAGTTCCGTTCACCGTAACCACGCTTAAATCGCCAAGCGGTCCGCTGTTACCGTTGTTCCACTTCACCCTGACGTCGGTTATGGCGGCTTTCACCTGCTCCAAAGTCACGGGGTAGGTAAAGACGGTGGTCGACATATCGACCAGCAGAATTTCCTCAACCTCAACCGCAACCACGCCGCTTATAACGTAGTTGGGCGATAAGGTAACCGAGCCGTCGTTTGTGGATATAACAACCGTATTGTTGCCCGCCTGAAGTTTACCGTCCGCCGTGCGGATTCTCAGGTCGTATGAGGTAAGCTCCTCTTCCGAGCCGTCGTTTTTGATTGCCGTTATTTCGAATAACTGTTTTAAATCGGATACGGTAAAACTCGTGTATATGGTCGTGTTCGACGTATTGAATTTCTCAACCCTGAGCCCCGTTATCTTTACTTCCGCAAACTCAAGCTCCAACTTACCCGTTGCGGTGGTAAAATTGTTCGCGTCCGTAGGCGTGAAATTCCAGTTGTATTCTTTCGTTCCCACCGTAGCTACTTCATCAGTGCCCCAGGTAAAGGTTCCCGGCGTACTGCCCGAATCGGCTATCAGATTAGGCAAGCCCGCGCTGACGTAAGGCGTTGTCGTCTGCGGCGGATTGACTTTGGGTACGGGCGTTGACGGCTTTTGTTTTATCTTTATGGTAAAATCCTTAGTACCGCCGTCCGCAGATTCGCCCGTCCACCTTAAGTGGTCTTCGATTTTCATCGTAACGACGTAAGTGCCCGCGGCTTTTATATCGGAGGTCGATACCGTCACGTTGGTCTGCGTACCCACGTTGTCCGTATATTTTATAGTATCAACGCTCATATAAGCTTCGTTGCAGTATATATCCGTATCCAGCCAGCCGGGCTTATCGGTGCCGCTTAAAGCGGTCAGCCACTTGGAGTTGCCGTCGTAAGTAACTTCGATATCCAAAGGCGCGTCAATGGGGTTCATACCGTAGGAGCAGTAAATGCTGTCCGTCGAGTGTCCGCTGTTTGACGTGGTGTACAGCAAAGTTACGTCGTGGGTAGCAAGCGAAACGTTTGCAGGCAGCGTAAGAGTCGTATAAGCCATCTTAGCCGCAGTTGCACTGCTGTCCATAGTAATGGCAGTCTGATAGTCCACCTCTCCACCCGTTGAAGACGATGGAGTAAGAAGCACTATAAGCTTGCCGTTGCTTACGCCCGTGGGATTGTTGTACTTTATATGTAAGGTACTGCCCTTTGCGCCGATTGACGCCTTTGCGTTTGCCGTATTTGCGGCGTAACTGCCGTCCTTTAAATACAGCTTGTATTCGGGCGTTGTGGGAACGTTGGTCATATTCGCCCAACCCGTTCCCGGAATTTCGGTGGTTGCATATGCAATCTTGGACGTGTCAAGCACGAAGGCAGGTCGAACGCCGGTTGGTATTCTTGTGGTGCCTCCTCCGTACCAGTCAACGTACATATCGCTGATGAATCCGCGATGATCTACAACGGTCGCCTCCGAATTTGTAGAGTAACGACCCGCATTGCGAAGCCAATAACCATTGGCAAGGTCGTCTGAAAAACCCAGATAAGAGACAGTTGCACTGGCATCCTCAAAAGGACTGGGAAAAACGCCGGAATCCTCCCAGTCGGGATCGAGTTTACTTGCGAAAGTCTGATCGATAACGCCGTCGGCGTTAGTGTCGTCACCGAAGCCGTAATCCAGGTTATTTAAGTCGTAATAATCGAGAAGGAAAAGCTTATCTCCGCTTGTGGTTTCCTGCACGCCGCCATCGGACGTAACTCTTGCATACGCTGCAGAGGGATGGTCGGTACTGTTTAATCTGTCCGTATTGTACTTTCCCGCCACATCCGAGCCTTCGGCTGTTATAGAATTAATTTCAAATTGCCAGTATGTTGTACCGCTAACCCTAGTCGAATTAGTCAACCCCATTAAATCCGTAGTATATTCGCTTGCTCCACTAACGGCGGCTTTTTCTCCCAGAGAAAAAATATGCCCGTAATATGAATCACTCTCGCTAATCGATAGGTCAAGTTCGGGAATTCTCGTGGTACTGTTTACCTTAGAAGCATAAATACCACTGTTCAGAATTGCGCGAATATAGCTTGTTCCCCAGAATGCGTATTCGGGGTTATTGTAATTCATATTATAGTACTCTTTGCCAATCTGATAGTCGGCAAACAGCAGCAGATTTTTTTTATTATTTCCGTCGCCGTATTTTGTATCATTCTTTGCAAGCACGCTCCATTTTATAGCGCCAGTGTGCGCATTACTGCCGGTATTACCGAAATCCACACTACTGTCTACGTTTGTACCGAAGTAAACGTATTCCTTCTGCTTACCTTCGAAGCCGTTCAGAATATTTCCCGAGCCGTTCAAGTCGAGATATGCCGCATTGGTTTTCGGTGTCGTTGCCGCGGCGTTTGCGCTCAACTTATTACCATTATTTGAAAATGAAAAAACTGTGCCGCACGCAAATGCAACACAGAATATGGGCGTGAGTATATAAAGCAACGCGCGCTTTACGGCACTTTGCTTATTTCTTAAAAGTGCTTGCCC
>JAIEFR010000003.1 GCA_029066845.1 Clostridia bacterium | reverse complement strand
GAGCCTACACCGACTCCGACTCCGACGCCTACGCCTACACCGACTCCGACACCTACGCCGGAGCCTACACCGACTCCGACACCGGGTCCCGGTGACGAAGAACCCGAAACGCCCGTAATTCTTTCCGAGGATACTGCCGTTTCGCTTACGGTGGGTGCAACCAAAACGTTGTCTGCAGCCGCGGGAACGACTTTCACTTCCGAGCAGCCTACGGTTGCAACGGTAAACAGCGACGGCGTTATTTCGGCAAAGACTAAGGGCGTTGCAAAGGTAAAGGCTACCAACGGCAACACGGTGCTTACCTGCACGGTAATCGTTTTAGATAAACTGTCCGGCAGTTCGCAAGCCGTTTCAAAGGACCCGTTCACTTTCAATAAAACGGTTGATATCGGCAGCGTAACCTCCACGACGACTCCTGCGGAGTCCGACCCCAACGCGGCTGAATTCAAGGTAGAGTTCTCTGACGGCGCGGTTACTCAAAACGTAGCCAACGGCAATCAGGCGGTGGAACCCCTCGTCGAAAACGACGGACATTATCTTACCGGCTGGAAGTCGTCGGGTGAAACGTACGATTTTTCGACTCCCGTAACCTCCAACCTCGTTCTTACAGCTCAGTGGGCGGAATTGCCTGCGGGCGTGAGCTTGCTTAAAGGCAACTATGAGAGCATTGCGGTTGAGTTCAGCGGCAATGCGGCAACTTCCACCGTTTCGTACCGTCTGCACGGCGGTTCGGACAGCTGGCACGAAATTGACAGCGAACTTATCCGTAGCAAGAACGGCGGCGTTCGCGCCGATATAGTCGGTATTTCCGCCGGCGTTTACGACGTAAAGGTAAATTCCAACGAAATAACGGGCGGCGTTCCCGTAAAGGCTTACGACCGTTCGGGCTACGCTCACTTCAATTACAGCGAAGGCGTCGGAGCGTATAACAACGACGGTACGCTTAAAGACAACGCGCTGGTCATCTACGTAACCGACGAGAATAAAGATACGGTTATGGAAGAAGTTGCGGCGGCTAACAGCGATGTTACTCTGTTCAAAATCCCTTACAGCGGACAGGGCAAGAACTGGAACGAAAACGGCGATTATTACGCAAAGGGTATCGGCTGGTGGCTGAACAACAACCAGTACACTTCAAGCAACGTCGGAAGTTCAAAGGCTACGCGTCCCAGCAATACGTATTCACAAAGCGACGGTAGTTCGCTTGCGTTCGGCACGTTTACAAGACCTATCGTAGTAAGGTTTTTGGGCGAGGTTACTTCCCCCGAGGGCTTAAC
Organism: Clostridia bacterium; assembly: GCA_029066845.1. Classification (GTDB taxonomy): domain Bacteria; phylum Bacillota; class Clostridia; order Christensenellales; family Borkfalkiaceae; genus Coproplasma. The sequence continues at coordinate 111,398 of JAIEFR010000003.1, read as the reverse complement.
GTCTTTTGCCAACGAGGACGAAGGCGGCAACCCCGAGGATAACGGGCATATGGCTCGTATGAAGGATATGAAGAACGTAACCATCGAAGGCATCGGCGACGACGCCAAGATAAAAGGCTGGGGCTTCCACTTTATTGCCGGCACCGACGGTTCCAAGAAGGGGTTGGGCAAGAGCTTCGAGGTCAGAAACCTCACGTTTGACGAGTATCCCGAAGACGCAATCGGTATGGAAGGTCAGGCTTCGAGTACAAAAATCACCGCTCCCGTAGAGAGGTGCTGGATACATAACAACACTTTCCTTCCCGGCAGATGCGATAATCCCGCTCCCAAGCAGACCGATAAGAAGGAAGGCGACGGCAGCTGCGACTTTAAGCGCGGATATTATTTCACCTGCTCTTACAACTACTTCGAGTACTGCCACAAGACCAACCTTATCGGTTCGTCGGACAGTTCGTTGCAGTACAATATGACCTATCACCACAATATATGGTATCAGTGCGGTTCGCGTATTCCTTTAACGAGGCAGGCAAACGTACACTTCTACAATAACTTCGTATTCGGCGACCCCGCACAAAGCAGCACGCCCTATTCGCACATTTCAAAGCCCGCGCTTTCCTACGTGCACTCTTTAAGGGCAAACTGCTATCTGTTCTCCGAAGCTAATTATTACGAAGGCTGTAAGAACGTATCGAAAGATACGGGCGGTGCGGCAAAGGCGTACGCTAATACGTTCTATGCGTGCAGTGACGGAGGTACCGGAACGCTTACGCTCGTAGACAAGCGCGAGCAGACGGTTTCCAACAACTGTAAGGACCCGACAAACAATACTGACTACGCAACCTTCGATACCGATTCCACGTTGTTCTACTACGACGCAACGAATAAAAAGACCGATGCGCTGTTGGACGACAGTATCGGCGCAAGAGTAAGGTGCGTACTGTATGCGGGTGCGCAGAGTCACAGCGACGTAACCGCAAAGATGCAGGAAATGAACACTTCCGCACCAACCGCAAATCCCAGCATAACCAAGGCTACGAAGGGTAAAGGTCAGGTAGTAACGTTCACGGTTGCGGCAAATACCACGCTGACAATCGACGCAACGGGCGAAACTCCTCAGGTTATCCGAAACGACGGTAAAGTTTATCTCGAAGCGTTCTCAGGTTCGAGAACGGTTATGCTCGACGCGGGCACGTATATGGTTTGCTCGGGTAAAAAGGATAAGGAAATCACCATAAATTCGCTGTCCGTACAGGAGGACTCCGCGGCTGCCAAAGAGGCGCGTATAGCCGAGGCTAAAAAGGCAATCGAGGCAATTCCCAACCCCGTAACCAGAAGCAGCGGCAACGCAATCGAAAAGGCTAAACAGGCTTATGCAAACTTAATAACCGAAGAGGAAAAGACGGAGCTGGGAGCGGAGCTTAAAGAAAGACTTTCCAAAGCGCAGTCGGCATACGAAACGGTTTTGGTTGAATACGCAATTGCGCGCATCGAGTATATAGGTACGGTAACCGAGTATTCGAGCGCCGATATTCAGGCGGCGGCTACGGCTTACAAGGCGGTAAGCGCGTCGGCGCAGTCCAAAGTTACCAACTATGCAAAGCTTACGGCGGCACAAGATAAGTTTGCAGAGTACGCTTTAACCAATTTGCAGAATGAAATCAACAGGTTGCCCCTGTCTTCAAGTCTTGATATAGTTGACAGCAAAGTAGCGGTAGAGCTTGCAATTTCTCTGTATGAGGAACAACTCGAAGATTACAGTGCACTCGAAGACGAGGATAAAGCTAAAATTACCGTAACCAACGTAAACGCGTCCCTCACAGTTCTCAGGGCTAAGCTCGCGGAAATCGTAGCTGCGGAAAAGGAAGCGGCAAACCTTGCTGCGTTCAACGAATTGCTGGCGGCAACCACCGCAGATAACGTAACTCTTGCTACCGGTGGCACACTTAAAGCAGCGTACGAAAGTCTTACGGCGGCTCAGAAAAACGGCGTAAGCGCAGACGATAAGACTAAGTACGATGCGATTATAGCTAAGTATAATGAGCTTCAGGCGCAGACGGTGGTTGCTATTTTCGCAAGGAATGACAAGAATAAACCTTTGACAGAGCTTGTTCCCGGAAATGTTGTTGTTACCGGTAACTATAAAGATGGTGAGACGTTTGAATATAACGGAGAAACGTATAGCGATCCATTAAAAATGGAAAGCAGCACCAACGTTACAATAACCTTGGCGGCAAATTCAAAGGTGAAGTTAAAGGTAAGTGCGGCAAGCAAAAAGATTAAAATAAACGGCACCGATTATACTTCCGACAGTAACGGCTTCGTTGAGGCAACTGTTGCGGCGGGTACCTGCGAGATAACCAAGGGCGACAGCATCAATCTTTGCTATATTGAAGTCACGGGTGCTTAATCAAACCATAACACAACTTAAAATTATCCCCCGACCGAAAGGTCGGGGGAGATTTTTATAAGGCAAAGGCTTAAACGGTTGCCATTTGCGTGTTATTGCGGTAAAATAAAATTATGGAAAAATTACAAAGAAGCTACGTAAACTGGCAGAAAACGGCGGTCAATCTGCGCCTTTTAAGGCAGGATAATATAAACTTACGCCGCTACGTCTGCGGCGTTCTGCGCGTTAAAAACGGCGTTTGCGACGGCGCAAACTGCGCGGACTGCAAATTCGAAATGGATAACAGCATAAGCCGTGCCGAGCTTGCCGCCGTGTTCAACGTTACCGAAAGCGTGGTGTTCAACTGGGAAAACGGCAAAAGTCTGCCCACCTTGGACGACCTTATGTTCTACGCGCAGATTTGCAAGCTGGACCTTTTCGACGTGGTTATTACGGACAAACCCAAAGGGGCGAAAAATTGAAATTTCTGCACTTGGCTGACTTGCATATAGGCAAGCGCTATAACGAGTTTTCGCTTATCGAGGACCAAAAATATATTCTGGACGAGGTGCTTAAAATCGTATCCGACGAGCAGCCCGACGGCGTTATTATCGCGGGCGACGTCTACGATAAGTCGGTGCCGTCCGCCGAAGCGGTTGAGCTTTTCGACCGCTTTTTAAACGCGCTCTCCGAAAAGGGGGCGCAGGTTTTCGTTATCAGCGGCAATCACGATTCGGCGGAAAGAATTGCCTTCGGCGCAAAACTTATGTCGCGCAGCGGCGTGCACTTTTCACCCGTGTATTCCGCCGATATTCAGCCGGTGACTTTGCACGATAGTTACGGCGAAGTCAATATATATCTGCTGCCCTTTATCAAGCCCGCAACGGTGCGCCGCTTTTTCGAAGACGAGAAAATAGAGAGCTATAACGACGCGCTTAAAGCCGCCGTAGAAGCTATGAAGATAGACACCCGCACGCGCAACGTTCTGGTTGCTCATCAGTTCGTTACGGGCGCAAGTCATTCGGGGTCGGAAGAATTCGTGGTGGGCGACCTCGGCAACGTGGACGCCGAAATTTTTGCGCCCTTCGATTACACCGCGCTCGGTCACGTGCACGGCGCGCAGAACGTCGGTTCCGAACGCGTGCGATACTCCGGCACGCCGCTCAAATATTCGCTTTCGGAGGCGAAGAGCGAAAAGTCGGTGACAGTCGTCGAGCTTAAAGCCAAGGGCGATATAACCGTGCGCACGGTTGAATTAAAACCGCTGCGCGACGTCGTGGAAATTCGCGGCACCTACGAGGAGCTTACAAATAGGAGCTTTTACGAGGGCACCACGCTTGCAAGGGACCTTGTTCACGTTGTGCTTACCGATGAGGACGACGTGCCCGACGCGCTTGCCAAGCTGCGCCTCATATATCCCTATATAATGAACGTGCGTTACGACAACACGCGCACGCAGAGTTCGTCGCAGGCGGGGGAGCTTGAAGCGGTGCCCGCGCGGTCGCCTATGGAGTTGTTTTCGGCGCTGTTCGAGGCGCAGAACAATAAACCTATGTCGCCCGAGCAGAGCGAGCTGGTGCGCGGTCTTATAGAAAAAATCTGGGGGGACGAGCGGTGAAACCTTTAAGACTTGTTATGTCGGCGTTCGGTCCCTATGCAAAGCGCACGGTGGTGGACTTTACAAAGCTGGGCGAGCGCGGGTTGTATCTGATATGCGGCGATACGGGCGCGGGCAAGACCACCGTGTTCGACGCCATCGTCTTTGCGCTGTACGGCGAGGCAAGCGGGGCGAACAGGGAGCCCTATATGTTCCGTTCCAAGTACGCCGCGGAGGACACCCCGACCTTTGTAGAGCTGAGCTTTTCGTACTGCGGCAAGACTTATAAAATCGTGCGCAACCCCGAGTATGAGCGCAGGAAGTCGCGCGGCGACGGAGTGACCAGCGAGAAAGCCAATGCCGAGCTGACTATGCCCGACGGCAAGGTTATCGCCAAGGTCAAGGACGTCAACAGGGCGGTTGTGGATATTCTGGGCATCGACAGGGAGCAGTTCACGCAGATTGCTATGCTTGCGCAGGGCGACTTTGCACGGCTTCTGTTATCGCCCACGGAGGATAGAAAAAAAATATTCCAGAAGGTGTTCCGCACCCATTCGTTCCAGCGGTTGCAGGACGAGCTTAAGGAGCAGGTTTCCGCCGTGCGCGCGCAGTACGACGCGGCGGGCAGTGCGATTGCGCAGTTTATGCGCGGCATATTGTGCGGTGAAAGCAGTTCGTATACCGCACAGGTGAACACGGCAAAGGACGGCGGTATGCCCACCGCGGAGGCCGTGGAGCTTGTTTCCGCACTCATAGAAGAGGACGGGGAACAGGCGAAGATTATTGCGGGGCAGCTGAAGGAGTGCGACGGCGAGCTTGATAAGCTGAAGGTTGCGCTTGCGGAAGCGGAGAGGCGCGAGAAGCTTAAAGAACAGTATGAGCAGTGCACGCGGCAGCTTGCCTTAGAGAAAGAAAGGTTTGCAGGGTTAAAGGCGGAGCTTGACTCTCACGCGGAGGACGGCGCGAAGATTTCGGCTTTGACGGATAATATTGCGCGGTTAAGCGTTCAGCTGCCGCTCTACGACGAGCTGGAAACAAAGCGCAATGAGCTTGGCAGATTGAAGGCGGTTGCGCAAAATCAGCGCGATATAGTTAAGGACAGCACCGCCGCGTTGGAGAGTGCGCGTACGAAAACTGCGGCTCTTGAAAATGAGAAAGAAAAACTGAAAGCCGCCGAAATAGAGGCGGTAAAGCTGCAAGCAGAGGTCAGGGAGCTGCAGGGCAAAGCGGACGAGCTTGCGCGCATACTGGACGGCGTTGACAAACTGCACGGCGAATATGCGGAGTATAAACAGGCGGCGGAAAATTACGTAAAACTGCGCGACCGTTCGGCTGCGGCGCAGGAGCGTTACGCTTCGATGAACAGGGCGTATCTGGACGCGCAGGCAGGCGTGCTTGCGGCACAGCTGGAGGACGGCAAGCCCTGCCCCGTGTGCGGTTCGGTGCATCACCCCGCACCCGCAACCTTGGGCGGAAAGCAAATCTGCAACGCCGCGGAGCTTGATAATTGCAAGGCGGTTGCCGAGCAGGCGGCAGGGGAGGAGCGCGCGGCAAGCGACCGTGCGGGTCAGCTTAAAGCAGCTTTCGAGGCGCGTTCCGAACGCATTAAAACCGACGCCGCCAAGTTTACCGAAATTGCCGAGGGCGCAAAGCTTAAAGACGTAAAAGACGCGTTAAACGGCATATATTACGGGGTTAAAGGTCAATTCGGCGATAAAAACGCCGCGCTTAACCTTTTAAAGCAGTCGCTTTTAAGGGCGGACAAAATCGCCGCGGAAATTGAAGCGGGCAAGGCGCAGGCGGAAAAACTTGCCGCGCGCATAGCCGAAGCTCAGGTTCAGGCGGGCAAGGCGGACAGCTCGATTGCACAGTTCGAAAAGGATATTAAGGAGCTTAAAGGCAAGCTTGCGCACGCCGATAGGGAGAGCGCGTTAAGGCAGAAAACGCAGTGGGAAAAGAGCAGGCGCGAGCTTGAAGAAGGACGCGAGCGCACCCGCAACGCTTATGCGGACTGCGATAAAAACGTGGAAAAACTTCGCGCGCAGGCGGAAAACTTTGCGCGTGATTTAAAGGAAGCAAACGACGGTGACACGGCGGCTTTAAAGCAGCGCGCCGCGGAGCTATCCACGCGCAAGGCAGCGTTGACAGAGAATTCGTTACAGGTCAATTACCGCCTGCAGACCAACGCCAGATGCCGCACCGATTTGACGCGGGAAAATGAGCTGGCGGGCGAAATAGAGCGCAGGTACGCGTGGATCAGGGCGCTTTCGGATACCGCCAACGGCACGCTTGCCGGCAAGGAAAAGATTATGCTGGAAACCTTCGTGCAGGCGGCGTATTTCGACAGGGTTATCGTGCGCGCAAACCGCAGACTTCTGGTTATGACCGACAACCAGTACGAACTGAAACGCCGCCGCTCTGCGGAAAACAACCGCAGTCAGAGCGGTCTGGATTTGGAGGTTATCGACCACTATAACGGCACTTCGCGCTCGGTCAAAACGCTGTCGGGCGGCGAATCGTTTAAGGCTTCGCTGTCGCTCGCGCTGGGACTTTCGGAAGAAATTCAGTCGTCGGCGGGCGGAATTAAGCTCGACACAATGTTCGTGGACGAGGGCTTCGGCTCGCTGGACGGGGAGTCGCTCGCGCAGGCTATACGCGCGCTTGACGGCCTCTCGGAAGGCAACAGGCTGGTGGGCATAATCTCGCACGTTGCGGAGCTGAAGGAAAAAATAGAAAAACAGATAGTCGTAAAAAAGGACCGCGTAGGCGGCAGCTACGTGGAAATTTCGGGTTAACAGATGGCAAGCGGATTGAGAAAGCAGTTTATGGAAAAGCTGGACGGCGGCGGGCGCCTTTACGAAGCCGACCTCTTGAATATTCTTCTAAGCAACGCTTTCGGCGGCAGGGATATGTCGGCGGTGGCGGACGCGCTTTTAAGCCGTTTCCCGGGCGTTAAGGCAATCATAGAGGCGGAGCCCGAGGAGCTGCTTGCGGTGGACGGCGTAAGCGATGCGGTCGTCACGTATCTGAAAACCTTGGACCGCGCCTATAAGCTCTGCCACAGGGAAGAAATTTATATGCGCGACACGGAGCAGTGCTTCGAGGTCATCGGGGAGCGGTTCCGCGGCAGGGACAACGAGAGCGTGGAAATCTACCTAGTCAACAGGAGCGGCAAGGTGACGGACATCAAACAATACACATCAAAGAACGCCGACAGGGTGGACGTTTCCGCAAACGAAATTCTGTCTGTTATTTCCTCGTCGGATGCGTACGGACTGTACTTTGCGCACAACCACGTCAACTGCCCCGCAACGCCTTCGGCGGCTGACGACAGGGTTACGGAAAAGATTATCAAGGCGTGCGCAATGTGCGGGATAAAGTTTTTCGACCACTGCATAATCAGCTCCACGGGCGACAGATTCAGCTACCGTTTGAGCGGTAAAATCAAATAAAAAGGGGTTGGGCGGCACATATGTGCCGCCCAACCTGTATTTATCAGTATATTTCAGTCAAAATATCCCTTATAATCTATTTTAAGTTTGCTGCCCGGAAAGAGGTGAGCAAACAGATCCAGGAAATAATCGTCGGTCATACTCGCCACATAATCGACGACAATCTGGTGGGGCTCGCCCTCTTCGTAGGGCACGGCGCGCTTGTAGTGCGACTTGTTCACGTAGTCCACGTGGTGGGCAAAGACGGGGGAGGTACTGTCGCCCTTCACGAGGTCGTCCAGAAGCTTTTCGTAAACCATCTTCATCATCGGTTTAATGACGTCGTTAATTCCCTGCCTTGCCAAATCGCTTTTATAAACCAGTTCGTAGTTGTCGCTCTTCGCCTTTTGCAGTGCGGCAAAGTGCTCGGCGTCCATCTTTATGTAGTCCTTACCGTAGCTGTTCTCTATGATATTGACCATCAGATTGTTGATGATTTCCGCGTTGAAGCTGCCTATTGCGTTGCCGTCGAAATCGCTCTCCTTTACAAGTTTGGCGCGCTCGGCGTCCTGCCTGTCCTTGCCAAGATATGCAATTATGTCGGATATTCTCACAACGCACCCTTCCAGTGTAGAGGGGATTAAACGCTTGATTGCGCTCTTGTCCGCATAGCAGTTTTCTATCGTTCTGTCAAACTCTTCAAAGCTCTTCAAGGGGGCGGGTTTATATTCTGCAAGTTCCAGTTCGCCGTCGTGCGCGGCTATGCCCGAAAGCGTTTGCAGGGATATATTGTAGGGGTAAATGCCGTCCAGAACGCGTACGGAGTGTATATTGTGGGCAAAATGCCGCCCCGTATGCGCGAATAAGAGTTCGTCCAAAAGGCGTTCGCCTGCGTGCCCGAAAGGGGTGTGCCCGATGTCGTGCCCCAGCGCAATCGCCTCTATAAGGTCAAGGTTTAAGTTGAGCGCGCCGCCTATGGTTCTTGCAATTCTCGAAACGAGTTGAACGTGCAGTCCGCGCCGAGTTATGTCGTCGTTTTTGTAAAAGGAAAATACCTGCGTCTTGTCGGCGTAGCGGTTGTAGTAGGGGCAGTTCATTATCTTGTCAATGTCCCTTACGAAAGGCGGCCGCCAAACGGTGCCCTCGTCGTGAGGGTTGTCTTTGCGCCGCAGAACGCGCGCGTCGTCAAAGGCAATTTTACGGAACGTCCCCTCGCGCTTTTCGCGCGTCATCTTTTCAATAATCTGGTCGCTGAGCTCTTCGTACATACCGCAATTATACAGCTTTTGCAAACTTTTGTAAAGGGATAATCAAACGCCTTTCTGCTTGTCCTTAAAGGCTTTATAAACCTTGTCGTATTTCCTCTGTTCCCTGAGTAATATAATGGTTAAAATCTGGTTATATAACAAGTCGCAAAGGGAGAGGGCTTCTTCTTCCGATATGTCTTTCAGATATTCTTTTTCGTATTTGCCCGTCTGATTGTTGTGGCGGATATGTAAATTATTGAGTATATTCGTCGCCTTGTTAACGACAAGTTTAGTCGCCTGGTCGTCGTTCTTGTCCTCTTCGATATAGAAAGCCGTTGCAAAGTAAGCGAGAGATTTTCTCTTTTCAGCCAGGTCCATATTCTCGCGGCAATATCTTATAAGTTCCCACTGAGCGTCTTGGTCGGTCGTAACGTCCAATACCTGTTCAAGCGGAGCATTCTCGGGATAGACTATAACTGCGTCGTCAATTACTCTCTCGGCTAAGCCAAGGCGTTTTTTCAATGTTTCGACCAACGGACAGAATACGTCTTCGAAATCGGTATAAAAGTCAACGGCCTCTTTTAATAAAAACGGGTAATTATCTCTGAACAGTTTTATTAAGTTGAGCATTGCTTCGACATAGTTTGTCGCCGTTTCTTCGTCAACTTTATTTTCGGGGTCAATGCGTGCGTTACATCTTTTAAAATATTCTTCAATGTCTACGCAAGTGCCCCTGCGCTTCCAGGGGGAGAACAGATAGTTTTCCAGGACAAAGACAAACGTGACGTCTTCGCTGGAAGGGGATATATCAAATCCGTAAAAAGTTTTCTTTACAAAGTATTCCTGCTCCTCGAAAAGACGGTTTATTTTTTTGATTTCGTCGTCTATGTTATAGTTCTCTTCTATCAGCTGAAATATATTTTTTCTTTCCATAGTGTTCTCCTTAAAAAATAAGAACGCAAGTGTTCGACTTACGTTCTTATTGGCGCGGATGGCGAGATTTGAACTCGCGCGGCAGTTTCCCGCCCTACTCCCTTAGCAGGGGAGCCCCTTGAGCCACTTGGGTACGTCCGCTCAACGCTAAGACAATATATCATAATTTTATGCGTTTGTCAAAGCATTAAAGTACTGTTTTGAAAATAATGGCTGACAAAATTTCGGGCGCTTTACTTGTAATATTTAATGAGGTGTGGTAAAATTGTAAATAAGTTTAATGTGATATTTCGTCGCGCGCAGGAGCCGTGCGGCAACAGGGAGAAGAAAAAATGAAAATAGTCTTTTTCGGTGATTCCATAACCGATTGCGACAGGGACAGAAACGACGAAAAGTCGCTTGGCAACGGCTACGTAAAGGTACTTGCCGACAAGCTTCGTCCTATCTATCCCGATATGGATATAGAGCTTATCAATAAGGGCGTTTCGGGCAATGAGGTGTGCGACCTTTTGGCCCGCGTTCAGCGCGACGTTATCGACTTAAAGCCCGACGCCGTGGTGATGATGATAGGCATCAACAACACCATCCACCAGTTCAAGTACGGCAAGGAGCTCAACTATAAGCAGTTCGAGCGCGACCTTATTCAGCTCATCACCGAGTTGAAGGAGGCGGGAATAGTCGTAATCTTTTTGGAGCCTTTCCTGCTGCCCGCGCCCGACAAAAAGCGTATGCGCCCCGTGTTTGACAAGGAGCTTGCAATCATTCACCGCGTGTGCGTGGAGAAGTGCGACGAGTTCGTGGCGTACGACGAAATGTTTAACGGACTGTGCGAAAGCCATCCTTATACCGACTACTCGGAGGACGGTGTGCACCCGACTTTCAGGGGCAGCAACCTCATTGCCAACACGTCCATAAAGGCGATAAGAAAACACTTAATGTAAGCATATTAAGGGAGTAACCGCCGTGATAACCGAAAGAGGAACGATAAAGACCAGCACTAATCTGGACGAAAAGCTATACATTGAATTAAACGGTAAATTGCGAAAGCAGTGTATTGCATACATTATTATAGGCGCGCTGTTGGCGCCGTTGGGGATACTCGGGCTTGGCGTGGATATCTATAAGGGAGAGGATATAACTTCCGGAACGGTTGTGTTAGCGGCTGGTGTGGCTATTATTTTCCTCGGAATCTTCTTCCTTATATATTACAAAAATTTCAATAGAGCTGCTGTAAAAATGAACCGTGTGGAAGAAGTTGAATTCTTCAACGGTTACCTTATGGAATACGAGTATACGGACGGCGAACTAACTTCAACAAACAAAGTATATTATAAGTGGCTTTTAAGAATCAGAGAAACAAAAAGTTATTTGTTTCTATACAATACGCGCGTGACAGCTATTGCGGTGGATAAAAACGCCCTGCCGTTATCCGAGCTGAATACTATTCGTATGCTTTTGGGCAGACCGGTCGCAGGGGGTACGCAGGTTACCGTTCAGCCGCCCGTGCAGACTCCCGAGCCGACGGCATCCGACAGCGTCGAACCCGCCGAACCGTTTACGGATATTACGGACAATAAAGAAGAATAAAAAAATGCGCCGCGGCAAATCTGCCGCGGCGCTTTCCGTTCTCAGGAGCACAGCCTTTCGAGTGCGAGTTTATAAATCTTAAAACACTTTTTAATCTTTTCAAACGTTATGTATTCGTCGGGCTGGTGAATGGTGCTTTCTTCGCCGTCCTCCTCGGGCCCGAACGCCGCACCGCATCTGAGTGCGCGCGCGTACGTGCCGCCGCCGATTGCAACGGGCTGTGCGTTCTTGCCCGTAACCTCGTTGTAAACGTTTAAAAGCGTGGTAACGAGCTTGCCGTTCTTGTCGTTGAAGAGGGGAGCCTGCTCGTGCAGCCGTTCGTAAGATATGCCGCTTTTGTCGAGGACGCCGAGCACGTCTTCGAGCTTGTAGGTGGCAGGATAGCGTATGTCGCAGGTCACGAAAATCTTGTCGTCAATCTGCTCAATAACGTCGGGCGATAAGGTAAGCTTGCCCGTTTCGTCCTCGAAGTTGACAAGCCCGAGTTTTTCGACGAAGAGCAGGCGTTTGATTTCGCTCAGTCCCAGATAGTCGAGTATTTTTTCTATTGCGTTCACGCCCTTTTCGGGGGTGGAGCCGTGCGCGCTCTTTCCGCGCGAAATTACCTTGCCCGCGGTATATTCGAGCCCCAACTGCTCCAAAAGCGCGTTGTTTTCGTCTGCGTACGCCTCGCAGTAGTCGCAAACCATATTCGCACTGCCGCCGCCTTTAAGCCCCTTGAACTTTGCGTTGGGCGCGGCGAACTGCATCTTAATATGCAGTATGCCCTTTTCAGCGTAGATTACGGGGAAGTCCGCGTCGGGCGAAATCCCCGTTTCGGGCATCTTGGCAACCTTGTTGTAATGGTCTATGCACGCCCAGCCCGATTCCTCGTTGCAGCCGACTATAAGCTTGATGCACTTCTTGGGTTTAAAGCCCTCGTCTTTAAGAGCTTTTAAAGCGTAAAGGGCGATAATGGCGGGACCCTTGTCGTCCATTGCGCCCCTGCCCCAGATTCTGCCGCTTTCCCTGTCAACCTCGCCGCCGAAGGGATCGTGCGTCCAGCCGCCGCCCGCGGGCACCACGTCAAGGTGGGCAAGCACCGCAAAGTCTTCGCCGGAGCCGAATTTCACTTCGCCGATATAGTTGTCGTAATTCTTCACGTCGAACCCGAGAAAGGAGGCAAGCGACAGGTAGAAGTCCAGACAACGCGCGTTTGTTTCGCCGAAGGGCTTGCCCTCGGTTGCGGGCGCCTGCGACGAATCGAATTTGATAAGCTGCGAAAGATTCTTCACAACGTCGTCAAAATAGTTTTTCATAAATAACCTCGAATTTATTATACTCTTTTTTATTTTTATGGTAAAATAAAAATACAGGGTTTTGCAAAAAAACTTTTTTTGCGCACAAAGCCGATTTACGGGAGATTCAGCAATGCACGAAGGACACAGGAGCAGGCTTGCCGCAAAGGTTGTAGGCGGCGGAGTGATATACGAGCACGAGCTTCTGGAAATTCTGCTGTTCAACGCCTGTCCCCGCAGAGATTTAAATGCAACCGCGCACGCGCTTATAGAGCGTTTCGGCGGACTCGGCGGCGTTCTTTCAGCCGACGTTGATAAGCTTACCGAAGTGGACGGCGTGGGCAAAAATATGGCGGAATACCTTGCCGTCGTGGGAAAGGTGTTCGCGCGCGTTGGCGGTTGCAACAGCTTTGCCGTACTCAACAACACCGCGCAGTTCAAAAGCTTTTTGGCGATGCGCCCCGTTTCCGAAAGCGGGCAAATTGAATTCTGTATGGTCGATAAGGACGGCAGAGTCAGGCGTATGTGCGCGTTTGCAAAGGACGTTTCGGACAACAAAATATTGAAGCTGCTTTCCGTCCACAAGCCTTACGGATTGTTCGTTGCCGCAAGGCGCGCGGGCGACTGTACTCCGAACGAAAGCGACGATAAGCTTGCGGCGAGGATAAACGAAATAGCAAGGCTATGCGGCGTGCGGTTTTTCGATTACTGCGTGGTTTCGGGAGAGGGCGAAATTTACAGCTACAAGATGGCGGACAGAAGTGTTTTCGGTGCGCGCTGTGCAGGTGGGAATTATGGAGAATAACAACAGGTTTTTAAATAATACCGCTAAGTTCACGCAGATAGTCGGGCTGTGCATAGGCGTTATTTTAATTGTATTCGAGGTCATAATATGCGCGCAGTACGCCAATCTGGAGCCTATGCCCGACGCCTGGAAAATCGGCTCGCTGGTCGGTTGTTCGGTCGTGCTCGACGTGCTGTTTTTCGTGGAGTACTTCTACGTCAAGCATATGAAGGCGCGGATAACCGTTTACTGCTTCGACTTCGTGTTCCTGCTGTTCATATGCGCGATTACGGGCAATACCTATCTTGCGGGTCTGTACTGCGTTTTCCTTTCGCTGTTCTACCTGAACGTCGTGGATATGAAGACCAAAATTATAGTGTTCGTATCGAGCTGTATTCTGTATATAGTGACTAGCGTTATAGGCTGGGTTTGGCTGAATATGCGCGGGGTAACGTATAGTGAAATTATACAGATTATAGCCGCGTGCGTCGTCGGGCTTATCACCCTTGCGGTGCACTTTGTCGTCGCCAACATATGCTTCGGTTTCTACCGCACCAACGTCAGATTGAAGGAGGCGTTGAGGGAAGCGGACGAGAGCAAAAAGCAGCTTGAAGAGGCGTACGGCGAGCTGGAGGAAACGGCGGTATTCAAGGAGCGCAACCGCATTGCGCGCGACATACACGACAACGCGGGGCACTCTATGACGGCGGTGATAATGCAGACCGAAGCGGCAAAGCTTCTGATAGATTCCGACCCCGAGGACGCAAAGGCGAAGATAATAGCCGCAAACATACAGGCGAAGAACGCGCTCGAACAGATGAGGGACAGCGTTCACCTTCTGGCGGGGCGCAACGCGGCGCGCAGCTTAAAGGAGGAGCTTGAAGAAATCATCGCCCAGACTATGGACGGCACGGACGTCATAGTCAGGTACGATATATGCGAAACCGAGCTCATACCCAGCAGGCGCAGGTTTATTGCAAACAGTTTAAAGGAATGTCTTTCCAACGGTATGCGGCACGGCGGAGCAAAGGCGTTTTACGTGGAGCTGTCCGAAAACGACGGCTTCGTCACCTTGACCGTGTCGGATAACGGATGCGGACTTCCGCAGGATTTCAAGGAAGGCTTCGGCATACGCGGCATAAGGGAAAAGGCGGCGCAGTACGGCGGCGGAATAGTATTCGAAAGCGAAAGCGGCGACGGCTGCGAGATAAACATAAAAATCAAAGCAGAGGAAAATCAAGGAGAAAAAGAGTGATTAAGGTAATGCTTGTAGACGACCAGATTATTCTGGCGGAGGGAATTAAAAGCGTGCTTGAAACGAGCGGCGACATAACCGTGGTGGGCGTTGCCGGCGACGGCGTGGAGGCGGTTGTGCTTGCCGAAAGTCTTAAACCCGATGTCGTGCTTATGGACATCCGTATGCCCAATATGAACGGCGTTGCGGCAACCAAAAAGATAAAGGAAGCGCTGCCCGACTGCAAGATAATAATTCTGACAACCTTCGACGACAGCGACTATATCCTGTCGGCAATCAACAACGGCGCAAGCGGTTACCTTTTAAAGGATATAGGCTCCACTGCGCTTATTGACGCTATCCGCAACGCGTACGCGGGCGACACCATACTGCCTTCCAAGATAGCCAAAAAGATTACCGACGCCGCGCTTATGGTTTCCAGCGACAGGGAAATTAAACTGAAGCGCGCCTACGGTCTTTCGGACAGGGAAGCGGGCATTGCAATGATGATTTTAGAGGGCTTTACCAACAGACAGATTGCGTCCGCGCTCAAGCTTTCGGACGGCACGTCGCGCAACTATATAAGCACCATATATTTAAAACTGGGCGTGGAAAACCGTACCGCGGCTATCGCCAAAATAAAGGAAATCGTGTAATTTAAATTAAAATAAACAGCCCGCTATACTTCGCAAACGGAGTATAGCGGGCTTATATTTTCCGAATAAATTTTAAAGCGTGAGATTTATAATTAAAAGCCACGCAAGTCCGTAGTAGGTGACGACGGCTATCAGATCGTTGATAGTGGTAATCAGCGGACCGGAAGCGACTGCGGGGTCAACCTTAATCTTTTTGAAGAACACGGGAATAACCGTGCCGAAAAAGCTTGACAGAATCATTGCAACCAGCAGAGCTATTCCTATGCAGCCGGAGGTTAAAAACGCCGTGTTTGCCGCCGTTCCCGTAATGCACAGGTACGCGCCGACGAGTACGCAGGATAGCGAGCCGAGCATTAATCCCAGTATAAGCCCCACGCGCGATTCCTTCCATAGCAGTTTAAACGTCTGTCGGGCGGTAATACGTTCGTCCGAAAGTACGCGGATAGTTACCGCAAGCGACTGCGTTCCCACGTTACCCGCCATATCTAAAACCAGCGACTGGAAGCTGACTATAAAGGGCAGGCTTGCAATTACTTTTTCAAAGCTTCCCACAACCGCGGAAACGCCCAGCCCGAGGAAGAACAGCACCAGAAGCCACGGTATGCGCTTTATGATAGAGCGGTGAATGGGCTCCTTCATATCGTCTTCCGAGGTAAGACCTGCAAGCTTTGCATAGTCGTCGCCCAACTGGTCGTCAACCGCTTCGATAAGGTCGGTGGAGGTAATTACGCCCAGCACCTCGTTTTTCGCGCCGAGCACGGGAATGGAGTCTTCCTGATAATCTTTAAGTCTGTCTATACATTCCTCTATGTTTTCGGTAGCGTACACGGAGGGGTAGGAGTTCATTATAATATCGTCGAGCGGAATGTTCTGCCTGGCAACTATCAGGTCGCGCAAATTTATAGCACCGCAGTACGCCCCGCCGGCGTCTTCAACGTAAATGGTGGAAACGTTGTCGTTTTCGGCGGCTTGCTCTACCATAGACTTCATAGCCGCCTTTATGCTCATATCCGATTTTATGAGTATAAAGTTTGTGGTCATCCTGCTGCCGACGGAGTCTTCCTCGTAGGAATTTATAAGCTTAATGTCCTCGGCGGCTTCGTCGTCCAGCAGCTTTATAATTTCGTCGCGGGTGTCCTCTTCGAGTTCGTCCAGAAGGTCAACCGCGTCGTCCGCGTCCATACACTCGATAATGTCGGCGGCGTGTTCCGTGTCCATATCCTCGATATAGTCTTCGGCGTTTTCCAGATAACTGAACACGTCGGACAGTACGTCGGGTGAAAGCACGCGCGCCAGACGCTTACGCGCTTCTTCGCTCAGGTGGGGGTATATGTCGGCAATGTCGCCTTCGTGGTAGTCGCTCAGGCTTTCGGCAAGCTCGGCGTCGGGAACGTCTTTTTCTATTAGTTCGTACAGCTGTTGCAGTACGCCCTGTAACTCTTCCATAATGTAACCTCCCGACTTTTTTGTTTATAAATCAAACGCTATTGCGGTAACGTCGTCGTGCAGTTCTCCGCAGAAGCTCTTTAAATTGCTTTCCAGATTTTTTATGAATTCCTCGCCCGTGCGCGAAACAGAAAGCGTTTTCATCGCGCCGTCCACGCCGAACATCTCGCCGAACCTGTTCTTGCTTTCGGTCACGCCGTCGGTAAGTAAAACGAGAATATCGCCGCTCTTATACGGTATGCTGTCCTCGAAATACGCCGCGTTGTCAAACCAGTTTGCAACGGGAGGGGAGTTTAAAACTATGCGCGTAATGCCGCCGCCCGACTTCAAAAGTATGGGCACGTTATGCCCCGCCATCGAATAAGTTATACTTTCCTTGTCTATCCTCACGGCGGCAACGGTTATGTAGTTGCGCTCGTCCAGATTAAGCTCTGAAAATTTGTTTGCAAGCGCGGATATTGCCTGAGCGGGGGAATACGCCTGTTTATCATATGCGGCTTTTACGAAAGCCGTCAACATTCCCGCGGATATACCCTTGCCCGAAACGTCGGCAATAACGCCGCACGCAGACGAGCCTACCGTGAATACCTCGGGCAGGTCGCCGCCTATCTCGCGGCAGGGAATATACAGATAGGAATACCGCTTGCTTCCCGCCCATTTGCCCGCGGGCAACAGCCGCTGCTGAATGGACTTTGCGGCAACCAGCTCCCTTGCGATTTCAAGCTCCAGCGCGTCGTCAATAACGCCCATACACAGCCCGCCGCCCAAAGGCTTTACGGTAAGCGTAAAGGAAACCTCGCGCTTTTCCTCGCCGCCCAGCTTTATGTATACGCGGCGCGAAACCTCGGTGGAGGAGTAAAAGCTGTCCTCGATTGACGAAACCAGAGTGCAGCCCTTGGCGCACTCGCTTCTGCCGCAACGCTTGCAGTCGCCCGCACAGCCCACTGCGGCGCCCAAAGTGGCGCGCTTAAAGCCGCGCCCGAACAGCGCGGCAAATTTGGCGTTACAGAACACCGCTCTTAAATTTTGGTCGGTCACGAATACCGCGGAGGGAACTCCGTCGATTATCCGCCGGTAATATTTTTCAATCATTTCTGGGAAGATAGAATTTGAGTTTGCCCGATACCACGTGTGCGTTCAGCGTTACGCCCTCGTAAATTTCGCCCTCCGCCTGAACGGGTACGCTGCCTTCAAGAGGCACTACGCGTGCGGTCTTGCACTTGACGTGCGTAACTTCCTTGATCTTGTTGACCTTGCCCGTCGTCAGCTTTATAAACGCAATCAGCGTTCTGAAACGAGAGAGGTAGTCCACGACGAGCAGATCCATATATCCGTCGTCGATAGCGGCGTCGGGGAAGAGCTTTATGCCGCCGCCTATCTGTCTGCCGTTGCCGAGGCAGGCGATAAGTCCCGTATACGTGCGCTCCTCGCCGTCGTCCCAGCTCACCTTGTAGGAAGAAGCTTTATAGTGCCTCAGGCTCTTTAAGAACGCCGAAAAGTATTTTTTCTTTCCCGTCTTTTTGCCCGAATACACGCGCTTCAAAACATCCACGTCTATGCCAGTTCCCACGGCGTTTATGCTGCGCAGTCCGTCCTCGGTTTCTATGTAGTCGATGTAGTTGGGCGCGCGGAAAGCGATATTTTCAGCCGCCGTCTTTACGTCAAGCGGAATGCCAGCTGATTCTGCAAAGTCGTTGCCCGTACCCAGAGGGATAAGTCCCAGGGTGCAGTTTTCGGTATCCTCTATGCCGTTCAGAATTTCGTGCAGAGTGCCGTCGCCGCCCATAGCGACAATGTGCGCAAACGCTCCGTTCCTGGTCACCTCGCCGGCAATCTCTCTCGCGTGCCCGGCGTGCTCGGTCACGTGCACGGCAAGCTGTTTGCCCGCAACGCCGAACACCATTTTAACGGTATCTATGTAATGTTCAGTTTTCTCGTTGATATTACAACCGTTAACAATAAGGTGATACATCTTCTCTCCGTAGCTTTTTTCGCACCCGCGGACGGGCATAAAGTGTATAATTCACAAAATATTATACATTATTCTGTCAGCGATTGCAATAGTTTTATAAATTTGCTATAATGTTTAAGCTAAAATATTTTTAACAAAATATACAATTTGCGGCATTTTATGATGAACCTACTCCCCCAAAAGTTAATATCGCTTGCAGGCGCGCTGAAAAAACCGCTCTACGCAGTGGGCGGAGTATGCCGCGATTTTCTTGCGGGACTGACTCCTGCGGGCAGGCGCGACTGGGACATATGCTCGCCCGAAAGCGCGGGAGAGGTTGCCGCCGCCGCAGAGGAACTGGGGTTTTCGGTGACCGCCGTATATAAGAATACGGGCACGGTGCGGCTGACCTGCGAGGGGGAAGATTACGAATTTACAACCTTCCGCACGGATAAATACGTGCGCGGCGTTCATTCCCCCGCGGAGGTGTTTTTCACCGAAGATATAAGGCTGGACGCTTTGCGCCGTGACTTCAAGTGCAACGCCGTTTACTACGATATACGCACACAAAAATTCGTTGACCCGCTCGGCGGTATTGCCGAAATAGAGAGCCGCACAATATCCACGGTATCCGATGCAAACAAGGTTTTCGGCGAGGACGGACTCAGGCTTGTGCGCCTGTGCCGCATAGCCGCGCAGACGGGCTTCACACCGACCGAGGAATGTATTGAGGGCGCAATTGCGAACTGCGCGCTCATAGACGATATCGCCGCCGAAAGAGTGTGGGAGGAGCTGAACGCAATCCTGCACGCGGATATAAAATACGGGGTTGCGCAAGCTCAATACGAGGGGTTAAAGCTCCTAAAAAAAATCGGGGTGCTCGCGCGCATACTGCCCGAGCTGGCTCTGGGCGACGGAATGGAACAGCGCAAGGATTTCCACGCGCACGACGTACTGGAACACAGCCTGCGCTGCGCGGCGTACGCTCCGCCCGAAATACGCCTTGCCGCGCTTCTGCACGACGTGGGCAAGCCCTACTGCAAAATAAACTTCGGCAGGTTCGCCCGTCACGAGGACGAGGGCGCGAGAATTGCGGAAGATATATGCAGACGGTTGCGCGTTTCAAAGCGGCAGACGGAGCTGACCTGCACCCTCGTAAGACTGCATATGTACGACCTTTCGGGCGAGGCTTCCGAAAACAAAGTGCGCAAATTCATAGTGGCGCACCTCGACGTTCTGGATAAACTTCTTCTCCTGAAGCAGGCTGATTTTTCTGCGTGCAAGGACGATTTGTCAACTGCGCCGTGCGTAGTCAAGTGGCAGAAAATCTACGCAAAGATGATTGACGAGGGCGTGCCTCTCACCAAAAAACAGCTTGCGGTTCGCGGCGACGACCTCATTAACGCGGGAATATCCCCCGTCCAAACGGCAAAAACGCTGGATTTTCTCCTGGGCGAGTGCGCGATAGGCAACGTCCGCAACCAAAAGGACGCGCTCATAAGGTTTGCGCTTGCGCGCCGTATTCAGGGCTGAAAAATGCGGGTGCTTCAATTAAGTTGCATTTTTAATATAAATTCTGTATAATCTAATCAGGCGCTTAAAAGGCGCTTCGGGCGGCTTAGCCGCCGCGGAGGTAAAATATGTCTAAAGGCGGTTCAAAACTTTTAACTGCTATAATAGCTTTCCTGCTGGGATTTCTGTTCGCTATCCTCGTAGAGGTGGGCGCAATTTTCGGCGTGGGCTGGTTTGTGATGAATCAGGACCTCGATACCGTTCTCGGTGTGGTGGGCATTCACAATACCGACGAAAACGGAAATAAGAAATATATCAACACCAATCCCGACGACGGCGGCGTCAGAAATCTGAAAGAGCTTGTTTCGGGCTTGCAGGGGCTTGTGTACGAAAACGGCGAAATGGTCGCGCTCGGCAAGAGCTTCGACGATTTTTCACAGCTCATTCCCGCAACCGATATGCTTCTGAATATGGTGTACAACACGGTGGACCAGTTTATAGAGCTTGACAAAGCGGAATTCGAAAGCACGCCGTTAAGCGGTCTTGCGCAGGTGCTTTCCAGCAGCATAATGGGCATACGCACCGCGGGGCTGATGGAAAAGCTGGGCGTGGAGTCGGTTACGGGCGAAAACGCAAGCCAGCTTGTCAAGACCCTTCTTATGGGCGCGGAAACCGAATACGCAACGGTATACTACGGCGGTGCGGAAACCCTTGCCGACGAAGTAGAAGGTGAGGAGGGCGGCGAACCCGCGGAACCCGCCGAAGAGCCCAAGACCTTCAAGCTTCCCGTTATGTACGATATTTTCACCTACGATGAGGAGCTGGACAGCTACTGGCGCGAACCTTCGCTGAATGGCATAAGCAACTATCCCTCCAACCTCGAAAACAACTACGACTGGCTCGACCTCATTTCCGAGGAACAGGAGGACGGCGAATTCGTCAACAAGCAATACAAGCTGTATTACGTCCCCTGCCGCGTAACCGAAAACGGCGTGGAGGAAGCGGAATATATCAAGGGCGAAATAGAAGTGACCGACGGCTCGGGCGAGAGCGCAAAGGTATACAAGCTGCAGATTCTGGAATACGGCGACGACACCGACTTTATAGTCGTCAAGCGCGACGACAACGGCGACTTCTCCATTGACTACAACGCGGTATATGCCGCGCTCAACGCCAACGCCGAGGGCGCGTCCGACCGCTTTACGGGCTATTCCTACTACGAGCCGTACGCGCGCTGCTACTACGAAATAAAGACCAGCTCCGTAACCGAAAAGCAGGAAATACGCGCGCTGTGCCGCAAGAACTATTTCCGCAACAATGCGGGCGAAATGGTGCAGATAGACGCGCTCACGCTCAGCGACATAGTTGACGAGGAATACGCGCAGGACCTGACGTTCGGCGAAGTAATGGACATAAAGACCACCGACAACAAGCTTATCAAATCCCTGAAGGACACCCCCATAAACAAGCTGGACGCAAAGGTTAAATCGCTGACCGTGGAGGAGCTTTTCGACGACAAGGAGATAGACGGCAACTCTATGCTCCGCCAGCTGCGCACCACAAAGATTACCGAGCTTGCCACGGCAATGGACGAACTGCTCATACAGATGGTCTATGCCGAGGAAGTGTATAAACTGCCCGACGGCGACAAGATAATGGAGGTTGTGGAATTCGACCCCGCAAACAACTATAAATATTACACACTGGAAAAGTATAACGACGAGGGCAAGGATTTGTTCCGCTTCGTGCCCGTAAACGAGGGTGCCGCAAACGAAGGCGAGCTTACTGCCGCGGACTACGATCCGAAGGGCAAAACCGTATATTACACCTACGGCGCGGACGAGGGCGTGGAAGGCGCGGATATGAAAATCGTCTTCAACGAGTGCTTCCTCTTCTTCGAATACGACGAGGCGGATAAAAAATACGTTTTGTGCGAAGTTGAGGTCGAAGACGGCGCAACCGAAATACAGAAGGACGACGCAAAGGGCAAGCTTGACTCAACCGAATTTGCGGGCAGGGGCGACAAGGTATACTATTCCTACGGCGTGCCCCAGTCGATGTGGAAGCTTGTGCTCTACAAGAACAAGACCGAAAAGGGCTACACCATAAACAATTTCGACAATATGGTAAACATCTGCGCAAACAACGTAAACGACGGAACGCTGTTCGAGCTGAAAGAAGCGGGCATCATAAACGCAAACGATTCAGACCTGAACAAGACCTTTGCGGGCGTGACTCTGGGCAATATGAAGCTTTCGGAGCTGATAAACGCAGTAATTTCAATGGCTACCTAAACGCTCAAAATTGTTTGACAAAGAAAATTTAATATTGTATGATATAAACTACCTTGCGTATCGTAGTTGATACGCCGATTAAGTCCGGGAGGTGAAATTTTATGAAAACTTACGAAATGCTTTACGTGTTAGACGCGGCAATTTCCGACGAGGCGAAGGAATCTTTCGTCGCCAAGTTCGAAGGTATCGTGTCGGGCAACGGCGGTAAAGTGGTCTCCACCGATAAGTGGGGCGTAAAGAAGTTGGCTTATCCCATCAACTATAAGTCCGACGGCTATTACGTTTTAATGACCTTCGAAGCCGAAAGCGCAGTGGTTAAGGAGCTTGACAGAGTTGCAGGCCTTTCCACGGAAGTTTTGAGAAGAATGATTACTAAAAAGTAAGGTACAACTAATGAACAAGGTTTTTTTAATAGGTAATCTCACGCGCGACCCCGAATTGACGGAAACCGCTGGCGGCGTATCCATCTGCCGCTTCGCAATTGCCGTAAACAGAAGCTATTCGGGCGCAGACGGAGAGAGAAAAACTGACTTTTTCAACGTTACCGCGTGGCGCGGACTTGGCGAAACGGTTAGCCGCTACGCCAAAAAGGGCAACAAGGTTGCCGTATCCGGCACAATCGAGCTGCGCAATTACGAGGACGCGCAGGGCGTTAAGCGCACCGCAGTCGATATTATCGCGCAGGACGTGGAGTTTTTGACTCCCCGCGGCGGCAACGGCGACGGCAGCGGATACGAAGCGGACATTCCCGCGGCGCCCGCAGGCGGCAACAGAGGTTCGAAAAAGCCCACCTTGCAGTCGTTTGACGACGACAGCGACATTCCCTTCTAAGTTTTAAGGGTTACATTAAATAGGAGTAATAAAAATGGAAGAAAAGACAACTGTTAAAAAGAGCTATAAAAAGGCTCCCCGCAGAAAGGTCTGCGTTTTCTGCCAGGAAAAGGTTGAACTTATAGATTTCAAGGACGTAAACCGTTTGAAGAAATTCGTAACCGAATCGGGCAAAATGCTTCCCAGAAGAATGAGCGGTAACTGCGCAAAGCACCAGAGAGAGCTTTCCAAAGCAATCAAGCGTGCAAGAATTGCGGCGCTCCTTCCTTTCAAGGGTGAGTAAAATAAATTAAAATTAGCGCACCAACCACAACATATAGTGGTTGGTGTAATTTTTTACACTATTTTAAAAAATTTTGACGAAAAGTATTGAAATTATATAAACAATGTGATATAATTCATACACTGAAAATAGATTTTATGTGAGGAAACTTATATGAAGATGTTTAAAATGACGACTGGGGGGGGGGGCAAGCACTTTTAAGAAGTAAGCAAGGTTTAAAGAAAGCTTTGCTTTATATACTCACGCCCTTATTCTGTGCAGGACTCTGTCTTGGCACAGTTTTTTCATTTTTAAAAACGGATAACAAGGTAACTGCAAACGCGGCGGTTACACCGCCTACTGCTAATACTATCACTTTTGAGCAGTTAGGGACATATGCGTATGCCCAAAGACAGAATACGTTGCCTGGTGGTGTTCCTATTCCTTACGGTACCGCGACTGCGCTTTCAACATCGGGTGTAAGCGCCAGTGTTTCAGGTAAAACTATAACGGCGACAAAAGAAAAAAGTGAAAACTACATTATAAGTTACGTTGCGTTTAAATCTGTAATCGAAGTACCCGCAATGACCGAATATGTAATTGACTATAAGGCTGCTTTAAAGTTGATTAAATACCGTAACGGTGGTTCTAGCGCAAACGTATGGTGTCAGTTATTGTATTTTGGAAATGATTATGACAATCCCTCTGCAACCGACGAGTCTTCGACGATATCCTTTTCTGATAACACCGGAGTGATCAGTAGTTACGATATCGGAGATCAGCTTGTCGCGAATAAGTATACAAGTTCCGGTAGTACTGCTTCAAGCGGTGAAACTATCACAATGACCGGTAACGCCGAAGTCCCTACGCTTACTTATACAAATAATACCTCTGGAAAGAAGACCTATACGGCGTATTTCGGTTTCGTCGGGCAAGCTCGCTGCGCAGACGCTTTTTCGACCGCAAACGGAATAGAAGCGACCGCGGATTTCAGCAAGAGTACAATCAAAGTTAATACGGAGATACAAAATACTCCTTCCGTGGACGTTAATTCTATACAGTATGACGGACAGAACCACGACTTTACTTTCACCTACGACAACCTGCGCCTAAACGTTACGAAGTGGGACTTTACCGACAGGAAGGGTAATATTACACCAACCACGGGCAACCCGCTTGATGCAACGGGCAAAATGCAGGCAACAGCCGCGGGCACTTATAAGCTGTATTTCGATATAAAAGACGAGTGCGGCGCGGTGTGGGACTTGACAACCAAAGACCAAACAACAAAGACCGTAAGTTTTACAATCACTCCCATATCGCTTAACGCGCCAAGCGGTACGGTTGAAGCCGACTATTCGGGTGCGGCACTTACGGTTAACAATGCAAAAACCGTGCCAGGTTGGTACAACAACCTTATATATACCGATAGCACGATATTGACTTTATCGCCCGCGACGGTGACGAACGCAAACGAAAGCGGTTACACGGTTACGGCAACGATAGTTTCGGAAGGACACGTCTGGTCCGACGTGACAAGCAACCCGTCCGACGCAAGGAGTTTTATATTTAAGGTAAATAAAAAGCCGCTTGATATAGAGTTTGAGGACAAGGACGGCGTACAGGTTGCAAAGTTAAAGGACGCAACACAAATTTCTTCGTCCGACAAGGACGGCGCGGGCAATCCGACTTTTACGCTTAAAACCAAATATTACAAGGCGGGAAGCAGTCCCAACAGTGCGGTTGACGTGCCTAACGGCTTAGGCGACTGGGTTGCAATGGCTGTAATTGAAGGTACGGGCGCTGCCAACTATAAGGTTGACGCAACGAAATCGTTCAACACTTCTAAAAAGCAGATTGCATACCCCGTACTTAACAGCGACCAAAAGCTGGGATATAACGGCAATTCTCAGGAATTTGTATTTACCGGCTTTGACAGTGCTACTATGAATTGCACCGAGCCGAGCGGCGCGGACAGCTTTGACGGAAGCACTTTAAAGGCGACTAACGCAGGCACTTATACGCCCACGTATACGCTTAAAGACACCGAGCTTTACGAGTGGTCGGGCACTGCGCCGAGCGCGGTTGAAATTACGCCCAAGTCGGTAACGATATTGCCCGACCAAAACAATAAGACGGAATGGGAAAAGGGCGAAGCAGTCAATCTTACCTTTACCGCATACGCGCTTTCCGGCGAAAGCTTGCAGCTTGCGGCAACCTCTCAGAGGGATGGGTTTGCGGCGACCGATATAGCCGTAACCAATAACGGCGACGGCACACACACGGTTACTATTCCCGCAAACACGGTAAGGGGCAGTTATACGCTTACCGTAAAGGTAGCCGAAAGTTCTTCCAACTACGTTGCGGCAAGTGAAATTACGCACGCGTTTACCATAACGGCGGCGGGCGCGGCACTGGAAGAAAGCGAAATCGTTTGGGTAATAGGCGGAAAAAATTATACGGTTGATAACCTGAACGATGACGGCGTTCTTGAAATCGAGTACACGGGGGATAGTGTGACCCCTACGGTGGACGGAAAGTCGTTGGTTCTTGCAGGGGTCAAGGTTGACGAGTACGGCAAAGATACTTCTGCAAAAGAAGTGGACGATTACGAAATTACCGTGCATATTATTGCGGACAGTGACGAAGTTGCGTTTGACAAGACTTTCACGCTGAAATATAAAATCGTGCCCAAGAAGCTTGATTTTTCCAATGCCGAGTGGGAGTATTCTTCAGACAATGGTGCTACCTGGACTAAACTTACGGCAAGCAATAAACCTTCGTACACGGGCGACCCTATAACCGTACGCATTTCACCCGAGTATATGAAGGGGTTAGGGCTTGACTTTGAGAAGGGCGACTACACCGAAACTTATACGGCGCTCAGCGACCCCACGGAGCAGGGCGAAAAGACGACCAACGTAGAGTTGACAATTAACAATAGCAACTATACCACGGCGGACGAAAGCGGTTACGTAGCAATGCCTTACAACTGGGAGATAACCGCAAAGGCGTTGACCTATAACTGGAACGGCACGCAGGCTGTGGAAGTGGGGGACAACGCGTTCGAATTCCCCGCGGTTGTCTTTGACGACGGCAACGATTATTCGCAGTATTACGAATACGTTTATACCGTGAACGGCAAGGACTACACGCTTGAAGAACTCAAAGAGTACATAGCGGAAAACTGGTCTGAAACAACGCCCGTCAGCGGCACTATCAGCGTGCGTATGAAGGACGGTGTTACCGAAGTGAATATCAAATCGGGTAGCCGTGCCTTTACTACGGGCGCACCCAAAACTGCGCTTACCGTTGAAGTTACGGGCAGCGGCGCAGAGTACGGTTTGGTTGATTTTGCACTCAGCGTTGTAAGAGGAACGGCGGACGAAAGGGCGCGCGTCGAAGTTAAGGTTGCGGGCGGAACGCTTACCGAGGCAAAAACCTTTGACGGCAATTCCCCCGAGTTGGTTGAATTCGTAAACGGTCTGGACGTAGGTAAGTATACGATTACCGTCAGCCTTAAAGCGAGCAGCGAAGCTTCCTACGTGCTGACCAAGAGTATATTCGACTTCGAGGTTCTGATAAGAAAAATTATAGTTCCTCAGGTCACGAAGGACATCGTTTACAATGGCGATTATATCAATCTTGTTGATTACCTTGACAGCAACTATAACGCAAACGTTATGAGTATGCTCAGCGGTTACACCAACAAAAACGCAGGCGCATATGCCGTGACTTTCAAGCTGAAGAACAGCAACTATATGTGGGTAGAGCCTGCTAGTGCCGAACCTATGAACAAGCTGCTTGCAAAGGCGTTGTTTAAGAACGAAATCAGCATAAATAACTCCGAACTTACCGCAACCCTTGACTGGTCAATTGGCAAGATAGTTCTTTCAACAGACGGCTGGAACTTGAAGAGCAAGGAAGGCGCAAGCCTTAACGCGCTTGCCGATTATCAGAATATGATAACGGCAAACGGACTGGACGTTGCGATAGGTTACAGATACTACGACACTAATGGCAATCTTTTAGAGGAGCCTGTATTGAAGGGCGGCGAAAAGTACATTGTCGAAGCGTACCTTACGGGCGCGGATGCTATCAACTTCGAGTTTGCTGACGGCACTGACGATATAAAGAGCATATCCGCAAGGCAGGACTACACGGTGCCTCAAAGTGCCGTGGCGGCGTTCTTCGGAAGCGCATTGAACTTTGCAAAAGCAAACCTGTTGTGGCTGATAATCGCAGCGGTAGCGTTGATATTCCTCATAATACTTATCTGCATAATAGTCAGTGCGAAGAAGAAAAAGCGCAGGCGCGAGGAGCTTGCCGAACAGCGCAGACTCGAAAAAGAGGAGCGCGAACGCGAGGAGAGAGAAGAACGCAAACGTGAGCAGGAAGAACGTCGTCGTGAGGAACGCGAAGAACGTATGGCGCGTATGTCGCAAATGCAGGCGCCTCAGCCCCAGTATATCCCCCAGCCTATGCCTCAACCCCAGTATATGCCGCAGTCAATGCCTCAGAATTCGCAGTCTGCGCCTATGGGCGGCGGCTCTATGGACGGCTCGCAATTCGCGCTTATACAGGCGGAGCTGGCGGCTATCAAGGCTGAACAGAGCGCGGCTAAGGAACTGGCAGCAATGAGGGCGGAGCAGAGCGCGGCCAAGGAGCTGGCGGAGCTTAAAGCCCAGCAGGCGGCTAAGGAAGCGGCGGAAAGGCAGGTTGCGCAGTCCAGACTGGAAACGCAGGTTGCCAATCTGGAATCGCGTATTGGCGGCGAGGTTTCCAACATCAACGTGGACGCTATGACCGAGATTATGACCCGTGCGCTTAAAAACGTGCTGGCTTCGGCAACGCAGCAAGCGGTTGTTACCGCGCCTCCCGCACAGCCCGCGCAGATAACGGACGGCAGCGCGGCGGCACCCGCGGCAACGCAGGTTCCCCCCGACGCGGTAATGACGACGGTGACTACCACTAAGATAGACACCACCAAAAAGCAGGCTCAACCCGCACAGGCGGCGCAGACAAGCGACCGCGCAGCGCCCGCAGGCAGGACGATAGTACGTAACTTTGTTGCGCCTATGCCCGTGGACGACGGCAGGGTATTCGACGTGGGCGGCTTCTACACCCCCGCGGACCCCATAGTCGATATGGGCTTCGGCGACGACGAAAAGAAGGATTAAAAGGGCTGAACGCACAACGGGCGCCCGCGGCGAAAAATTTCGCCGCGGGCGCTTTACTTTTTGGTAAAATATGGTATAATTAAATAGAACAAAAATTTTTATAGGAGAACTATATATGGCATTCGAACAGAATTTCTCATTGAAAGGCAAAATCGCCTGGGTTACGGGCGCTTCGTACGGCATCGGCTTTGCAATCGCCAAGGCATACGCTCAGGCAGGCGCAACCATCGTCTTCAACGACATCAACCAGGAGCTTGTTGACAAGGGCATCGCGGCTTACAAGGCGGAGGGCATCAAGGCTCACGGCTACGTTTGCGACGTCACCGACGAAGCGGCTATCACCGCGCTCGTTGCAAAAATCGAAAAGGAAGTGGGCGTTGTCGATATTCTCGTCAACAACGCGGGCATTATCCGCCGCATACCTATGACCGAAATGACTGCGGCTGATTTCAGAAAGGTTGTAGACATCGACCTCAACGCGCCCTTCATCGTTTCCAAGGCGGTTATCCCCTCGATGATTAAAAAGGGTCACGGCAAGATTATCAACATCTGCTCTATGATGAGCGAGCTCGGCAGAGAGACCGTATCCGCGTACGCTGCGGCAAAGGGCGGCTTGAAGATGCTCACCAAGAATATCTGCTCCGAGTACGGCAAATACAACATTCAGTGCAACGGCATAGGACCGGGATACATCGCTACCCCCCAGACCGCGCCCCTGCGTGAAAAGCAGCCCGACGGTTCCCGTCATCCCTTCGACAGCTTCATTATCGCAAAGACCCCCGCGGAGCGTTGGGGCACCCCCGAAGACCTTGCGGGTCCCGCAGTATTCCTTGCTTCGGACGCTTCCAACTTCGTCAACGGTCATATCCTCTACGTAGACGGCGGTATTTTGGCTTATATCGGCAAGCAGCCGTAATTTCGAGAATATACTTGAAAGGGCGCTTCCCCGCGGAAGCGCCCTTTTTTTTGCGTTGTACAAGCTTTCAAGGTAACAGCTGTTCAATATAGTTCATAAGTATATCGGAGGAAGGACATTCGCTCACTTCGATACAGTATCTGAAATCCTTGTGCACGAAGGCGGAGAAGTACGACGACGAGTCGCTGTTCCATTTGACTTCGGTGCCGTTGATTTGTCGGGTATTCGGGCAGGAATCGTATTTGCTTAGAGAACCGATCTGAGCGGTAGGCTCAGTGATATTCAGCGTTATCGAATAGCCGCCTTCCGCATCGTATATGGTTTCTTTATAGCAGATTATTTTATCGGTTACGTTCGACTTGACGATATGATCCTCGTAAGTCGTTTTATCGTACCAGTCGAAATACAGGAAATCGTTGCCCGTCTGCGCGGCGTAATCTTTTAAAGTGTAATCGGTGGAAACCGTAGAATACTCGCCGGCTGAGCCTGCGCCCAGCATACCGTTGAAATCTTCAAAACCGTCGGGAACGTCGGGCCCGCCGTCCTTGCGCGGTAGAAGTACGATAAGCAGTATTACGGCTGTAAGAAGGACTGCCGCGCATATCGCCCACAGTACGGCTCTTTTGGAAAATATCGCGGCTCTGGTATTGACGCCGTTTTTAACGCCGTTGCTTTCAACGTCCGCGCTTTCGAGCCTGCTTTGAATTGTCGCCCAGCTTTCTTGCTTGGCTTTATCGTCCTGTTGCTCTATTAAGTTGTGAATGCTTTTGTCTTCTGACATATTCACCTCAATTGCTCTTTAAGTATTTCGATAATTTTAATAAGCCGGGAGTATACGCCCGACTTTTTCATTTTCTTCTTTTCGGCAATTTCCTTTAACGACTTGTCCTCCCAGAATTTCAGGTAAACGATTTCCTGGTCGGTTATGTCGAGCTTGGCGATTGCCGCATACAGCTGGCTGTTGTCCAGCAAGTTGTCCTCTACGTCATAAAAAAGCTTGCTCTGGGAGAGCCTGTCCGTAAAATTAAAAACGCCGCGCACGGCGTTATAATCATAGCACAAATTCTGCACGATTTTGCACATCCAGTTATAACCGTCCCTGTCGGCGTTAGCGGAATTTACGTATTTATAAATCTTGAAATAGCTATCGTTTAACACGTCCTCGATGTCGTCGCGGTCGGCAAGATAATTAAAGGCAACCAGCTTCAAATGTCCGTAGGTGGCGTTGTGCAGCTCCCTGAGGGCGTCGGGCTTGCCTTTTTTAATATTCGCAATTATCTTGTTCACTTCGTCTTTGAGTATCGACATTGCGTGTCTCCGTAATATTTAACGGTCGCTTTCGGACTTTTCTATCGAGATTATATAATCGTAATTATTTATCGTGTTGGTGACGAACGTTGCGTCAACCTGCTTTCTGGTATGAATTACGGCGGTATAAATCAGTTCGCCGTCAACGCGTTCCGCCTTGAATTCGGTAAACCTAGTTATTCCGAAAAGGTTTTTGATTATCTGCGGGCAATCGTCCGTAGGGCTCTTGAAGCAAATCATTATTTCGTTCTGATGCTTTTCCTTGAAGAGGCGCAGGGGCAGATGCAGAAACAGTTGTATAAGAATAGTCAGTACCGTAGCGCACAACGCCACCCAATACATACCTGCGCCCACAGTCATAGCTACGGCTGCCGTAAGCCAGATGCCCGCCGCGGAGGTAAGTCCGTGTACGGCGGTGTGTCTGTGCATAATCATACCCGCGCCGATAAAGCCTATGCCGGTTACAACCTGAGCCGCCACGCGCGAGGCGTCGGACCCGAACCCGTAAAGGGAAACGATGGTAAACAGAGCCGAGCCTGCCGCAACAACTACGTGAATTCTTATACCCGCAATTTTGAGGCGGATCTGCCGCTCGACGCCGAGGGCAAAGCCGATAATGATAGCGAATACAAATCTTAAAAGAAATTCCAGCCAAAGAAGATTTTCAGACTGAATTATAAAGCCGGGCATAAGCAACCTCACATTATTCCTAAGTAGTATATTGTATTACGATTGTATCACAAAAAAACGCCGAAAACAAGTATTACCGCCCTGTTACCTCTTTTTCCCTAAATTTAAGGAATTGTTAAAGATTTATATCTTTGAAAATGGTATAATTAAAACGGAGGAGCGTTATGAAATATAATTGCCTTATCGTGGACGACGAAAGAGTGCTTGCGGACAGCACGGCGGAATACTTCAACCTTTTCGGCGTGAGCACTCTTGCCGTGTACGGCGCGGACGGCTGCCGCGCGTTTTTCAAGGACAACACCGCCGAGCTCATTTTGCTGGATATAAATCTGGACGACGGAAGCGGCTTCGACCTGTGCAGGGAATTGCGCGAGACGACAAACATTCCCATACTGTTCATTTCCGCGCGGACAAGCGACGACGACAAGATAGTCGCGCTAAATATCGGCGGCGACGACTACGTGCAAAAGCCCTATTCGCTGGGCGTTCTGCTTGCAAAGGTCAAGGCAGTGTTAAAGCGTTTCGGACAAGTTGCCGAAACGGAGTATTCGGACGGCTATCTGACCGTCAATTTCCAGGCAAAGCAGGCATATGTCGGGGGCAATCTGATAAAACTCACCGCGCTCGAATTCAGGTTGCTTGCATACCTCATCGAAAACAGAGGGAAAGTTATTTCAAAAAAGGAACTGTTCGAAAGGGTGTGGGAGGACAAGTTTACGGGCGACGGAACGCTGAACGTGCACATAAGAAGACTGCGCGAAGCGATAGAGAAAAACCCAAACGCCCCCGAATATATCCTCACCGTCTGGGGCGACGGCTATAAGTTTACTGGAGGCGGCGTATGAAAAGGCAACTGTTTTTGATATGCTTTGTTCTCGTGCTCATTGCCGAGATAATCACGCTTATTATCTTTGCCGTGCAGTCGCCCGACTTCACGCAGGATACGGTTGCGGTAAACGAAGCGGTGCAGTCGGTAACGCGCGATTTCGATAATCTTGAGGAGCATATAAACCCGACCTCTCTCGACTACGTTGTGCTGGATCACGGCGGCAACGTTATTTACAAAACGCGGGAGGAACTTTCCGAAAGCGTAAATCAGGCAATCGCGCACAGGGATACCATAATCGATATAGAGCAGGGCAAAATTTTAATATACAACGACGGAGCGCGCACTCTGCAATATCAGAAGCGGACGGCAATAACCGTGCTGTCGGTTGCAACCGCCGTGCAGTGTGCCGTCTGCATAGGGTACGCAGTGTATATTCACTTTACGGTCATAAGACCCTTCCGCAAGCTCAAGGGGTTTGCCGCGCGCGTGGCGGGAGGCAATCTTGATATTCCGCTGGAAATGGACAGACGCAACCTTTTCGGCGCGTTCACCGAAAGCTTCGATATAATGCGCAGCGAGCTTAAAAAGGCGCGCATAGCCGAGGCGCAGGCTAACGCAAGCAAGAAGGAGCTTGTCGCAAAGCTTTCCCACGATATAAAGACGCCCGTGGCAAGCATTAAAGCCGTTTCCGAGGTCGGGCTTGCCGTTGCGGCAAACGGTAAGGACAAGGCTAACTACACGCAGATAATAGGCAAGGCGGACCAGATAAACACGCTGGTCACCAACCTGTTCACGGCAACGCTGGAGGAACTGCAGCAGCTGACCGTTGCGCCGACTAATATACAGAGCGGGCAGGTGAAAGCTATGCTCGAAAACGCCGACTATATGCACCGCGCGACAATTCCCGAACTGCCCGAATGTCTGGTGTATGCCGACGGGTTGCGGCTGCAACAGGTGTTCGACAATATCTTTGCCAACTCATACAAATACGCAAAGACGGCTATAACCGTAACGGCGGAAAAAACCGACGACCGTATCAACATAATCATAGAAGATTGCGGCGGTGGAGTGCCGCAGGAGGAGCTTCCCGTGCTCAGGGAAAAGTTTAAACGCGGCAGCAATTCCGCCAACACCGAAGGCGCGGGGCTGGGACTCTATATTTCCGATTACTTTATGAAAGAGATGCTCGGCGGGCTGAATATAGAAAACGGTGCGCACGGTCTGAAAGTGACCGTCACCTTACTGCTGAGCGGCAAGAATTAAGGAATATTTAAGAAAATATTAAAGTCATTTAAGGTTTAATTGCGCTATATTACGGGGGTAAAGGAGAAAAACTATGAAAAACACGCTTCTTAAAACTCAGGATTTAAGCAAGACCTTCTCTAACGGAGGTCAGCAGCAACACGTTTTAAAGAACATCGACCTCGAACTTTACCGGGGCGATTTCACCGTAATTATGGGCGCGAGCGGCGCGGGCAAGTCTACGCTTTTGTACGCTCTTTCGGGTATGGATACGCCCACCCTCGGCACGATAACCTTCGGCGATAAAGTCATTTCAAATTTATCGCAGGACGGGCTTGCGGTGTTCCGCCGCGACCACTGCGGCTTCGTATTTCAGCAGATTTATCTGATTGACGGAATGTCGGTTATGGACAACGTGCTTGCCGCGGGACTGCTTGTAAACAAGGATAAAAGGGCGCTTGTTGCAAGGGCAAAACAGCTGTTTGCGGCGGTGGATATTCCCGAAGAAACGCAGCACAAATTTCCCACTCAGATTTCGGGCGGCGAGGCTCAGCGCGTGGGTATAGTGCGCGCACTTATAAACAGCCCCGAAATACTCTTCGCCGACGAGCCTACTGGCGCGCTCAACTCCAAGACGGGACTTGACGTTCTAGACACTCTCACCAAGTTTAACGAGCAGGGGCAGAGCGTTGTAATGGTCACGCACGATATGCGTTCGGCGCGCCGCGGCAACCGTATTCTGTACTTAAAGGACGGCGTAATTTTAGGCGAGTGCGACCTGGGCAAATATTCGCACGGCGATACGGCAAGGCACGAAAAGCTTTCCGCATTCCTCAAAGAAATGGGGTGGTAATATGAGAAAGCTTTTTCTTATTGCGCGCTCCAATATGCGCAGGGCAAAGGGGCAGACGGTTGCTATCGTCGTGCTTATCTTTATTGCGGCAATGCTTTTAAATCTTTGGCTTATGCTGTCTATGGACTACAAAGTCAACTTCGACCGCTACCATAAAAAGCTCAACGCCGAGCACGTAACTATTGCGGTCGATGATGAGAGCGGCGCAGTCCGTGACTTTCTGTCGCAAACGCTTGACAATGACGAGCGCGTAGAACAGTACCGTCTGGACAGCTGTATGCATATGACGGTAACCTTTCCGTATAACGGCGGAGAAATGTCCAGCTGGTTTGTCTTTGTGGAAAAGCAAACGGCGCTCTCCCGCACCGTCGGCAAAGCGGAGGTCGTGGAGGACGGTACGTTTTCGAGCGGCATATATATGCCTATGATTTATAAATCAAGCGATATTGCCGTCGGAAAACCTTTTGAAATTTCTATCGGCAGTCATACCGTCGAGTACACCGTCTGCGGATTTTTCAACAGTGTTATGGCGGGTTCGCATAATTGCGGTCTGACTGAGATTATGCTTACGGAAGACAAGTATGCCGAGCTTGAAACCTGGGGCTATGCGCCCAAATCAACTTTGTGCTCCGTTCGCCTTAACGACAAGTCGGAAAACGTAGATTTCGAAGCGGAGCTTAAAAGCGCGGTTTCGGGTAGTTTTCCCAACCTCAATATGATAAGCAACGGTTACGATATGGTCGTGCAGGCGCGCTATATCTCGCAAGGAATCTGTTCCAGCGTAATAAGCGCAATGGCGTTTTTCGTTCTCTTAATTGCGCTCGTAGTAATAATTTCTAATATCGCAAATTATATTCAGGTAAACCTGAAAAATCTCGGCGCGCTAAAAGCCGCAGGCTATACTTCAAGGCAACTCATATGTTCGCTTCTGTTGCAGTTTTTAGGGCTGACTTTAATATCGGCAATAGCGGGGGCGGGGCTTTCCTATTGCATATTCCCTGCCTTAAACTCGATGATGATTACGCAGACGGGTATACCTTATGCAATCCGCTTTTTGCCGTTGCCGATAATTATTGCGCTTGCAATTCTTGGCGGTGCGGTTGCTCTCGTGGTTTGGCTTGCCTCGCGCAGAATTAAAAAGGTGGAGCCTATCGTGGCGCTGAGGTCGGGCGTGCAGACGCATAACTTTAAGCGCAATCACGTTCCTCTCGAAAGAACCAAAGCGCCTTTGAATTTTGCGCTTGCTCTCAAAACCACACTTTCGGGCGTAAAGCACAATATAACCGTTTGTATAACTATGCTGGTGCTCTCGCTCGTCGTCGTGTTTTCGGGTATTATGACCGCAAATATGATTGCCGACGTTACGCCCTTTCTCAGTCTGATGGTCGGCGAAACGGCGAGCAGCTGTATCAGCGTGAACGTCGATTCCGAGAACGAGTTTTTACAGGAATTAAATGCCGACAGCCGGGTAGAAAAAGCGTATTTGTATACCAGTATAAGCGTTACGCATACGGGCGGAGCCCAACTGTTGACAATTGTTTGCGACGACTTTTCCAAGGTAAACAATTCATCCGTTATGTACGACGGAAGATTTCCTAAATACGAAAATGAAATTGCCGTCGGTGCGAAGTATGCCAAAGAGAAGGGCTTAAAAGTAGGCAACGAAATCGAAATTACGGCAAACGGCAAGACCGAAATATATCTTATAAGCGGTTTGACGCAGGTTACCAATTATTTGGGGCGCGACGGACTTTTAACCCGTTCGGGCTATAAACGCCTGGGTACGATTACCAATACAAGCTATTATATTAATCTTAATGATGGAACGGATATCGACGCGTTCAACGCGCAAATAAAAGAAAAGTTTGCGGACGCGGTGAACACTACGATAAACATAGACGCTACCATTGGAGCTGCGGCAAACGTTTACGTTTCGCTTATGACTATAATAGTTATAGCTATACTAGTGCTTTCGGTGATAATAGTCGCGTTCGTGCTGTATCTGCTGGTGCGCACAATGCTCAACAATAAAAAGCGCGACTACGGAATTTTGAAGTCTTTGGGCTTTACTACAAGGCAGCTGATTTTGCAGACGGCGCTGTCGTTTATGCCCGCAATTATTCTTTCAACGGTGGTGGGACTGGTTGTAAGCAGTCTGGTTATTAACCCGATTTTAAGCGTATTTTTCAGCAGCCTCGGTATTTTGAAATGCACGTTTACCGTCCCCGTCGGCTTTATTTCGGGTGCGGGAGTAGTCTTGATTTTGCTGTCCTTCGGCATCGCCTGTCTGTTATCTCTCAAAGTCAAAAAAATAGCTCCCCGCGCCTTGCTTGCCGGAGAGTAATGACGGAGTCAGAGGAGTTAATCAATACGACCACCACAACATATAGTGGTTTTTGGTAGTCCCAAAACCACAAGATAAAGCACTCCCAACGATTTTCAAAACTTCACTCCCAAGACACTCCCGAATGACTTATTTCATTCGGGAGTCCCTTTTTTGCTGTGATTTTACTCAAAAAACGAAACAAAATACAAAAATGGATAAAAACGGATAAAAACCGATAAATATTCGGTACAACAACGGAGATTATTTTTTGTGCGCATATGTTAAGGTTATGTCGAATAAGCGCGAAAAATGTAAACTACGTTTTAATTGCGGAGGAAAAAAATGTCTTATAACCTTACTGCCGAGCAAGTACTTGCATATTTAATCGAAACGTTAGAAACCAACTTGGCCGAGTTACTTGGTGCCGAATTCAAAAACGAATTTGTTGTCGGAGAGTGGTATGCCTACATAGAATGTCTGGAAGTTATTTTTTATTGGAAAAAAGCCAAGGAATTCGGGCTGGACTACAATCCCGAACTAAAGTATAACATTATTTAATCTCACGCTCTATCCGTTCGTTCCGTCGCGCAAAATTTCAGTGTCTAAACCTTCAACTCGTTCAACTGTAATATCCTTACGCGCGGCGCAAGCGGCAACAACACTTTCACGGCAAGTGCGCACCGTAATCGAGTGTCGCCCGTCAAAGGCAATTTCTATAAACTTTGTATACCCGAAACTTTTCGGGGCTTCGTCAAGCGTAAATCTTGCGCCGTACTTTGCCAAAATCTGAAAAACGGTAAAAAGACCGATACCGTTGCCGCCGACGCCTGCGCGGGTAGTAATTTGTTCCAAGCCGAGCTTTTCAAGCACTTCTTCGTCGAATTGTTTGCCGCTGTCGTAAATGCGGATAAGCGGCTCGAAGTTTTTTGTTGCACTCAGCTCTACGCGCACTTTGGCATTGGGCGAGCAGAGAGCGGAAATCATAGCGTTATCGCAGAGGTAGCTAAGCAAAATATGTAAATCGTCTTTACGTAGCTTGCTTTCGGTAAACCAACTTTTAACGTCTGCGAAAATATCCGCGCTTACGTTAAAGTTTTTACGTTCCGCCGCGGTAAACAGACGAATTATCGTCGCGTCGATTACTTTTTCGCCCGTTTGCGGAATATTCTGTAAACTGCACTTTTCATTTGCGAGGTTCATCTCGCACAAAACACGTTGCAACATATCCCGAGCGGCGTACGCGTCCGCGCAATCGGTTTGAGCTGCGGCGCTTTCCGCAATAAGGGCGCAATCGGGCAAGGCTTTATTCAGATAGTGAAAAAGTTTAGCGTACACGGCAACCTGCAAATCATTTTCAACAGAGTTAAATTTATACTCCTCTAATTCTTTTTCCAAACGTTTGAAGTTTTCATTATTGACCGCTTCGCGGTAGTTGTGTGTAATATGTCGCCGCCACCATAAAATAAGAAGCAGTCCGAACAGCACAACAACAAGCAGAACAGTTTCATATATAGATTGCGTTACATTTTTTGTATATAACAACATCATTGTAAAAATACAGCCTACGCTGAAATATAACAAAATTTCAAAAGTGGCGGTTTCACCTTTCGGGTTAACACCGCTCTGTAACCTCTTTATTTTAAACAGAAGAAGAGTACCTACAATCTGAACTATGCTGATTGATAATTGTGTAATAATGTTTCTAACGGTTTCATTTTTAATCAGGTATAAAACGGCGGCAACAGGGAAGTCTACTATAAGAGCAAATTCAGATAAAACAAATGAAATGCCAAGAGCAATCGTACCTACCGTAACCGTTTCGTAAAAAGTTTTTTTGAAACGTAACAATAAAAAGGCAATATCGAATAAAAGAAAACCTATCGGCACAAGTATTTTTATGTATATCGTTACAAAATACAAAACTGCGGATAGAGCTACAAATAGCGGAATATCGAATAAGTCCCAGACTTTCAGTTTTATACGTAACAGTTTAGTATAAGCGTATAAAATGCACGTAAATATGGCTGTGTATTTAATCAGACAGATAATAAATTCTACCATAAGAGTATTATATAACAAAATTAGTTAAAATTCGATAAAACCTCCAAAATTTTAACAAGTGTTCCGCTTTTATACTCAAAAAAAAGGGGGGGTGCTTACATATGTTTTGGAGTTATCTTAAAGCCGTTTGGAGCTGGCTCTTGACTTTTTCATCTTACTAATCAAAAACAAAAAGAGGGTTGCAATTTTGCAACCCTCTTTTACTTTATTTATTAATGTAACTTATCAGTTTTTGCTTGTAGAAAAATACGAACTCGTTAATTGTCGGCACGAATTTATCTTTACGCAATGGTGCGGTATAATACTTTTGTAAGTCATTTATGTCTGCATTACTCCAAGTATTGTTAATCGCATATTGCATTGCGTGCGTAACGCCGTTTTCGTTTTTGCCAATCTTATCGCCTATTATTTTCACCCAATTTTGATTTTCTCCTTTTGCCGCCAAAATAACGGCATCAACCAGGTAACCGTATCCTACGTTTTTTACGTTTACGCCGAGTTTGTTAAACTCATCTTGCACAAAGTCGCGCATTTTGTTTTCTAATTGACCTTCGGTGAGTGGTGCAGGAGGTTCTTCTTCGCAACCCAAAATAGCGGGCATAACTAAAAGCAGTTGATTTATAACCATTTTGGGCGAATAACCTTTTTGCCATTTAGCAAATGTGTAATCCGCACCCATCATCTTTGCGGTATCGCGCGTAATTTTGCTTGCGCAATTTGTGTTTACAACAACGTACGGCTTAGGGCAAATGAGGGTGGAGCGCAGTTTGTCCAAAAGGTCCATTCCGTCGCCGTTGCCTTCCTGAAGCTCCAAATCTAATATTACCGCGTGCGGGCTATGGTTGCGGATAAAGGCGAGTGCGTCGTGTGAAGATTTCGAAACGCCTGCAAGGCAAAGTTTATCCGCGTTTGCATTAACCTCGGCGGCTAAGGCTTTGCAGTCGTTTTCGTCGTCTTCAACAATAAGTACGTTAAGTTTATTTGTCATATGTACTCCTATATCTTTTATTATAGTACAAGAACTGCTTTGCCGCAACAAATTATACTCGCAATTTATTTGCTGCGGCTTTTTATTTGTCATTTTGTAACATAGCCAATCGGAGTTTTGTTATAGTTGTGGAACAAAATTGGTTTTACACGCACTATATATGCAGGCGAATATAATGACGAACTGTATTCTATAATTAAGAGAAACAGCATAGCCGCTTCAAACAAAACATTGACAAATGGATTACTTTGAGGTATAATACGACTAATCTGGGATTTGTTTCTGGATTAGTCGATTTAGTATGAGGGTTTTGAAATGAACTATATAAAGAGAAGTATAGAAAAAGTTGTACAAAAGTCGGATAAAACTTTTAAATGTATTTTGGTAACAGGTGCAAGGCAGACGGGCAAATCAACAATGATTAAAAAACTGTTTCCAAATAAAAAATATATTTCTTTTGATGATCCATTTGTTGAGGAGCAAGCGAAAGAAAATCCAAATATTTTTATGATGATAAATCCTCCGCCCGTTATTTATGATGAAGCGCAAAGAGTAACGGAAATTTTTCGTTACATTAAAATAAAATGTGACGAGGTTGATGAGCGTGGACTTTTCTGCCTTTCGGGTTCACAGCCGTTTGAGCTTATGAAAAACATTTCTGAATCACTTTCGGGCAGAGTTTGTATTATAGAATTATGCGGTCTTTCATTACGTGAAATTATAGGAGATGGTTTTAATAAACCTTTTCTGCCGACAATGGAGTATGTGCAGGAGCGCAGTAAAACAGCACAACAACCGCAAAACATTTGGAAGATTATTCATAGAGGAGGCTATCCCGAATTAAAAAACCCCGAAGTTGATTGGGGTACTTTCTATGCAAGCTATGTAAAAACATATTTGGAACGTGATGTTCGCAACATTTCCGCTGTGCAGAATTTGGATGATTTTCGCAAGTTTATGGTCGCTGTGGCTACACGCACAGGGCAAATGCTTAATTATTCTAATATTGCTGATGAAATCGGAAAAGATCAAACTACGATAAAAAATTGGTTATCTATTTTAGAAGCATCAGGCATTATTTATCTTTTGGAGCCTTATACTTCATCGGTATTAAAAAGAGCGATTAAAACGCCTAAACTTTATTTTAGAGATACGGGGCTAGCAGCTTATCTAACACGCTGGCTTACGCCTGAAACACTTGCAATAGGTGCAATGAACGGAGCATTTTTTGAAACTTTTGTTATTTCAGAAATATTAAAGTCCTATTCCAACAGCGGTATTGATTACCGGTATAGTGTTTCCTATTATCGCGGTAAGGATAAGAAGGTTAACTCCGATTGTGAAATAGACATTATTATTGAAGAAAACGGTATTTTATATCCTATAGAAATCAAGCAAAGTGTGAAAGTAAACGCGGACGAAACTTCGGCATTTACCATTCTCGATAAATTAGAAAATAAGAAGCGTGGAATGGGCGCAATTATATGTATGTGCCCTCGCCCCGGAGTTCTACGTGAAAATGTACTTCAAATTCCCGTTTGGTATATTTGATACTAAAAGTTTATGAGGAGAGAAACAAATGATAAATAACTTTGATGATATTAAAAAACGAATTGCACTTGCGAAAAAAGAAAAAAGATTAAAGCTTATATGATTTTTAATAATCAGCAATTAGTCGCTTTTGCAACTTATAAACCCGACAACGAAAAATCATTTATTTCAATTTATGAATTAGGCAAAAAGAAATATGATTTATATGGGAAAGCATTTATTTATATTATTAAAAATTATAAAGAAAGTAAATGTGCTACATAAAATAGATGTTATGTAAAAATAATATTTATCTTGCTGACTTTGTCAGAGGAGTTAATCAAAGCAGTAACCACAACATATAGTGGTTTTTGGAACTCCCAAAACCACCAGATAAAGCACTCCCAACGATTTTCAAAACTTCACTCCCAAGGCACTCCCAAATTTTTTGGAATGACGGACAAATAATCCGTAATGAGGCAAAAAACATACAAAAATAAGGAGCAAAATCGGGGCTTTTGCCCCGATTTTGTTTTGCAATTTGTAATAAATATGTTAAAGTGACATCTATATATTTTCAAAGTTTGCGTTTATAGTACGCTTCAAATTTTTCGGTGTTTCGCTCAGAGTATTGTGCGATTACTTGCTCAAAATCCTTATTAGTTTTCGTTATAATATCAATGTCATCTATTTGAGTTTGCACTGAATATTGCTCACAAACTATTTTGTATGTATGAGATAGTACATAGTAAAGCATTATAGAAATTTCAAAATAATGAAGCAGTGGATATTTTGAGCTATTTACGTTCCCGTGCGTATATCCATGACACATTTTATACAAAGTTTCTATATTATCAAAGAACTCATTATCGGAGTCTTCATATTGGTTACGCAAATAAGTTATAACACCTTTTATGGTATAAGGCTTTTGTTTAACTATTTTATGGTAATCTTCGATTTTATCAACCCAGCCAAAATGTATATATTCTACTTTATTGTGTTCTTTTTGATTTACTCGATTGCTAAATAAACTATTAAACTCATCCAAATAAGTTTGCTCGCAACAAGACAGCCTCAATTCGTATTCTGAGAATTTGAAAAAAGAATCAATTATTTGTGGAACATTCAATAATAACAGTACTTTAGTATATAGTTCCATTGCGCCGCGACAAATTGGATAAGCGTTGTCCAAGAAATTGTCTTCAAGCATTGATAAAGCCGCTAATCCTTTATTTGCAATTTGAATATAAAGCAAGCGTAAAGGATCACGTTCTGATTGATTCTGTGTTAGGATGCGATTCATTTTAAAACATATTGAAAACAAATCATACGGTAGCGGGAAATATATAAAATTCTCACCTTGAATTATAGGATATTTGCGAAAAAGTACGCTAGCGTAGGGACGAAGCTTTATATGTTCTAAAACATTCTCTGCTAATTCTTTACGGTATTCGGAATTTTTCTCTCTTGAAATTCTTTCATCTTCAGATAAGAAGACGAGATTTGCTCTATGAATGCCGACTATATGTCTGCATAATTCATAATCAATCGTTGCTGCATCATCCATACCAGAAACAAGTTTTTCTGTTGAAATACTAAAATCAAAATATTTCTGTATATCATTGCCAAGCAATTCTTGTACTCTACGCTTGATATCTAATAAAAAATTTGCCTTGATTTTACCGGCGAACAAATGACCTAATGCTTTATCGCTTTCTTTTCGCATTGCTTCAAGAGATTGTAAAAAAGGAGTACTATTCATAGCAGGTTTATTGTATCAAATAGCTGTTAATTTTTCAAGTGTTGGTCTTCACAATAATTTTACGATGTGTTTCCGACTATTGACAATCGTATTCAAAATTTGCTATAATATGTTATAATTTGATAGGTGTATTATGGAATTCTCTAAATTCTGCCTTGAAACAAGGCTCAAGCTTAATTTAAGTCAGGAAATGTTGGCAAGGAAGCTAGACGTATCCTTTGCCACAATCAACCGCTGGGAGAACGGAAAGGCTCTTCCTCAAAAACTGACTCTATATCGCTTTGAAAAATTCTGTCAAGAAAATAATATAGATTTTGTGACCGATTTAACACTTTAAAATTTAACTTTTACAGTCTTTATACTAATAAAGGAGAAAATAAAATGGCAGATACGAGGAAAGAACAGGAAAGAGCAGAACTTCACAAGATGATATGGAACGCCGCAACTGATTTAGTGCATGCAGGCGGTGTCGACGCTTGGGACTTTAAGCAGTATGTTCTTGGCACAATGTTTTATCGTTACATATCTGAAAATATAACCGAGTACATCAATCAAGGTGAATACGAGGCGGGCAATACTGACTTTGATTATACAAAACTTTCAGATAATGATGCCGAAGTCGCGCGCGCTGATTTAGTTAAATCAAAAGGATTTTTTATTCTCCCGTCAGAGCTTTTTTGTAATGTAAGAGCAAAAGCTGCAAAGGATGAAAATTTAAACGAAACATTGGAAAAGGTTTTCAAACACATTGAAAGCTCTGCTCAAGGCGAAGAGAGTGAGGATGATTTCAAAGGTTTATTTGATGATTTCGATGTAAACTCCAATAAACTC
This sequence comes from Clostridia bacterium, assembly GCA_029066845.1. Classification (GTDB taxonomy): domain Bacteria; phylum Bacillota; class Clostridia; order Christensenellales; family Borkfalkiaceae; genus Coproplasma. Next base: position 67,454 of record JAIEFR010000003.1, on the reverse strand, counting down.
GGCGCAACCGTTGCAAAACGTAATGAAAAACTAGTAAAGCTTCTTGATACGGTTGCCGATATGAAACTCGGGAAATATCAGGACAGTACGATAGATGCTTTTGGTGATGCATACGAATACCTAATGAGTATGTATGCTTCAAACGCAGGTAAGAAGGGCGGGGAGTTTTTTACGCCTCAAGAAGTTTCTGAACTTTTAACGCGACTTGCAACCGTAGGTAAAAAAGAAATAAATAAAGTTTATGACCCTGCTTGCGGTTCAGGTTCGCTCTTATTGAAAGCGGCAAAATTGCTGGGGAGAGAAAATATCCATCAAGGATTTTTTGGACAGGAAATAAATATTACGACGTATAACCTTTGCCGTATTAATATGTTTTTGCACGATATCGGACCGGATAAATTCGATATAGCGCACGGTGATACGCTTATCGACCCTGCACATTGGGATGACGAACCTTTTGAAGTTATAGTTTCTAATCCACCGTATTCCATTCCTTGGGTGGGTGAGGGCGATGCAACTTTAATTAACGATCCTAGATATTCCCCCGCCGGAATACTTGCGCCAAAATCAAAAGCTGATTTTGCTTTTATAATGCATTCGCTTTCGTGGTTAGCGAATAACGGTACGGCAGCGATTGTCTGTTTCCCTGGAATTATGTACAGGGGTGGAGCAGAACAGAAAATCAGGAAATACCTTATTGATAACAATAAGGTTGACTGTATTATACAGTTGCCTTCGAATCTTTTCTTTGGGGCGTCGATATCTACTTGCATTATGGTGTTGAAACACTCTAAGGCGACTAACGATGTTTTATTCATAGACGCTTCCAATGAATTTGTAAAGGTAACTAACAACAATAAACTAACAGACTATAATCTTGATAGAATAGTACAAGCATATATCGACAGAAAAGACGAAGAGCATTTTGCGAAGAGTGTTGCAAACAGCGTTATAGGTGATAATGAGCATAATTATAATCTCTCGGTTTCTACCTATGTTGAGCAAAAAGATACTCGTGAAAAAATTGATATAGTTAAGCTTAATGCGGAAATTAAGGAAATAGTAGCGCGCGAACAAGTTTTGCGTGAAGAGATTGATAGAATTATTCAAGAGATTGAGGGAGAGTAAATGATAAATTGGGAGTTGGCTCGCTATTTAATAGATGCTAAAAAAGATGTTGATAGTATTTATTTTATTGCGGAGAATTTAAATCTTATTGTCAATATTGGGGTAAAAGAAAAAGTTAGTGAAAAACAAAGAGAATTTTATGTGAATTGCTGTACTGTTATTGATAACTCATTCCCTAAGAAAAAGAAATACTTATGTGATAAAGATGAAATTGTCAAAAGAATTTATTATGAACGCGATAAGAATTACGCTCATAAGGATTATGATTACAAACCGAGGGAATTTAATAATTTATTTGAGTTGGTAAAAATTATGAGAGCTGAATTAGTTCATTTGAGAGAAATTTGCAAGCATTCTTTACCCAAGGAAGTGACTTTGGATTTTGTGCCTCACGATAAAGAACTTTTTAGATTTATAAATGGCTTAACTGCTGAAAAGGAAGAAGAAATCAAAAAGAAAAAGTACCCTAAATACATAGAACAAATACCGATTAATACGCCAACAATTACAAAGAAGATTTTTTACGATACTGAAGAAATACGTAATATGACGGAGGAAGAAAAAGATGATTATGCCGTTATTATGGAAAATGGACTAAACTCTTTTGAGGGCGTACAAAATAGACAGGATGCATGTATTAAAATAAATGTCTTGTGTAATAAAAATTTTTGGATGGCTCCAAACTTTGAAGTAATAAAACAGATACAAGAATTGAAAAAATATGGGTTTGTAGATCAGTATGAAATTCTGCAATTTCAGAACTTACAAACACAAGAACAGAAAAACAAATTTAATACAATTATTTCACGTGGGAAAGTTTAAATATCAAAACTTAAAGAACTGATAAGAGAACTGTGCGCTAATTGAAGCGAATTTGGTCGGTGGAAGACTAGATGATTATGTCGCAAAAGAGATTTGAAGAATATTTTGCTAAGGTTGTTTTAGAAAGTTGTTTTCCTGATAAGTTTGTTGATTTGCATATTTCTGATAAACCTGATCTGCGCTACAAATCAGTAATTGGTATAGAGGTTACAAACTGTATGCCAAAGAGGGCAGTAGAAGCGTTCAAGCTTTGGCGCAGAGTAGCTAAACAAGGGGAACAAATTTCGCCACGAATTATTGAACGGCTGGAACAGTTGAAAGAAGTGGAACACGATGGAAGAGGCTTGGTATGGCAACAAGGAACTTACACCGACAATATAGATGATTCACCAATAAAGCATTTTCTCAAAGCCGTTGAAAAGAAAGTAGAAAGGTTGAATAGCAATAATGCTGATTACGCCGGAATGGAGAGTTATGAACTATTTGTAAATTCGTTTATATTCATTCCAGATAATCAAGTAGGCGCAGTTTTTAAGCGTTTACAAGAATTGAATGATAAGATGAAGAAATTTGATTGTATTTATCTTTTGACAAATGAGCAAAAACTACTAATTTTTGATATGTTGGGCGGAATGGTGTATCCAAAGTATCTATATGCACGGTTAGAAAGAATAGCAGACAAAGCAAAAGAACTATATCTTGGAGTAAAAAATGGGTAAACTTGAAGAATTAATAAAAGAATTATGCCCGAATGGAGTAGAGTATACCACTGTAGGTAAAATATGTAATATTAGTAGAGGTGTAGTTCTATCAAAGGATTACATAAGAGATAATATCGGTGAATACCCCGTATATTCGTCTCAAACTGAAAATGACGGTTGTTTGGGCTGTATTAATTCTTATAAATATGATGGTGAGTATATTACTTGGACAACTGACGGTGCTAATGCCGGCACAATTTTTTATAGAACAGGTAAATTCAATATAACTAATGTTTGTGGATTATTAGAAGTAATTGATGAATCTGTTCTAATAAAGTTTTTATTTTATGTGTTGAGTGTAGAAGCAAATAAGCACGTGAGCGCGGGTATGGGTAACCCTAAGTTAATGAGCAATGTTATGGCAAGCATTAAAATTCCACTGCCGCCTCTGGCGGTACAACGTGAAATAGTCCAAATTTTGGACAAGTTCACGTTGTTATCAGCAGAGCTTACAGCAGAGCTTACAGCTCGCAGAAAGCAATATGAATTTTATAGGGATAAGTTGTTGCAATATGATATTACTATCCCTAAACATTTACTCACTGAAATATTTGATACGAGGAATGGCTATACACCATCTACAAACAATAAAGAGTTTTGGGAGTCTAATGATTTGCCGTGGTTTCGTATGGAGGATATCCGTGAAAATGGCAGAATATTAAATGATGCGATCCAACATGTATCTTTCTCTGCGGTAAAAGGTAAACCATTCCCTGCAAATTCTATTATTGTTTCGACTTCGGCAACTATTGGAGAGCATGCATTGATAACATGCGAATCTTTGGCGAATCAAAGATTTACATATTTAATGTTGAAGGATGAATTTAAACAGAAGTACAATATTAAATTTTTATTCTACTATTGTTATTTGCTTGATGAGTATTGTAAAAATAATTTAAATCAAGGTAGTTTTGCTTCAGTAGATATGAAAAAGTTTAATAACTTTGAGTTTCCTTTACCGCCGCTTGATGTGCAAGAACGAATCGTTAACGTTCTTGAAAATTTCGACGCGATATGTTCGGATTTAGGGATAGGTTTGCCGGCAGAAATTGAAAAAAGACAGCAACAATATGAATATTATCGTGATAAACTGTTGACCTTCGATTTGAGTTCGACTACAATCTATCAGACAGACAGACAGACAGACAGACAGACGCCCTAATTAGGCTATATCAATATGTCTTCGGTTTTGCGTTTGTTCGTTTGGGCGATGTTGCAAAATATTCAACGGAAAGAATTGAAGCGAAAATTCTCAATGCCGAAAATTATGTTGGTGTTGATAATTTGTTGCCAGAACGTCGTGGTAAGGAAGCATCGTCTTATGTACCAACCGAAGGACGTTGTATAGTCTTTAAGTCTGGAGATACATTGGTTGGTAACATTAGACCATATTTAAAGAAAATATGGATAGCCGATTGTGCCGGTGGAACAAATGGTGATGTCCTTGTCATTCAAGCAAATATTGATTTTGTTTTGCCGAAGTTCCTGTACTATGTTTTGTCTTCCGATAAATTTTTTGCTTTTGATATGCAACATTCAAAGGGAGCGAAGATGCCTCGAGGCAATAAATACGAAATATTGAAATACGAATTTTCCTTGCCCCCAATCAAAGATCAACAACATATTATCGAGATTTTGGATAGATTTGAAAAGCTTTGTAACGATATTTCAGAAGGCTTACCTGCTGAAATCGAAGCAAGACAGAAACAGTACGAATATTATAGAGATAAACTTTTAAAATTTTAGGAGAAAAGGACTTAATGCCAAAGAAAAAGACAAGGGTGAAACAACAAGTGACACCTAAAAAGCAAACTTCAAATAATACTTTCCTACAAATTACGCCAGAAGAATTGCAAAATATAATTGCTAATGCTTTATTGCAAGCAGAAGAACAAAGAAAGCAAAATGAGAAGGATAAGCTAGAGCAAGAAAGACAAAAGTGGAGAGAAGAAATCGGTTATAAAGATTATTCAAAATCAAAAAGTATTTTTGCAGAATTTTTGAGTGGATTAAATGGACTTATATGTGGCTTAAAATTATTATTTATGCCTTCTAAAAAAATAAGAGGGCATAAGATGATTTCCACTTCTTTGAATATGGAGCTGTCAAATAACTACCTGTTTGTGGGACTCACATATTTAATTTTTTCTTTATTTATTGTGGCAGGTACTGTTACGTTGCTCGTTTTGAATTTAATACCTTGGTATATAGGATTATTACTGTTTATTTTTTCGATTTGTTTATTCTTGTTTGCATTAAGAAATAGACTTGCTTATTATGAAGCTACATATATTAAAGACGATAATTTTATTTTAAATATACTTGCATCTCATAATTCAAAAATTTCAATTGTAATATCATTTATTTCTGCTACGATAGCTATAATTGCGTTATTAAAGGATGTCATATATGAGTTATTTTAACGTCGTGGTACAGAGCAGTGAATGTACAGTCGTATCTGAATATAAGCCCGAGGCAAAGCGTTCGGAAGCATATCAAAGCGAAGCTGAACTCGAAAGAGAATTTATAAAGTTGCTCGGGGATATGAGCTATGAATATTTACCTATTCATAAGGAAGCCGAACTCATTTCCAATCTTCGTAAAAAGCTGGAAGAGTTAAATAATTACGTTTTCACCGATAGTGAGTGGAAACAGTTTTTCAATAGCTGTATTGCAGGTCAGAACGACGGAATTGTTGAAAAGACAAGGCGAATACAAGATGACCACGTTCAGATATTACATAGAGATAACGGTGAAACAAAGAATATTCTGTTAATCGATAAAAAGGATATTCACAATAATAAATTACAAGTAATCAATCAATATTCGGAAGATAGCGGCAGTTATAAAAACCGCTACGATGTCACTATTTTAGTAAACGGTCTGCCTTTAATACATATAGAGTTAAAGCGTAGAGGTGTTGCCATCCGCGAAGCGTTTAATCAGATTAACCGTTATCAACGTGAATCTTTTTGGGCGGCTTCTGGATTGTTCGAATACGTTCAGATTTTCGTTATATCTAACGGTACTCATACGAAGTATTATTCCAATACGACTCGTTGGAATCATATCAAAGAAGGCAATTCGTCAAACAAAAAGGGCAAGACAAGTAACAGCTTTGAATTTACATCATTTTGGGCGGACGGGAACAATAAGATAATTCCCGATCTGATTGACTTTACGAAAACGTTTTTCGCTAAGCATGTTATACTAAATATTTTAACGAAGTATTGCGTGTTCACATCGGAAAAGATGCTGCTCGTAATGCGGCCTTATCAGATTGTTGCTACTGAACGCATTATCAACAGAATTGAGGTAGCTAACAATTATAAGAAGTACGGCACTGTAGCCGGAGGCGGCTATATTTGGCATACTACGGGAAGCGGGAAAACGCTTACCTCTTTTAAGACGGCGCAGCTTGCCACTGAGCTTGATTATATTGATAAAGTTTTGTTTGTTGTCGATAGGAAAGACTTAGACTATCAGACGATGAAGGAATATGATCGTTTTGAAAAGGGTGCGGCAAACGGTAATACGTCAACTGCGATTTTAAAGAGGCAGTTAGAAGATAATAATAGCAAAATCATTATTACAACTATTCAAAAGCTCAGCATTTTTGTAAAAAAGAACGCTGGTCATCCTGTTGCCGATAAACACATTGTAATTATCTTTGATGAGTGCCATCGCAGTCAGTTCGGCGATATGCACACAATGATTACTAATTATTTTAAGAAGTATCATTTGTTTGGTTTTACGGGTACGCCGATTTTTGCAGTTAATTCTGGGGCATCTAAAAATCCTAAGTTACAAACGACAGAGCAGGCATTTGGGGACAAGCTACATATTTATACGATTGTCAATGCGATTAATGATAAAAATGTCTTGCCTTTCCGTGTGGATTTCATAAGAACTCTTGATAAAGAACCTGACATTGACGACAAAGAAGTAAGAGATATTGACAGGGAAAAAGCTTTCATGAAGCCGGAAAGAATTTCTGGTGTAGTTAGCTATATCCTTGAACATTTCAACCAAAAAACTAAGCGTGATGAGAGGGCTTATCTGTTTAGTAAGCTTACCAATATCAATGAGGTTGTAAAAGCTAGGGGCGGTAATGAAATTACTGAGTTGAAAGCGCCCGTTCATACTAAAGGGTTTAACTCAATCTTTGCGGTTTCGTCAATTGAGGCAGCAAAGGCTTATTATACCGAGTTTAAAAAGCAAATGAAGGAGCATCCTGAAAAAGCGATTAGGATTGCGACTATTTACAGTTTTGCGCAAAACGAGGAAGAGGAGGACGGGTTGCTCGGTGAGGAAAATTCGGACGATACCAACGGGCTTGACAGTTCTTCAAGAGAGTTCCTGGACAATGCGATAGACGAATATAACAAAATTTTTGACACGAATTACGACACTTCGAGCGAGAAATTCCCAAATTATTATAAAGACATTTCGCTACGCATGAAAAACAAAGAAATTGATTTGCTTATCGTTGTCAATATGTTTTTGACGGGATTTGATGCAACAACGCTTAATGCGCTGTGGGTTGATAAAAATCTTAAAATGCACGGATTAGTTCAAGCATATTCACGAACTAATCGAATTTTGAACTCAATTAAAACATTCGGTAATATAGTTTGCTTCCGTAACTTGCAAAAGCGCACAGACGATGCTATTTCAGTTTTCGGGGATAAAGAAGCAGGCGGTATAGTCATTATGCGTGGCTATAAAGACTACTATTTCGGCTATACGGATGCAAAAGGTAATTATAAAAAAGGCTATGTTGATTTAATAGATGAGTTAACTACCTTATTCCCGCTTGCTGAAGAGCGTATTACGGGAGAGAAAAATCAGAAAGATTTTATTGTTCTATTCGGTGCAATTCTTCGTATGCGTAATCTATTGACCTCGTTTGACGAGTTTGCCGGTAACGAAATTCTTTCGGAACGAGATTTGCAAGATTATCTCAGCAGATATCAGGACTTGCGCGATGAATGGAAAGCTCGACGTGAAAGTGGTGAAAAAGAAGATATCACTGACGATGTCGTTTTTGAATTAGAGCTTATTAAGCAAATTGAAATAAATATTGATTATATTCTGTTGCTTGTTCAGAAATATCACGACACACATTGTCAAGATAAAGAAGTACTCATAACTATTCAAAAAGCTATTGATGCAAGTCCTGAACTTCGTAGCAAAAAGGCATTGATAGAGAACTTTATCAATGGGGTCAATGATGTTTCGGACGTAATGATTGAATGGCGCGAATACGTTTCGGCGCAGAAAGAAAAGCAACTATTAGAAATCATAGCTCAGGAAAATTTGAAGCCCGACGAAACACGCAAGTATATTGAAAACTCTTTCAGAGACGGACAAATTAAAACCACAGGCACAGATATCGATAAAATAATGCCGCCCATTTCAAGATTCGGAAGTGGGGACAGAACTAAAAAGAAACAAACAATCATAGACAAATTGCAAGCATTCTTCGAAAGATTTTTTGGGATAGGATAAGTTCGCAGTAGAACAAGCAAATATATTAAGTATTACCTGAATGAGGATAATATCCAAATCACTTATCTACAATGACAAATCATTTTATGAAAAGCTGCTTTTGCTTGAAGACGTATAGCAGGGCGTAGATAATAGTAAATGAATATCCGCGTTTCGCAATTTAGCAGAATGGACGAGATTGATTACTCAATAGGGTAGTATTAAAGCTGTTCCACTATGATAAAAATCAAATTCGCCTATGTATAATTCAGGTAAAAAGTTTATAACATTTTAATTCATTAGTTTATCTATATGAATATAGGGATTTAAATTATAAAATTGAATTAATCGAAATTTTTGCTATGAATACTTGCTGAAAAAATGCAAGTATTATATAATTTAATTAAATTATTAACAAAGGATAACAGCAATGGCTTTGGAATTAAATAATGTTTGTGAGTTGTTTAATGGTGATTGCATTGAGCGTTTGAAAACTTTAGAGAGTGAATCGGTAGATTTAATTATAACTTCTCCACCCTATTGTATGAAAAAGGCTTATGAAAATCCTAAAGATGATATAAGAACTTTTAAAATGCATCATGAAGTAATTTTTGATGAAATTTATAGGATTTTAAAGGTCGGCGGGAGCATATGCTGGCAGATCGGTTATCATGTTACTGATTCAAGTATAATTCCTTTGGATTATATCATTTACGATTTATTTACCTCAAAAAGTAATCAACAGTCTAATCCATTAATTTTAAGAAATAGAATTATATGGACTTTTGGTCATGGATTGAATAGTACGATGCGATTTAGTGGGCGTCACGAAACTATTTTATGGTTTACCAAAGGTAACAAGTATTCATTTAATTTAGATGAAGTTCGTGTGCCTCAAAAGTATCCTGGTAAACGTCATTATAAAGGTGAAAATAAAGGGCAGCTAAGTGGAAATCCGTTGGGCAAAAACCCTTCAGATGTATGGGAAATACCCAATGTTAAAGCGAATCATATAGAAAAAACTATTCATCCTTGCCAATTCCCTGTCGCTATTCCTCAAAGATTAATAAAAGCGTTAGCTCCTGAAAATGGAGTCGTTTTAGATCCATTTATGGGAGTGGGAACAACAGGCGTAGCTGCTGTATTAGAAAGGAAATATTTTATTGGATGTGAAATTCAAAAAGAATATTTTGCGGTCGCTGAAAAACGAATAAAAGAGGCAAAAGAAGGAATTATTAAATTTAGACAAGATAAACCTTCTATGGTTCCAGATAAAAATATGGCAGTAGCAAAATTGCCGGAAGAATTTGCTTTAGCAAGGAGAAAGAAATATGAAGAAAGCTAAACGTAAGAAGAAAATATTGACTGAAGAGCAAAAGCGTGAGCAAGCTCAGAAACGTGAAAAGCGAGTTTTGAAAAATAAAATATTTAAGATTTTTACCGATGCTGGATTTACATATTTATCGACAGGCGGGAAAGAAGCTAATGTGGGATATAGGGCAGTTGAAGTAGACTCCATGTTCATTTACGAAAATATCTGGATATTATGTGAAGATACTATTGCTAAAAACGATCGAGATCACATAAGAACGAAAAATGAAGCCTTTGGCTCAATAAAGCAAAATTTATCGACATTTTTAACTTTTTTAAAAGAAACTTTTCCAGATAAAGCTGAATTGCTCAATAAATATGATTTTAATCGGATAAAATTATTTTGCCTATATATTCCTCGCGACGAGCTTGATTTAAATGATAACGATTATAATTTATTTAGTAATTTAATTTTTGTGCAACCTAAAACACTTAATTACTTTAAATGGATAGTGGGTTGTATTAAACGCTCTGCAATTTATGAAATCTTCAGATTTTTAGAATTAAACAACGATCAAATTGGGTTTGTTTCAAGTTCTACAGAAGCAGCCACAATAAAGGCTCCTATAATCTATCCTAGAGAATTTACAGGTATTAAAAATGGTGTGAGGCTGGTTTCATTTATGATGTCGGCAGAGGATTTGCTAAGTACTTGTTATGTCCTCAGAAAGGATAACTGGAGTGATTCAATTTGGCTTTATCAACGGTTGATTGAAAAAAGCAAAATTAAAAAGATAAGAGAATTTCTTGAGAGAAAAGGAGAAGCCTTTTATAATAATATTATTGTTGCTTTGCCAGATAACGTTTCTTTTCAGGACGCCGCAGGAAATTTTCAAACAATAGATCAAATAGCAAGTTTAGAAGAAAACTGCAAGTTGATAATTCCAAAAGAAATGAATAGTATTTGTATAATCGATGGACAACATAGAGTATATGCACATTATAAGAGCGGTGTAGACAGTAAGCAAGAAAGAACAATTGCGAGTTTGAGACCTAAGCTTCATTTGCTTGTTACCGGACTAATTTCCCCCAAAGGGCTTTCTTCAGAACAACGGGCAAAAATACAAAGCGATATATTCTTAGATATTAATTCTAATACCAAAGCAGTTCCACAAAATGTTTTGCTTCAAATTAAACGTATCCAGAATCCTCTTGATAGCGAAAGTATTGCTCAATTTGTAATAGAAAGGCTCAATAGATTTGGTGTATTCCAAAGGCTTTTACAGATATCTTCTCTTGACAAAGCAAAAATCAAAACTGCATCAATAGTAAAATTTGCTTTACGTTATTTAGTTACTGTTGATCCTTCAGAAGGGAGGAACAGCTTGATTAACTATTGGAATGGAGATCAATATCTATTGATGAAAGCAGATGATACTGCTTTAAACGATTATGTTAAGTTTTGCGCCGATATAATTAATCAGTATTTTTCCGCAATAAAAAAGAACTTTAAAATGTATTGGGAAGATGAAAAGTCTAAGTTGCTTTCAGTCATTTCGTTAAATGGCTTCATTATTGCTCTAACAAGGCAATTAAAATATAACGGAATAAAAGATTTCGAATTTTATAATGAAAAATTTAAAAATTGGCAGTTTGATTTTTCAAATGAAAATTTTCCTTACACATCTAGCCAATATCATAAATTTTCTACAAAAATATTAAAGGATGTTTTTGAAATAGAAGAATAACTATATGAATCGAAACACATAGTTAATTTTAATAGGATTTAGGCGGATTTTATATTTTATCAATATTTCTTCAATGAATGAATTAAAAATTGTTTCATCTGGTTCTCTAGGGAGGCTGTTCATAAATGAGTGAGATAGGACATTTATTTTATTGATATCTTCGTCACTTAGTGAGCCAGTAGCATAAAAGCTTATGCCTGACAGTAAAAACACATATAATTGATTCATCTTTTAACGCCTCTACATATATTGTAAATTATTAAATTAAGTAATTACTGGCATAAATAGTTAATTATTGTCGAGTTTTAAACTAAATAAAAAAGAAATTTGCGAGAACAACAGCTTTTAGTAAATACAAAGAGGAGCAGACGGGGCTGTTCCTCTTTTTGAATTTGACCAAAGAATAAGTTGGAAAACAAAAATCGCAAACATTTGTTTGCAAATGCTTGACAATGAAATCAATTATGTTATAATAAAAAGTGTATCTGGCGAAGTGTCCCAGGTTTTCCGCTAATGATTTAATGAAAGTTGCTTTAGTAGAATAATCAGTAAAATAACTAAGGATAAAAATTAATGGATAGAGAATTAAGAAAACAAGTTCGTGCCAATTTCTATGAATGGAAGAGGATTGTTAATACTTTTAATAGGTTTGATATCAAAAGTCCTTTGTTATCAGTATTAGATAGTAATATAGATTTATATTCTATTCATATACGCGAAGGGCAATCTTTCTTTAGAGGTAGAATATTCAATTTTGGAGATGTTATAACAACCGATGAAGAATATTTAGCGTTTGTAAAGTCTGATGAAAAGATATTTCAAGGATATGGCAAAGATAAGTCTGGTGCGCCGCCTAACGCGCTTGCTATAGAAGGTAGACTTAATTGCAATGGTATCTCTTTCCTTTATACTTGTAATGATCCTAAGACGGTAATTTATGAATTACGACCGATAAAACGTGAAATAATTTCTATTGCCGAATTTGTTACAAGAAGAGAGCTTTGCTTTGCGGATTTAAGAAAAAGCACATCACGAAGATTGCGTGAAAATGAAGTACTTGCTACCCTTTTGAAACAGATATCAATAGAGTTTTCAAGACCTCATTATGCTGGGCATAAATATTGGTTTACTCAATATTTAGCAGGACAATTTATTAACATGGGATTTGAGGGCGTTATTTTCGAAAGTTCTTTGTTACCAGAAGGCGATAATATCGTATTCTTTTATCCGGATGATTGCGAAGCAATAAATTCTAGATTATACAAAGTAGATAAAATATCGATTTCTTTTAATGATATGAATCGTGAAGATTTAATCTAGATTTTTATGTGACCTACTGCCTTGATATTAAAAATATCTATGATAGAATAAAGATATACCGAGTGAAGTATTCCGCTTATATTTTGAGCGGTATAACAATTAAGTAACGAAGAGAAGTCAGTCCGCTTCTCTCTTGGCAAGCGAGGCTTGCCGAGCATCTTGCGCAGTTTTTTGAGAGTCAGAGCTTGTATACTGTAGCAGTTTATGCTGTGCGAGGTAGGGCTTTTTTGTGCTACAATTTTTATCTATAAGCAAGGAGTGTTTTTGAACTAACTTTTACTATGCAAACTCAATAGAATGGCTAACCACCATAGGGCAATCAGAAGTTGCTAAACGCGGTTAGAAGTCGGTGATTACGTTGAAAGTATCAGCGGCTTTTTTGCGCGCTTTTTTAGGTTACCACACCATATTGGGTGACAGATATCAATATATTTCGGAGGTAATCTTATGACAATCAGACCGCCTTAATCGGCGGAATGGCTACACGGCGTGTGCTGGTCTTGATATAAGTCGGCTCGCTGTTTTAGCACTGACATAATTTAAAAAAACCTGAATTGAACAAGCCGTTCAAATCAGGGTTTTTATTGGCTGGGGTAGCTGGATTTGAACCAACGAATGACGGAGTCAGAGTCCGTTGCCTTACCGCTTGGCGACACCCCAATATTCAATTTACTCATTCATTATATAGGACGTTGCGCAAAATTTCAAGCGTTTTTGCGTGCGTTTTTTATTTTATCCGAAAATTTTTATCGGGGTTGACATATCGCCTTGCGGGTAATACAATAATACCGTAAAAAAATAATGCTTATAAAGGAGATACATATGTTAGGCAATTTTACATACTGCAATCCCACGAAGCTGTACTTCGGCAAGGACGCGCTGGATGGACTCAACCAAGAACTGCCCAAGTACGGAAAAAACGTGCTGCTGGTTTACGGCGGCGGCTCGATAAAGAAGAACGGCATCTACGACAAGGTAGTTGCGATTTTAAAGGCGAACGGCAAGAGCGTTTTCGAGGACGCGGGCGTTATGCCCAACCCCACGGCGGACAAGCTAAACGAGGGCATTGCGCGCGCGAGGGCGGCGAAAGCCGACCTTATTCTGGCGGTGGGAGGCGGCTCTGTGTGCGACTATGCAAAAGCCGTTTCCGTTTCGGTCAACTGCAACGAGGACGCGTGGGATAAATATTTTATCCGCTTTGAGGACGTTACCTGCGACATAGTGCCCGTCGGCTGTGTGCTTACGATGGTGGGAACGGGCAGCGAAATGAACGGCGGCTCGGTAATAACCAACCACGCGCAGAAGCTTAAAATAGGTCACGTATTCGGCGAAAAGGTCTTTCCCAAGTTCTCGGTACTCAATCCCGAATTCACCTACACGCTGCCCAAGTATCAGATGATTTCGGGCATCTACGACATAATGTCGCACATACTCGAGCAGTACTTTTCGGGCACGGACGACAACACCAGCGACTATATAATGGAGGGGTTGCTGCGCTCTCTGATACACAGCGCGGACATCGCCGTACAGAACCCCACCGACTACGAAGCGAGGAGCAACATTATGTGGATTGCGACTTGGGCGTTGAACACGCTGGTTGCCAAGGGCAAGGCGACCGACTGGATGGTGCATATGCTCGGGCAGGCGGTTGCGGCGCACACCGACGCCACGCACGGTATGACGCTTGCCGCCGTGTCTATGCCCTATTACCGCCACATTATGCCCTACGGCTTGAAGAAGTTTGCGCGTTACGCGGTAAACGTGTGGAACGTAAAGAGCGATGGTAAGAGCGACGAGCAGGTCGCTTCGGAAGGCTTGTCCGAAATGGAGAAGTGGATGAAGAAGACCGGACTTGTTATGAACATAACCGACCTGGGCGCAACCGAGCAAATGCTGGACGGAATAGTGGAAAGCACGCTCATTATGGACGGCGGCTACAAGGTGCTGGATAAGGCTGAAATAAAACAAATATTGAAAGCAAGTCTGTAAAAAACAGGTCGTAATATGGCAAAGATAAGCGCCCGCGCAACGGTTTTTCCGTTGCGCGGGCGCCCTGCTTTTATTATACGGTTATTTCAAACCTATCTCGCTGTCAGTGGGGATATGGTCGCTCATTTTGCCGCTCAAAAATTCGTCGTACGCCTTCAAATCGAAGTAGCCCGTGCCGGTAAGTCCGAACACGATAACCTTCTTTTCACCCGTCTTCTTGCATTCCAGAGCGGCGTCGATTGCGCCCTTGATTGCGTGCGAAGATTCGGGTGCGGGAAGCGTGCCCTCGATTTTTGCAAAGGTGACCGCCGCTTCGAAAACTTCCGTCTGAGTGTAGGATTTCGCCTCCATATATTTGTCGTCGTACAGCTTGGAGAGCACGGGGCTCATACCGTGGTATCTCAGTCCGCCCGCGTGGTTGGCGCTGGGAATAAAGTCGCAGCCCAGAGTGTACATCTTCGCCTGCGGACAGATCTTGCCCGTGTCGCAGAAGTCGTAGCGGTAGGTGCCGCGCGTGAACGAAGGACAGCTTGCGGGCTCCACGGCGATAATGCGCGGGTTGGACTTGCCCTGCAGTTTTTCGGCAATGAATGGCGCGATAAGCCCGCCCAGGTTGGAACCGCCGCCAGCACAGCCGACAATAACGTCGGGCTTTCTGCCTATCTTGTCAAGCGCAGTCTTGGTTTCCAGACCGATTACAGACTGGTGCAGAAGCACCTGGTCGAGCACCGAGCCGAGAACGTAGCGCGTCTTGTGCTCGGGGTCGGATACAGCCGCCTCGACCGCTTCGGAAATGGCGCAACCCAGCGAGCCGTTGGTGCCGGGGTGCTCCTTCAGAATTCTTCTGCCCGCCTCGGTTGTTTCGGAGGGAGAGGCGACGACGTTTGCGCCGTAGACGTTCATAACGTTGCGCCTGAAAGGCTTCTGCTCGTAGGATACCTTAACCATATAGACGTGTACGGGCATACCGAAGTGCGCGCCCGCCATTGCAAGCGCGGTGCCCCACTGACCCGCGCCAGTTTCGGTGGTAACCGCTTTAAGCCCCTGCTTTTTGGCGTAGTAAATCTGCGCCGCCGCCGAGTTGAGTTTATGCGAGCCGGAGGTGTTGTTGCCCTCGAACTTATAATATATCTCCGCGGGAGTGCCGAGGTATTCTTCCAGACCGTATGCGCGGATTAAGGGGCTGGGTCTGTACAGCTTGTAAAAGTCGCTTATAGGCTTGGGTATGTCTATATATTCGTCCGTCGAGTTCAATTCCTGCTCGGCAAGCTCTTCGCAGAAGACATTGCAAAGCTCTTCCTTGGTGCAGGGCTGTTTTGTCGCGGGATTTATGAGCGGAGCGGGCTTGTCTTTCATAAAAGCCTTTATGTTCAGCCACTTTTCGGGCATCTCCGCTTCGGTTAAGTATACTTTGTAAGGAACGTCTTTCACGGTCGTTCAGCCTCCTTAAACCGCGCTGAATTTTTATTGCCGCGGTTTATAAGTAATTGTCGATATTATATGCGTTTTTTATAAATTTGTCAACGGTATTTGTGCATATTATTTAATATTTATGCAAAATCGGTGTTTAATCATAAATAATTATTCATTTATTAGCATAATATGCCTTTTATTTTTCGTTGCAAAAATTTGCGGCGGGTGATAGAATAAAAAGCGGTATATTTTATGACGGATAAAGAGAAGATAGCACAACTGGATATAGAGGTTAAAGCGGAGCTGTTGACGGGCGGCGGATTCTGGCACACTGCGGAGTGCAGGCAAATCGGTTTGCCCGCCGTTAAGCTTGCCGACGGACCCAACGGTATGCGCGTGCAGGCAAAGCGTCCCAATCACCTGGGACTGGGCGGTTCGTTTCCCGCAACGTGTTTCCCCACGTCGTCCGCGGTTGCGTGCTCGTTTGACGAGGAACTCTGCGAGGAGCTGGGCGAACGCATAGCGCGCGAGGCGGCTTCCTTCGGCGTTGCAATGGTGCTGGGCCCCGGACTGAATATCAAGCGCAGTCCGCTGTGCGGCAGAAATTTCGAATACTTTTCGGAGGATAGCTATCTTTCGGGTAAGATTGCCGCGGCGTACGTCCGCGGAATACAGAGCACGGGCGTGACGGCGTGCGTAAAGCATTTTGCGGTGAACAGCAGGGAATACGCGCGTATGTACTGCGACAGCCGCGTGGACGAACAGACCCTCAGGGAAACCTATTTAACGGGCTTCGAAATTGCCGTAAAGGAGGGCAAGGCGGGCGCGGTTATGTCCGCTTATAACAGACTGAACGGCGAGTACTGTAATCAGAGCCGCTATCTCCTGACCGACGTTTTACGCACGGAGTGGGGGTTTGACGGGCTGGTCGTTTCCGACTGGGGCGGCAGCCGCGGAAGGGTGAAGGCGCTTAAAGCGGGCGCTGACCTCGAAATGCCGTTCTGCGCCATTTCCGCCGCCGAAGTCATCGACGCCGTAAAGAGCGGCGAGCTTGAAGAGAGTACGGTGGACGACTGCGTGGAGCGCATTGCACGCTTTGCCGACGGTGCGCAGCGCATAGAAAACAAGCCCTTCGATAAGGAGGAACACGCCGAATTTGCCGCAAGGGTAGCCGCGGAGAGCCTGGTGCTTTTAAAGAACAATAACGCCGCGCTGCCGCTTAGTAGCGGCGAAAGGGTTGCGGTTATAGGCGACTTTGCAAAGACGCCGCGCTATCAGGGGGCGGGGTCTTCGCAGATAGTGCCCACTTCGCTTGACAATATACTGGGGGCAATAAAAAAATCCCCCCTGAAATTTATAGGTTTTGCGCGCGGGTTTAAGCGTGCGGGCGGAAGGAGCAGTGAAAGAATAAGGCGCGCCGTCCGTCTTGCAAGGCGTGCGGACACCGTCGTTCTGTGCCTGGGACTGGACGAAAACAAGGAGTCCGAGGGATGCGACAGAACCGAGCTTTCAATTAACGAAAACCAGATTGAGCTTATCAAAAAGCTGGCAAAGCTCGGCAGAAAAATTGTTGTCGTGCTGTCTTGCGGAAGCGCGGTGCTAACAGACTGGGACGTTCACGCGGATGCGCTGCTTTTAGCACATCTCGGCGGACAGAGCGGAGCAAGGGCTGTTGTGCGCGCGCTCACGGGCGAGGTCAATCCGTCGGGCAGGCTTGCCGAAACATATCCCTTGAAGGAGGGTGACGAGTCTTGCGCCGAAGTGTATTCGCGGAGCCCTTTAAAGAGCGACTACGCCGAGGGTATATACGTCGGCTATAAGTATTTCAACTCGTTCGGCGTTCCCGTCAAATATCCGTTTGGCTACGGTCTTTCGTATACGACGTTCGGATATTCGGACTTTGAAGTTGACAGGCGCGGCGTGCGCTTTACCGTAACCAATACGGGCAGCGTTGCGGGCGCGACGGTTGCGCAGGTTTATATCCGCGCGCCCAGGGCAAATTTGCAGGTTGCGCCCTACGAGCTCAAGCTTTTCAAGAAGGTGTTTTTGCAGGCGGGAGAGAGCAGGAAGATCAGCCTAGATTTCGACGAATACTCCTTCCGCGTATGGAATACGGAGAAGCGCCGTTTCGAAGCGGGCGGCGTTTACGACGTGACTTTAAACGATAACAGCGCGCACGCGTTGTTTGCGGGCAGTGTGGAAATAACCAAGGATAATCTGCCCGAGGGCTGTGTGTTTGCGGACGGGCAGGGCGTAAAACTGAGCTATAAAGAGTACTTTGAAAGCCACATATCCCCCGACGAGCAGTATGTTGCGCCCAAAAAGGGACGACTGCAAGCAAGTATGGATATGCAGGTTGCCGACCTCATTTATTGCAAGGGGTTGGTTGCAAAAGTGTTCGGCGTAATCGCAAAGGTGAGCAGACATTCGAAGGACAAAATCAAGTCGGTCGTGTTCGAATGGCTGTGCTTAAGGTCGCTGTTGCAATTTATGAATTTCAACGCCGCTCAGGCGCAGGGCTTCCTGCTTGCCTGCGACGGGCACTTCTTTAAGGGACTGCGCAAAATCCTCACAAAAAAATAGCTTGCTTTACGCACGCCGTAGTGCTATAATTTTTTTGAAATACGAAAATGCTGTTCAGGAGTTTATATGCAAGAAATATATTATCCTTCTTCCGACGGAAAGACTAATATTCACGCCTGCATATGGCAGGCCGAGGGCGAGCCGAAAGCCGTTTTACAGATTATTCACGGTATGGCGGAATACGCCGAGCGTTACGCGCCGCTTGCCGAATATCTCACGGGGCTGGGAATAACCGTCTGCGCGGAGGACCATTTGGGTCACGGCAAGTCGGTTTGCGGCGAGGAGGACCTCGGCTATTTTGCGGAGCAGAAGGGCTACGCCGCGGTGCTGAAAGACATACGCGCGCTCACCGAAATAGTAAAGGAAAAGCATCCCGGTCTGCCCTATTTCGTTATGGGTCATTCTATGGGTTCGTTTTTCTGCCGCAAGTATATCTCGCTGTACGGCAAAGAGCTTGCCGGCGCAATAGTTATGGGTACGGGCTTCAAGAGCAAGGCGACAACGGGCAGCGCAAAGTTTATAACAAAGCTGGTTGCGCTGTTCAAGGGCTGGCGTTACCGCAGCAAGTTTATAGATAATACCGCCTTCGGTTCGTACAACAAAAAGTTTGAAAAGCGCACGGCTTTCGACTGGCTGAGCGCAAATCCCGAAAACGTGGACAACTACATCGCCGACCCGCTGTGCGGAGTGCCCTTTACGTGCAACGCCTTCTACGGTTTGTTCAGTATCATTCACGAGGCGTGCAAGGCTTCAACAATGAAGGCGGTGCCCGATACTCTGCCCGTGTTCGTAGTTGCGGGCGCGGACGACCCCGTGGGCGATTACGGCAAGGGCGTGGAGAAGTTCTGCAACAAGATGCTTAAATACGGCAAGGATGTCTCTATGACATTATACCGCGGCTGCCGCCACGAAATAGTAAACGACGTGTGCGCGCCTCAGCTCTTCGAGGATATTGCGGGCTTTTTAAAGGACGAAATAAAATAATGGTAGTGCGCAGGCAAATTAAAATTCCGTCCATCACGGGCGAAAAGCAAAGGTGCGCTTACGTCTATTTACCCGTTGGCTACGATGAGGACGAGGATACGCGCTATCCCGTTCTGTATATGTTCGACGGGCACAACCTGTTTACCGACGAGGAGGCGACCTTCGGCAAGTGCTGGGGGCTTGAAGAATATCTGGACAACACGCGCACGCCGCTGATTGTTGCGGCGGTGGAGTGCAACCACGAGGGCAATATGCGCCTTTCGGAGTACTCGCCCGTGACGTTTGACTTCCACGGACAGAAGATTACGGGGCGCGGCAAGAAGTATATGGACTGGCTTGTTTCCGACTTCAAGGGTTGGGTGGACGGAGAGTTCCGCACCCTGCCCGACAGGGGCAACACCTTTATTGCGGGCAGCTCTATGGGCGGACTTATGACCCTCTATGCGCTTGCGAAGTACGGGAAATATTTCTCGCGCGGGGCGGCGCTCTCGCCCAGCCTGTGGGTGCAGAACGGCGAAATTCCCGACTTCATCTCAAAGGCGAAATTTGCTTCCGACTGCGTGCTTTTCACAGACTACGGAACAAAGGAATTTAAAAACCATTCCCCCCAGCGCAGGCTGTTCGGCGACACGTTCGCGCTGCTCTGCGAAAAGGGAGTTGCGGTAACGGCGCGCGTCGTTTTGGGCGGCACGCACAGCGAAGCTTCCTGGGAAAAGGAAATACCTTTCTTTATGAAAACGCTGGGTTTTTAACGCACAAAAACGCATTAACCTCGGCATATGCGGCGGGCAAACGCACAAAAACACTTTTTTAACGGTAAAATAAACCGCAGGCACTGCGGTGTAAGGACATACTAAAATGAATAACTTTATCTTTATTTCACCCAACTTCCCCGATACGTACTGGCGCTTTTGCAGGGAGCTTAAAAACAACGGCTTCAACGTTCTGGGCATAGGCGACAGCGAATATTTCGAGCTTTCCAACGAGCTGAGGGCAAGCCTTACGGAATACTACAAGGTTTCCTCGCTGGAAAATTACGACGAGGTTTACCGCGCGGTTGCGTTCTTTTCCTTCCGCTACGGAAAGATTGATTGGCTGGAGAGCAACAACGAATACTGGCTTGAACAGGACGCAAAGCTGCGCACCGATTTCAACATAACTTCGGGCTTCCATATCGACGAAATGCCCAAGGTTAAGTTCAAGTCGGAGATGAAGACCTACTACAAAAAGGCAGGCATAAAGGTTGCGCGCCACTGCATTGCAACCGACGAAAAGACGTGCAAAAAGTTCATTGAAGAAGTGGGCTATCCCGTAATCGTCAAGCCCGACAACGGCGTGGGCGCAAACGATACGCACAAGTTAAGTAACGACGACGAACTTAAAAGGTTCTTCCAGACTAAGTACCCCGTTTCCTATATAATGGAGGAGTATATTCAGGCGGAGGTCAACTCCTACGACGCGATAGTCAACAGCCAGGGCGAGCCTATATTCGAGACTGGCAATGTGACGCCGCTGTCGCTTATGGACGTCGTTACCACCAACGACACGTCGCTTTTCTATATTCTCAATAAGCCCTTCGACGACGTTAAAGCCGCGGGGCGCAAGGTGTTGAAGGCGTTCGGTGTAAAGAGCCGTTTCGTGCACTTCGAATTCTTCCGTCTGACCTGCGACCAGCATATAGGCAAGAAGGGCGAGGTCGTTGCGCTGGAAGTAAATATGCGCCCGTCGGGCGGCATATCACCCGATATGATGAACTACGCAAACTCTACCGACGTCTACAAGATATGGGCGGATATGATTGCATACGATAAATCCGATTTGCAGACGGGCGAAAGATATTTCTGCGCGTTTGCAGGCAGGCGCGACGGCAGACACTACGTCTTCCGCGAGCAGGATATACGCGATAAATTCCACAATAACCTGAAGATAGTGGGCAGGGTGCCGCGCGCGCTTTCGGGTGCTATGGGCGACACTATGTATATCGCCAACTTCAAAACGCAGGCGGAGCTGGACGAGTTCTTTGCCGAAATGGTTGCCGAAAGACAGTAAGCGGCGCGGCGTGGCGCCGCAGCCAAGTCCTTTAAGTGCTTGCGCGGATAAAAACTCGTCACTACAAATCTAAACGCCCGTGCGCATTGTGCGCACGGGCGTTTTGTTTTGATTTTTATTACAGTGCCCTTATCGAGTCAACGGGCTTTTTGCGTGCCGCGAAGAACACGGGCAGGAAGGTGGATACGAACGCAACCACCAGCGCGATTGCAACCATTATTACCACCGACAATATGCCGAACACGAACAGCGATATGCTTATTCCTATCTGCGTCCTCAAAACGGTGTTGAGTACCGTACATACGGCAATCGTGCCCACCAGGGAAAGCAGGGTGCATATGCCCACGATAATGCCCGATTCGGCGAAGAATATCTTAAAGACGTCAACGCCCCTTGCGCCGACCGCACGCAGGATACCTATTTCCTTGCGCTTGTTGGCAATGGATACCGATACGAAGTTGAACAGAAGGAGCGAAGCGAATACCGCAAACACGACGCCTACCCACAGGAATACGGTTGAAAGCATTTCGGCAAATTCGTTTGCCGTTTCAATCATATCGTAAAGCGAGTTTTCGATATTGAAAAATACGTCGTGCTCGTCGGCGTTGTCAATGCCAACGTGCTCGGCAAGCTTTCTGAACGTGCCCATAGTGCCGTCGTATTCCACCATAACGCCCGAATACTTTTCGTCGTCCGAATGTACGTAGTTGGTCGTTGAGGAGGAGGTGTAGTTGTCCACGACAATCTGCAGGTTGGCATCGATAAACGACTGCGTCAGGTATACGCCCATATCCGGCTCGTGGTAATTGTTGACAAAGAAGCCGACAACCTTCATATCGAAGCTGTTCACGTTGCCCACGTACGTCTGCAAATCGAAGGACTTGATATTGTCCGTCAGCAATTCGATAAGCTGTTCGAGAGCCTGCTGTCTTTCCCTTTTCTTTAAATATACGCGCTCGTTATTTTCGTAGTTATCGTAATATCCGGAATAATATTTCTGGTAGAGGGTAGACGCGTCGAAATGTTCGTTGTAGTAGTTGTTGGTAAACCAATACAGCTCGTAATTGTATTCGGGTGTGCCTTCCTCGGAATCGGGTTCGAAGCCCGCAATTTCGCCGCTCTTTACCTTTGCCATAATATCGGTTTTTACGTTTATTTCAACCTTGGGTATCTGGTTGAGTATTGACACGTTTACAATCATTTCGTCGTCGGCAAGAGTGGTTTTGTTCTTGTCGAAGAAACAAATTCTCATCGGCTCGTCGTTGCTGTAAGCTCTCACGTAGCTTGAAAGTTGTCTGCCGTTATCGGGGCCGCCGTCCCACCAGTACGGGGAGGCTTTTGCGGCAGAGTTCAAATCGTTCTCATCGTCGGGGCGTACTACGAATTCGCCCGTTTCTTCGTCGAATTCATAGTCAGGCTCGACGTAGAACAAACCGCCCCTTTCGAGTTGATTGAACTGTTGGAAGAAGAAAACTTGGTTTGACGAGGATTCGAATAAATCCTCATACTCGCCGTAGAAATCTTCGGACACGAGGGCAAGCTTGTGCAGACTTTCCACGTTCATATACTCCGCGAAGGTGTAGATAAGCATATAGTCGTTTACAGGCTCGTTGCCCTTTAATTCGGCGTATTTACCGTCAACCTCGCCGCTCTGGAAAACGCCGGTAATCTTAAACGCTTTTTCACGCTGGCGTAAACTGAGCACAAGATATTTGCCTATTACGTCCTGCTCGGAATTTATGGTCACGCCGTCGGCGGTCGCGTAATTGTTTATTTTTCCGTTTTCGTCAAGCGTAACCAGCTTGAAAGCCGCGCCCTGGCTTTTGAAAGCTTCAACCATAAAGGAGGAAATACATATTTCTTCCGCATTTGCGGGATACGTTCCCGTAATTGTCGTGCGCAGCTTGTTGCCTTCATTAACGTAGGCGAATTTGCTGATATTCCTGGTGTAATAGTCGTTGGGGTTACTGTTGCTGTTAAGCGTAAAGTTATTTATGGTTACGGACGAGTTGGGGGAGAAGTATCCGTAGGTGGCGGAGCCGTACTCTTTCGTAAGCGCGTTGACTTCGGCTTCGGTAAAGTTTGCGGAGTTGTAGGAGTAGTAGCTGTCCGCTTCCTCGCCGTAGTACTGATAGGTCACTTCCGACCTGTACTTTTTGGAAACGTTTATGTAATCGTAGCCGCTGTCCGCAAACGACTTTGCCGCAACCTCCTTGCCGTTGTAGGTCATAAGCGTGGAGAACAGTCCGAACATAGTGAACGCTATGCACGCAAGGAAGATGGTGAATATAAGTCGTATGGGCTTTAATTTGAGTCCCGATGCGCCTATCCTTATCGCCTTAGCCGCAGGCAGGCGGGAACGGATAAGCTTGCTTTCTTCCTTTGTGTACTGCTTGTCGGCAAGCGCGTCCGCTTTGGTTTCGCCGAATGTTTCGGTAGAGCCGCTTTCGGACATTCTGTTGGACTTTTTAAAGTTGGCAATCTCGCTTGCGCCGTTGGTTATGATAACGTCGCCTTCGGTCTTTTTGATGAAGTCCTGAATGGTCTTCATATTTTTTGCGGTAAGCGTGCTGCCGCTCTTTATGGAGAGGGTGTTGCCGCCTATAACGCAGACGTTGTCGTCAAGCTGCTCGGGAGGCACGTGCGACTTGGTTACGTCCGAAATGATTTTGCCGTCTTTAAGCTCGACTATTCTGTCGCCGTAAATTTCCGCAAACTCCCTGTCGTGCGAAACGACGATTACAAGGCGCGTTTGAGAAAGCTTTTTAAGCGTGTCGAAAACCTGCTTGCCCGTCGCCGAATCGAGTGCGCCCGTCGGCTCGTCCGCCATAATAATCTGCGGTTCCTTTACGAGTGCGCGCGCGATTGCGATACGCTGCTTCTGTCCGCCCGAAAGGGTGTTGGGCTTGCGCTTGGCGTAAGCTTCCAGCTCCACGTCGCGCAGCAGCGCGTTAATCTTTTCCCTGTCCTTGGGCTTGCCCTGCAATTCCAGAGCGAGCGCAATGTTGTCCTCAACGTTGAATTCGTCTAATATGTTGTATTCCTGAAAGATAAACCCGACGAAGGTGTTGCGGTAGCTGTCGAAGTCGGAGCCGGTAAATTCCTTTGAGCTCTTGCCCTTGACGATAACTTCGCCGCTCGTCGGCTCGTCCAGACCGCCGCTGACGTTCAGGAGGGTGGATTTACCAGAGCCCGATTTACCCAGAAGGAAAACAAGTCCCGTCTGTCCGAACGAAATGCTCACGTCGTCGAGCGCGCGCGTTTCAACGCCGCCCTTGGTCCTGTAAATTTTGGTTACGTTTTTAATTTCCAACATTTTATAGTTGGGGTTTTCCGGCGTAACCGCTTTTGTTTCTTCCGCGTTTTCCAATTTTTCACCTCGCAAAATAAACTGCATTTTATTAAAGTAGTTTTATTTTATCACCGCCGTAAAAATAACGCAACGATATACAGGCATAAAAAATGCGAGGGGGTAATATGATATTAAACGTAACGGAAAAGTTTTTAAAAATCAAGCGGAGGCAAAATATGTTTGACAGCGATATTTATAAGGATATAGCAATCAGGAGCGGCGGAGAGATTTACATAGGCGTGGTGGGTCCCGTGCGTACGGGTAAATCTACGCTTATAAAGAGGTTTATGACCGAACTCGTGCTGCCCCACGCGGACGGCGACAGGCTGTCGGAGATGGTTGACGAGCTTCCGCAGTCTGCTGCGGGCAGAACGGTTATGACCACCGAGCCGAAATTTATTCCCGCAAAGGCGGTAAAGGTGACGGTTGACAACGCCGAGGCGAACGTTCGCTTAATCGACTGCGTAGGCTTCGCGGTAGAGGGCGCTTCGGGCTTCGAGGAGGAGGGTGCGCCCCGCTTAGTCAACACTATGTGGAGCGACAATCCCATACCCTTTACCGAGGCGGCGGCTATCGGCACGCAGAAGGTTATACGCGACCACTCGACCATAGGGCTGTGCGTGACCTGCGACGGCACGGTTACGGGAATAGGGCGCGAGGGCTATATAGCAGCCGAAGAGCGCACCGTTTCCGAGCTTAAGAGTATAGGCAAACCTTTCGTTATAGTACTCAACTGCGCCGACCCCACGAATGCGGGCGTCAGGGCGTTGAGGCAGGAATTGGAGAATAAGTATGAAAGCCCCGTGGTGGCAATCAACTGCGAAACGGCTACGGTTGACGAACTGTGCGCGCTCCTGCGCACCGTGCTGTTCGAATTCCCCGTTACCAGCGTGGACGTTAAAATTCCCGACTGGATACGCGTTATGCCCGTTGACAGCTCTGCAATTTCGGAGCTTTTGTCCGCGGTGCGCACAACCTGCGAAAAGGTGAACGTAATGCGCGAGTGCTCGCTCTTCGACGACGCTTTCGAGGGCAGCAAGTACTGGAAGAGCGACGTTTCAATCAGTCTTTCGCTTGCAACGGGCAAGGCTACCGTGGAAGTGGGCTTGCAGGACGGCGTACTCTTCGATATGCTCTCCGAAATTTCGGGCGAGGACATCTCGGGCGAGGGCGCGCTGATGCAGTACGTTGCCGCGGCTTCGGAGGCAAAGCGCAACTACGATAAGGTTAAGGACGCATTCGAGTGCGCAAAGATGACCGGTTACGGCATTGTTTGCCCCGCGGACGACGATCTGAGCCTGGATAAACCCAAGGTTATCAAGCAGGGCGGCAATATGGGCATAAAGCTGCGCGCAACCGCTCCCAGCTACCACGTGGTAAAGGTGGACGTCAGCGGAGAGGTCAGCCCGATTATGGGGCACGCTTCACAGAGCGAGGATATGGTTAACGGCATAATGAGCGGCTTCGAAACCGACCCCCAGGGCACCTGGAACACCGCGCTGTTCGGCAAGTCGCTGCGCAGTATGGTAAAGGAAGGGTTGGACGGCAAGGTGACCGCGATGCAGGATGAAACCCGCAACAAAATGCGCAAGACGATAACGCGAATAGTAAACGAAGGCAGAGGCGGAGTTATCTGTATTCTTTTATAAGGTGAAAATTAAATAGAAATAAGCGCCGCGCATAACCGCGCGGCGCTTTTCGATTTGCTGTGATGGGCTTGATTAAAGCCGAGCAATTAAAGGACTCGGCTGCGGCGACACGCCGCTTACTCACCTTTTTTGTCTTTGGATTTGGGCTTATCTATTTCGGGCGGAACGAATACGCTTCCGTCCGCCGAGTATAAGGCGGCGTTGTTTTTCAGCGTAGCAATATATTCGTTGTACTGCTCGTCAGTCAGTTTTCTTATCTTTTTCTTGGGTTTGGACATAAAAAATAACCTCCGCACGTAATGCTTTTTTATCATTATGTACGGAGATTTCATTTTCTATTCAGTTAAGGGTTTGCTTAAATAACTCTCACCCTCACAACGCCGTCGATTGCGGCAATGCTCTTTGCAAGTGCGGGGGCGGGGGTACCGTTTACGTCGATAATGCAGTAAGCGTAGTCGCCCTTGGACTTATCGGTCATATTCTCGATATTCAGTCCTGCCGAAGATACCGCGGCGGTAAACTGCGCTATCATATTGGCAACGTTTCTGTGGTGCACGCAGATCCTCGCCGTGCCCTCTCTGGGTGCGCTGACAGCGGGATAGTTCACGCTGTTGACGATATTTCCGTTATCTATATAATCGACAAGCTGCTTTGCCGCCATAAGCGCGCAGTTGTCCTCGGCTTCGGGAGTGCTCGCGCCCAGGTGGGGCACGCACACCGCGTTTTTAACGCCGATGAGCTTCGCCGTGGGGAAGTCGGTTATGTATCTTGCAAGCTTTCCGCTTTCGAGTGCGGCAATCACCGCGTCGTCGTCAACTAGCTCGCCGCGCGAATTGTTTATAAGCACCGCGCCGTCCTTAAGCGTCGAAATGGTCGCCGCGTTGAACATTCCCTTGGTGTCGGGAGTGAGGGGAACGTGCACGGAAATGTAGTCCGCGCACTTGTAAAGCTCCTCGCGCGTTGCAACCACCTTTACCGCGGGGTTGAGCATCAGCGCGTTGGCGGTGGAGAGGAAGGGGTCGCAGCCGACTACGTTCATACCAAGCGCGTACGCCGCGTTAGCAACGGCAATGCCTATCGCGCCCAGACCTATTACGCCCAGCGTCTTTCCCGTAATCTCGCCGCCGACGAAGGAGGACTTGCCCTTTTCTACAAGCTTGCCCACGTTGTCGCCCTCGTTTTTAAGGGTTTTAACCCAGTCGATAGCGTCGCAAATCTTTCTGCCGCCAAGGAATAATTCGCAGATTACCAGCTCCTTCACGGCGTTGGCGTTTGCGCCCGGGGTGTTGAATACCACTATGCCCTTGGTCGTGTAGTCGGCAACGGGGATGTTGTTGGTGCCTGCGCCCGCGCGCGCAACCGCAATCAGCTTGTCGCCCACCGCATAGTCCGCCATAGCCGCCGAACGCACCATTATGCCGTCGGGGTTTTCAATTTTATCGCTGTAATTACAGCCTGCGAATATGCCGTCCGCAAGGGGGGATATTGCGTTTAATTTCAGAATGTCAGCCATTACGCATTCTCCTTTTCGAATTTCTTCATAAATTCAATGAGCGCCTTGACGCCCTCTACGGGCATTGCGTTGTAGATGGAAGCTCTCATACCGCCGACGATTCTGTGACCTTTAAGCGATACGAGCCCCGCCTTCTTTGCCTCGGCAACGAACTTGGCGTCCAGCTCCTCGCTGCCCGTAACGAAGGGCACGTTCATAACCGAACGGAACTCGGGCACGACGTTGTTCTTGTACAGCTTGGAGTTGTCGATGAAGTCGTATAAAAGCTTTGCCTTGTAATCGTTCTGCTCGCGCATCGCCTTTACGCCGCCCTTTTCTTTCAGGTTTTTCAACACAAGGTTAGCCATATAGATGGAGAATGCGGGAGGGGTGTTGTAAAGCGAGCCGTTTTCGTCCTGCACCTTCCATTTGAGCATCGTGGGGCAGATTTTAAGCGGGTTTTCTATAAGGCTGCGCTTTGCTATTACTATGGTAACGCCCGCGGGCGCAAGGTTTTTCTGCGCGCCTGCGTAAATTACGCCGAAGTCCGCAACGTTTACCTCGCGGGAGAAAATCTCGGAGGACATATCCGCAACCAGCGGAGCCTTGCACTTGGGGAATTTGGAATAGCGCGAGCCGAAAATGGTGTTGTTGGAAGTAATGTGCACGTAGTCCGCGCCCTCGGTGTAGTTGAGTTTGTCTACGTCGGGGATGTAGGTGTAGGTCTTGTCGGAGCTGTCGCCGATCTTGTTGGCTACGCCGTAAATCTGACCTTCCTGCCACGCCTTTTTTGCGAAGTTGCCCGTCACGATGTAGTCGGCAACGCCGTTGTGCATAAGGTTGAGGGGAATAGCCGCAAACTGCGTGCTTGCGCCGCCCTGCACGAAGATGACCGCGTAGTCGTCGGGCACGTTCAAAAGCTCTCTCGTGAGCGCTTCCGCCTCTTTGACTACGGCTTCGTAAGCCTTGTCGCGGTGGGAAATTTCGGTTACGGACATACCTGTTCCGGCAAAGTCCAGAAATTCCGCCTGCGCCTTTTTAAGCACTTCCAGGGGCAGGGTAGAAGGACCTGCCGCAAAATTGTAAACTCTCATTTATAAAACCTCTCTGAAAAAATTTACTGTTTTTATTCGCATATTTGCATAAAAATGAATAAAATCCGTATTTTTAACCGCAAATAGGCGTGATTTTGTATAAATTGGGATTATTATACACTATTGCGCAAAAATATACAAGCGTTTTGAGGGCAAAATCGTTGATAGTATCAAAATTTAAGCGGCGGAGTGCGCCGCGGCTCTGCATTATTACGGCTTTTTTGGAAAAAATTTCTTAAAAAAAGCCAAAAAAATTCTTTAATTATATTTACAATTGCGTAATTTTGGTGTAAACTAAATGTCGAGTACGTATCTTATATATGGTAATTGGTGCGCACATATACCGCAATTAAGCGTTTTGCGAAGGAGTTAAAAATGAGTGATACCAGAAGCGGAAGGGAAATGACAAAGGCGGACGTCATACTTACAAAGTTGGACCAGATTAACAGAAGGATCGGTTCGCTGGAATCCCGCATCGCGGCTCAGAAAAAGGAGAAGGACGCGGCAGCGGCTCCTACAACGACTACCGCCGTAATAGACGGTGACGTTATCAAGAAGCTTGCCGACGAGCACGAGCAGCTCAAACTGGAAATTTCCTGCGTTTCGATGCAGATAGAGGGTTTGTACACAACGCTGTCCAAGCTCATCAACAAGCTGCCCGAACAGATTGCGGCTAAGATGCCCGAGCCTGTCGTCGCTTCGTCAAGCGAAGGCGAGCCCGCACCCGTCGTCACACAGGTTGTCAACAATCCCGTCGAGTTCGACGTGGACGACCTGGCTTCCCGCGTTGCGGCAAAGATTATCATTCCCGACAACGGTCTGGAGGACTTCGACGCGGAGGCACTCGCCGAAAAAATCAATTCGCTTGCAGCAGCACCCGCGGCGGTTGCTGCGTCGCCCGTCAATATCGACTACGACGAGCTCGGCTATGCGGTTGCCAAGAGAATGTACATTCCCCAGGCTGTCACCGAGGAAATCGACTACGACAAGCTTGCCAAGGAAGTTACCGGCAAGATGCCCGCTGTCAATATAGATTATGAAGAGCTTGGCTATTCGGTAGCCAAGAAAATGTTTATTCCCCAGGCGGTTGCCGAGGAATTCGATTACGACGCTATCGCAGACAGGATAGCGCAGAAGATGCCCGCGCCCACGTTCAACATCGCGGCGGCGGAAACGGCTGTTGCCGCGGCGGAGCCCGTGGAAGCGGAGCCCGTATCCGTTCAGGCGGAAATCGACTACGACCTGCTTGCAGCAAAGGTTGCCGAAGCCGTTTCGGTTCAGGAGCCCGTGTCCGCGGATTATATAGCGGCGCGCGTTGCGGAGCAGATTATAATACCCCAGACGGTCAGCAGTTCCGAGCCCGTTGACCTCGACGTGGAGGAGCTTTCCAGAAAGGTTGCGGACAAGATTGTAATTCCCGCATACCACACCGAGCCCGCCCTGAGCGAGGAAAAGATTGCGGAAGCGGTTGCGGAGCGACTGAGAGAGGACACGGCAGAGGCGACCCCCGCCGCAGTCGAAGCCAATCTCGACGAGGAGGCGCTTGCGGAAGGTATTGCGGCGCGCCTCAACTTCTCGCTTTCCGACGAGCTCATTGCCGACGCGGTTGTCAAGAATCTGTCCGGCGCAATCGATTCGGACGAAATCGCCGACTGCGTTGCAAAGCGCGTGGGCTCTATCTCGCCCGAGCAGTTTGAAATTACCGTTGACGACGACGGCTGCGATTCGCTTGCAAAGGCAGTGGAGAGCAAGCTCGACTACGACGTCATTGCGGCAGCCGTAGCGGAAAAGCTCAACCCCGCGTTTATGTCCTCCGGTTCGGGAGAGGAAATCGATACCGACGAGCTTGCAAGAGCTATCTCCGAAAAGCTTTCGGTCAACGCCGACATCAACGAGGACTTGCTTGCGGACAAGGCGGCTGCGGTGCTTTCCAACTATATGCCCGAAATCGACAGCGCGGATATTGCCGATAAGGTAATTGCCGGCATAATTCCCGCCCTGCCCTCGACCCCCGTCATCGACAGCGAGAGCATTGCGAATT
Organism: Clostridia bacterium; assembly: GCA_029066845.1. Lineage (GTDB taxonomy): Bacteria > Bacillota > Clostridia > Christensenellales > Borkfalkiaceae > Coproplasma. Next base: position 36,228 of record JAIEFR010000003.1, on the reverse strand, counting down.
CCGTAAGCGAAAAGCTGGTTATCGACAACGAAGGAATTGCGGACTCCGTTTCCGAGAGAATTGTGGAAAGCCAGGAGAACAACGACTACGACATAGTAATCGACGAGGAAGGACTCAACCGCATCACCGAGAGTATTTCCGAAGAGATTACCAAGGAGAACGACGAGCGTTACGCCAAGCTTGAAGAAGAGTACGGCAAGCGTCTGGATAAGTTCGACGGCGATGTTGAAGAGATTAAGGAAGAATACGGCAAGCGCTTCGACAAGATTGACGAGGACGTTGCCGAAATCAAGGAAATGCTGTTGAGCGGCATCGTCGTTGCGGCGGGCGTTGCGGAAACGGCGGCTGCGGAAGCGGTTGAAGAAGTCGAGGAAGAAGAGGAAGAGGTTGTCGAGGAAGAGCTCGTAACCGTAAGCGACCTTGTCGGCGAGGAAGAAGCCGAAGAGGAAGTTGTTGAGGAAGAGGTTGTCGAAGAACCCGTTGAAGAGGTTGTCGAGGAAGAGCCCGTAGTCGAGGAGCAGCCCGAGGAAGAACCCGAACCCGTCGAGGAGGAAGAGGAAGCCGAGGAAGAGCCCGACCAGATAGAGGAGCTTGTGGAAGAAATCGACGAGAACCTTGCCGACGACGAAATTATGCCCGACGGTATGGAAGGCGGCTTCGGCGGCATAGACTTCGCCAATATGATGAAGTACAACCGTTCGTTCATCGCAAGAATTATTCAGGGAACGGACGACCAGAAGGCTTACTACGGTCAGGTAAAGACGGCTCTGCTTTCCTATAAGAAAGTAAACTCCAACGTTGCCTGGGCGGCAGAGCGTTTCAATAAGGGCAGAGAGACCATTGCAAGATTTAAAATCCGCGGCAAGACGCTGTGCCTGTATCTTGCTCTCGATCCCGACGAGTACGCCACCTCGGTTTACCACCACGCCGACGTTTCGGACAACAAGTCTATGCACGGTACGCCTATGATGGTAAAAATCAAGAGCCAGCTGGGCGTTAAGAAGGCTATAAGACTTATCGACGAAATGCTTGCAAAGCGTAACGGCGAAAAGCACGTTATTGCGGAGCGCGACTACGCGGCGATGTATCCTTACGAAACTATCGAAGAACTTATAGAAGACGGGCTTGTAAAAGACGTTCGTAAATCTTAACCGTCTTTTAACCGACAATTTTATCATACAAAAGATTAAAGAAGGGGGTTGAAATTCAAGACCCCCTTTTAAATTAACGCAAAGCCTTACGCGCTTGCGCTAAGCAAATTCAAGGAAAATTTTTAATGGAAAGAGAAACTGTAAACGAGCGCGGGACAAAAAAGCCGCGCGAAAAGAACGTCGCCGCGGGCAATACCCGTTCGCGTCGCCGCAAGCCGCAGGAAAAGCCCTTTAAGGAACAGGGCGCAAAGCAGGGCGGCAAAAAGAAGAAAAACGATATAAAGCTTGCCGAAAATCAGACAGAACGGCAGCCCAAGCCCGCGCGCAGACCCAAGGGCGAAAAGCCGCGCAAGGAGGGCAAGTCACCCAAAAACGCGGTTAGAATAGTATTTTTGGGCGGCGTGGGTGAGATAGGCAAAAATATGACCGCGCTGGAATGCGGCGACGATATTATAATAATCGACGCAGGCATAATCTTCCCCACCGAGGAAAACCCCGGCATCGATCTGGTTGCGCCCGATATAACCTATCTGGTGGAAAACAGAAAGAAATTGCGCGCACTGTTTTTAACCCACGGACACGAGGACCACATAGGCGGCGTTCCCTACCTTTTAAAGGAGGTCAACGTACCCGTCGTGGCAACCAAGCTTACGCTTGCGCTGGTGGACAACAAGCTCAGGGAGCACCGTCTGAACGACGTCAAGGAGAGGGTAATCGCCCCGGGCGAGAGCTATCAGGCGGGTTGCTTCAAGGTCGATTTTATCAACGTCAACCACTCCATTGCGGGCGCGGTTGCGCTGTGCATACACACGCCGCAGGGCGTAATCTTCCACAGCGGCGACTACAAGATTGACCTGACGCCCGTTGCGGGCGAGCCGATAGATCTGAAATCCATCGCCGACATAGGCAGCAAGGGCGTGCTTCTGTATATGGGGGAAAGCACCAATATCGAACGCCCCGGCTTCACTATGAGCGAAACGGTGGTAGGGCAGACCCTGGACAGGCTGTTTGCCGAAAATCTGACGCGCCGCATAATAATAGCAACCTTTGCTTCCAACGTGCACAGATTGCAGCAGATTATAGACTTGGCGGTCAAGTATAGGCGGAAGGTCGCTCTCAACGGCAGGAGTATGCTCAACGTTGTGGAGGCGGCTGAAAAGATAGGCGAAATGTCCTTCCCCGACGGCGTTTTAATCGATATTTCCAAGACAAAAAATCTGCGTGACGACGAGGTGATTATCGTCTGCACGGGCAGCCAGGGCGAGCCGATGAGCGCGCTTACGCGTATGTCCAACGGCGAAAACCCCGCAATTACCGTGGGTGCAAACGACACGATAATTATTTCCGCTTCGCCCATCCCCGGCAACGAGAGGGGCATTTACGGAGTAATAAACAAGCTCTATCATCTGGGCGCGGACGTCGTGTACGAGAGCCTGGAAAATATTCACGTTTCGGGGCACGCGTGCAGGGAAGAGCATAAAATTATGCACACCCTTTTAAAGCCCAGATTTTTCGTGCCCGTGCACGGCGAATACAGACATCTTAAAAAGCACTCGCAGCTTGCGCAGAGCCTGGGTATGAACGAGCGCAATATTTTCCTTGCCGACATCGGCAACTGTCTGGAAGTGACAAGCAAGTATATAAAGAGGCTTGCGGACGTACCCGCGGGCTCCCGCCTTATCGACGGCGAGGGCATCGAGGACGAGAAGGCTTCCGTTGTTATGCAGGACAGACGTCAGCTTGCCGCGGAGGGACTGTTCATCGTTTCCGTAGCCGTTTCGGGCGGAGAGGTTATTGGCGAGCCCGCAATCAATTCGCGCGGCTTCGTGTTCGATTTCCACCACGACTACAACAAGGAAATGCGCGAGGTGATAAACCGCGCAATAGAGGGCTACGATTTATCGACGGGCACGGTGGACGAGTTGAAGCGCATTATCAAAAAATCGCTCCGCAACTACTTGCAGAAGAAAACCAAGCAATCGCCGATGGTGGTGCCCGTGGTGGTTGAGCTTTAACGCATATGAACGAAAATAAATTTGACTACGCGCATAACGATACCAGCACGCCCGAGAGGGAGAGCAGGACTATAAGCTTAAACAAGTTCGGCTTTTCCGAATTCGTGCGGGAAATACGTAAAAAGGCGTTCGGGCGCGGTATTCCCGTATCGTCCGACGAAACGCTTGCGTATCTTTGCACCTGCGCACTTATGGCAAAGCCGAAAAACATTCTGGAAATCGGCACGGCGGTTGGCGTTTCGGGCATATGTATGCTGGAACAATGTCCCGCGGCGCATCTGACAACTATCGAGTTCAATCCCGATTTTGCGACAGAGGCGGAGGATAATTTCGCCGAGGCGCATATGAGTGACAGGGCAACCGTTATCCGCGGCGACGCGGCGGAGGTGCTCCCCGCTCTCGAAGGGCAATACGATTTTATTTTTCTGGACGGACCCAAGGTTCAGTACGTAAAATATCTGCCGCAGTTAAAGCGGCTTTTGAGTAAGGGCGGCACGCTTTTTGCCGACGACGTGCTCTTATACGGCTGGGTGAACGGCGAGCGCGAAACGCCCAAAAAGCGCAAAATGCTTGTCCAACATATCCGCGAATATATTACCGCCGTGACGAACGACGACGAATTATATACAATCGTTGTGGACGTCGGCAACGGTGTTGCGCTCAGCGTAAAAAAATAAAGGTGAACAAATGAAGGTTGAATTGCTTGCGCCTGCGGGCGGTTTTTCAAAACTTAAAACGGCGTTTTACTTCGGAGCGGACGCGGCTTATATAGGCGGCAAGGCGTTTTCACTGCGCTCGTTCGCCGATAATTTCGACGCGGACGAACTTAAAAACGCGGTCAATCTTGCGCACTCTCTCGGCAAAAAGGTGTACGTAACCGCAAATATCTTTGCGCGCAACGCAGATTTTTCCGCGCTTTCGGACTACTTTAAATACATAAACCAAATAGGCGTGGACGCGGCTATAATTTCGGACAGCGGCGTCTTCTACGCGGCAAAAAAGGCGGCCCCCGACCTTGCCGTGCATATCTCAACGCAAGCCAACCTCACCAACAAATACGCCGTAAAATTCTGGAAGGAACAGGGCGCGGCGCGTGCGATTCTGGCGCGCGAGCTCTCGCTTGACGAAATAAAGGAAATTCACGACTTCGTACCCGACATCGAGCTGGAAGCGTTCGTGCACGGTGCAATGTGCATTTCCTATTCGGGCAGGTGTTTGCTGTCCGACTACCTTTCGGGCAGACCTTCCAACCGCGGCGAATGCGTGCAGGCGTGCAGGTGGAACTACACCGTAAAGAAGCACGACCTGGGCGCTGAGAGCGGCGAGCTTGCGCTGGAAGAGGACGAGCGCGGCACGTACATTTTCAACAGCAAGGATCTGAATATGTCCGCACACCTCAAAGAGATGGCGGAGGCGGGCGTTTGCTCCTTTAAAATCGAAGGGCGTATGAAGAGCGAATATTACCTTGCAACCGTAATAAACGCCTACCGCAGGTGTCTGGACGGCGGCTACAACGGGGTTATCGAGCGCGAGCTGACCACCGCCGCGCACCGCGACTACACCACCGCGTATATGCTGGGCGAAAACCACGCGACAGTCAACTACACGGACAGCCAGGCAAAGGGCGACTGCGACTATATCGCCAACGTGCTTGCGGGCGGCAACGGGGTTGCAACCGTAGAAATGCGCGGTAGGTTTAAAGTGGGAGATACTCTGGAAGTGCTTTCGCCTACCGGCAATTTCGGCAAGGCGTTTAAGGTGGAAAGCGCAAAAAACAGCGCGGGCGAGGATACGGACGACTGCAAGCTGGTACAGGAACACTATACGATAAACTGCCCCTATGACCTCTCGGCGGGCGACATTTTAAGGCGCAGGAAATAACTATGGATTACAGAGTAAAAAGCATTTACGGAAAAATCAGGAATAAGAGTGCGGCGGTGCGTGTGCCCGGCTCGAAGAGCATTACGGCGCGCGCGTTGCTTATTGCTGCGCTGGCGGAGGGCGAAAGCACGCTTTACGGCGCGCAGCTCTCAAACGACTGCGCAACCTTTTTAAACGCCGTCAAGGCGCTGGGCATCGGCGTGAGCGTTGAGGGCACTACGGTCAAAGTGCGCGGCTGCGGCGGCAGGCTTCCCGTTAAGAGCGGCGAGGTTTACGTGGGCAGCGCGGGCACGGCGGCAAGGTTTATAACGGCAATGCTCGCCTTTTGCGAGGGGGAGTTCAAGCTGACCTCGTCCGAACAGATGCAAAAGCGACCCCAGGCGGCGCTTATCGGCGCGCTTAAAAGTGCGGGCGCGCAGTTTGAATTCCACGGCGAGGAAAACTGTTTTCCGTTTACAATCCGCGGAACGCGCTCGCCTGAGGACTGCGTGCGCGTGGACGTTACCAAGAGCAGTCAGTTTTTATCCGCTCTGCTGATGGCTGGCGTGCTTGCGGACAAGCCCTTCAAAATCGCCGTCGAGGGCAACCACGGAATGGACTACGTCAATATGACTCTGGATATGATGTGGTCGTTCGGCGTGACCGTCGGGGAAGAGGGCGGCGTATATACCGTGGACGGCGGCTATTCTGCTAAAAAGTACGACATAGAGCCGGACGTTTCGGCGGCGAGCTATTTCTATGCGGCAAATAAAATTCTTGGCACGGACATAAAGGTTTCGGGCATTATGCCGCACACCGTGCAGGGCGATATTAAGCTTATAAATCTTTTAAAGAATTTCGACGGCGGCAGGGTGGATATGTCTGCTTTTTCCGACCAGGCGCTTACGCTTGCGGCAATCGCGCCCTTCCTTTCAAGCCCTACGGAAATTACGGGCGTTGCGCATATCCGCGGGCAGGAGTGCGACAGAATAAACGCGATTGTGCGTAACCTTACCGCAATGGGAGTGACTTGCGAGGAGCGGGAGGACGGCGTGAAGATTTACCCGTGCAAGGAAGTGCACGGCGCGGAGATTGAAACGTTCGGCGACCACCGCGTGGCTATGGCGTTTGCGGTTGCGGGCTTGCGCGTTGACGGAATAACAATTAAAAACGCCGAAGTGTGTTCCAAGACTTTCAAGGAATTTTTCGAACGGCTGGACGAAGTTTGCGAAGCATTGACGAAGTAAGAGAAAAGCGCCAGCGCACATTGTGCGCTGGCGCTTTTGTTTTGCATAGATTAAATTGGGGACACGCCTCACATTGCGGGGCCGGTGGTGCTTGCGGTATAAACTCTTGCGGCAAGCTCCTGGTTGAGCGAGTACAAGCCCTTGGCGTCGTGACCGAAAAGCTCGAACTTCCTCAGCATATCTTCGGCGTTCTTTTCCTCTTCGCCCTGCTCCTTAATGAACCAGTCGAGGAACTGCATAGTCTTGAAGTCGTTGATTTTGAACGCTGCGGCGTAGATGTCGTTGATGAGCGAGGTTACGTACTGCTCGTGCTCGTATCCGTAGTGCAGAGGGTCGTCGTGCTTTTTCATTGCCTTGTCGGGCTTTGCAATTGCGTCAAAGGTAACGCGCACGCCGTTGTCTATAAGATACCTGCGCATCATCATTGCGTGGTCGCGCTCTTCCTGCGCCTGAATCTGATACCAGTGGGCAAAGCCGTCCAAGCCCTCGGCTTCGTAATAATTCGCAAAATCAAGGTAGAGGTATGCGGAATATAATTCCTTGTTTACCTGGTCGTTGATAAGCTCTGCAATTTTCTTGTCAATCATTGTTTTTTGCCTCCAAAATTTATTCGTACTTAATTATAGCCCGTTGCAAAAAAATATCAATACATTTTGAGTGATTTTATGCTTTAATTTTGTGCGCGGTATGGTATAATAATTGATATGGAAAGAATAGTGCTGCATTCCGACCTGAATAATTTTTATGCTTCCGTGGAGCGCATATTAAACCCCGAGCTCGAAGGCAAGCCCGTAGCCGTATGCGGCAACGAGGAGGAGCGCAGGGGAATAGTGCTTGCAAAGAGCGAGCAAGCCAAAAAAGCGGGCATAAAGACGGGCGACACCGTATGGCAGGCAAGGCGCAAATGCCCCGCCCTTATAGTAGTGCGCCCGCACTTTCAGTTGTATATGCAATACTCGCGCAAGGTTAAAGCAATCTATGCGCGTTATACCGATTTGATAGAGAGCTACGGCATTGACGAGTGCTGGCTGGACGTCACGAAATCGACTAAAATTTTTCCCGCTTACGACGGTGATATGTACGTGGAAGTGAACGGCGAAAAGAGGTTTTCGGACGGCTATCTGCGCTTTATAGGCGACACTATACGCAACGCCGTAAAGAGCGAGCTGGGGCTGACCGTTTCGGTGGGCGTTTCGTTCAACAAAATTTACGCAAAGCTCGGCTCCGATTTAAAGAAGCCGGACGGCACCTCGGTCATATCCGTTTCCAACTACAAAAACGTAATTTTCGGGCTGCCCGTGAACGAGCTTTTGATGGTGGGCGGCGCGACGGGCGCAAAGCTGTGCGCGATGGGATACACGACGATAGGCAAGCTTGCCGAAGCGGACGACGGGCGCATATTCAAGGCGCTGGGCAAGTTCGGGCAGACTTTGCTGACATACGCGCGCGGAGAGGACGAGTCGCCCGTGCGCGCTATGGACGACGACAGGGAGCTGAAATCGATAGGCAACTCTATGACCTGCCCGAAGGATCTGACCTCTTTAAACGACGTCAAGCGCACGTTGTTCGTGCTTTCGGAAAGCGTTGCTGCGCGTTTGCGAGAGTCGGGGCTGGGACTTGCGGACACGGTGCATCTGTGGGTGCGCGACAGTCAGCTCAATGGTTATCAGGTACAGAAAAAGGTGCGCCATACCTGCCTGTGCGAGGAGATTGCAAATCACGCGTTCGAGCTGTTCAATCAGAAATTTTCTCCGCCGTTTGCGGTGCGCGCGTTGGGCGTTACCGTGTCGGGGTTCGACAAGGGGGCTTCACAGCTGACCTTTGACGAAACCGCGGGCAATTACGCCAAGCGCGAGCGCGCCGAACGCTGCGTGGACGAAATACGCAAAAAGCACGGCTATGCCGCCGTTCAGCGCGGTATAGTTGCGGAGGATCCGACCGAGATGCACAACGACGTCAAGGGCACGCACCTCATAAAGCCTGCAAGGTTCGACGACGGAGGGCTTCCCGAAGAATAAGCCCGACTTATATTCGGCATAAAAACTTGTGAGAGCTTATTTGTTGACAACCGCACGATAAAAAGATATAATTTTACTATAATTCAACGAGAGAGGTATTTTATGAATTTGCCTGAAATGTTCGGCGAAAACGTATTCAACGACCAGGTGCAAAAGGAGACTTTGCCCAGCGAAGTTTACAAGGCTTTGCGCGCAACCATCGACGCGGGCAAGCGCCTCGATACTTCCATTGCGGGCACGGTTGCCTCGGCAATGAAAAAGTGGGCGGTATCCAAGGGCGCGACCCACTACACGCACTGGTTCCAGCCGCTTACCGGGCTGACCGCCGAAAAGCACGACAGCTTTATAGAACCCGAGGGGGATAAGGTTATAATGCGCCTGACGGGCAAGAGCCTGACGGTTGGCGAGGCTGACGCTTCCAGCTTTCCTTCGGGCGGCTCGCGCGTGACATATATGGCGCGCGGCTACACCGCGTGGGACCCCACGTCGCCCGCATTCGTAAAGGAGGGTACGCTCTACATACCCACCGTATTCGTATCCTACACGGGTGAAACGCTGGACAAAAAGTCGCCCCTTCTGCGCTCGATGAACGCAATCGATAAGCAGGCAAAGCGCATACTTGCGCTGTTCGGCAGGGAGTGCAAAAAGGTATCCACCACGGTGGGACCCGAGCAGGAATATTTCCTTATCGACGAGGAAGAGTATATGCGCCGCAAGGATTTGCGCCTGTGCGGCAGAACGCTGTTCGGCGCGCCCGTATCGCGCGGACAGGAGCTTGAGGACCACTACTACGGAATGTTGAAGCCGCGCATCGTTGACTTTATGCACGACCTCGACAAGGAGCTGTGGAGCTACGGCGTTTTATCCAAGACCAAGCACAACGAGGTTGCGCCCGCCCAGCACGAAATGGCTCCCGTATTCGGCACGGCAAATATCGCCGTAGACGCGAATATGCTTACTATGGAAATTATGAAGAAAGTCGCGCAGAAGCATCACCTGGCGTGCCTTCTGCACGAAAAGCCTTTCGAGGGTATAAACGGTTCGGGCAAGCACAACAACTGGTCGGTATCTACGGACGACGGCTTCAACCTTTTAAATCCCGGCGACAAGCCCGAAGAAAACACGCTGTTCAAGCTTGTGCTTGCGGCGGTTATCAAGGCGGTTGACGACTATCAGGGCATTTTAAGGGCGTCGGTTGCAACGGCGGGCAACGACCACCGTCTGGGCGCTAACGAAGCGCCCCCCGCAATCATTTCGGTATATCTGGGCGACCAGCTGGGCGCGCTTGTAAACGCTATCGTAAAGGGCGAAAATTACGTGCCCGTCAAGGCGGAAAAGGGCAGCATAGGCGTTCCCGAAAGCCCCATATTCCCCAAGGACGCCACCGACAGAAACAGAACGTCGCCGTTCGCGTTTACGGGCAATAAGTTCGAGTTCCGTATGGTCGGCTCGCAGGCAAACGTGTCGGACGCGAATATAGTTTTAAATACCATAGTTGCCGACGCCTTCGCAAAATTTGCCGACGAGCTGGAAGGCACGAAGGATATAGAGAAGGCGGCAAACAAGATTATTTCGCGCGAGCTTAAAGCGCACTACCGCATAATCTTCAACGAGGACGGCTACGGTCCCGACTGGGAGCACGAGGCGGAAAGGCGCGGACTTTTAAATCACAAGAACACCGCCGACGCAGTGCCCGTGTGCTTCGAGGAGGACAACATTTCGGTATTCGTCCGTCAGGGCGTTTACACCAAGGGCGAGGCGATTGCGCGCGCGGATATTCAGCTTGAAAACTACGTCAAGATTATCAATATCGAGGCGCTGACTATGCTGGAAATGGCAAAGAGGGATATAGTGCCCGCCGTTTCGGACTACGTTGCAAACCTCTGTACCAATATTGCGGCAAAGCTTTCCGTAAACGAGGAACTTCCCTGCAAGGGCGAAAAGCAGACTGTAACCACGCTTTCGACTCTCAACGACGAGGTGTGCACGCTGTGTGAAAAGCTCGAGGGCGAGCTTAAAGCCATTAACCTTTCGGACGTCCGCGCGGCGTCGCAGGCAATGGCGCACAAGATTATTCCCGTAATGGAGGATATCCGCGCCCGCGTTGACAAGATGGAAACGTTGACTTCGTCGGAATACTGGCCGTACCCGACATATTTTGATATGCTGTACAGTGTCAATAATTAAGGATATAAGAGTGCGCCCCGCGGCAAAACGCCGCGGGGCGCATTTTTTGTTTTTATAAGTTCATACTATGTTTATGAATTTATCAAAAGGTTTCAAATTGTTCTGGACGAGAGCTTTCGACTTCCGCGGCTGCACCTCGCGCAGTGAATTCTGGTGGGGAGTGCTGGGCAACGCCCTTATAATGCTTGCTTTGCTTGCATTGCTTATAGTCAGCCTTACTTGCTTTACGCCTATGATAAACAATTTCAGCATAATTATGATGATTTTGTTCGGGCTGTTCTGCGTGGTGGAGCTGTGGCCTTCGATTACGCTTATTATCCGCCGTATGCACGACATAGGCAAAAGCGGCTTTTATATCTTCGTGCTGTTTATTCCCGTGATAGGCTATATCTGGTATATCTATCTGGTCACCCGTCCCGGCGTGCCCGTCAGGTACAAAAAATAATTTTTAACGCGGTGCTTACTTACGCACCGCGTTTTAACTTGACTATACACGCCGTTTATTTTATAATTGAAAGGTAAGAATAATTTATATTCTTAAAATAAAAAAACGTAGCAAGCAAAACCACGCTTTTGCGCAGCGCGACCCAATTTGCGAATACTTTCGCCTCGGTAGGTGAAGCCGCACGATTTCTTATAATTGAGGGCTAAAACTTATCGTGCGGCGAGGGCAACGCCCTAAAATTCGCAGAAAAGATTTCGCGCCCCAAGCGGAAGATTTTTGCGAGAGAGGTTAGAGATGCTTACTAGTATTTGCGGTATCAACTGGGGTGACGAAGGCAAGGGCAGAATGGTTGACCTTTTGTCCCGTGATTTCGACGTGGTCTGCCGTTATCAGGGCGGCAACAACGCGGGTCACACCGTTATAAACGACAAGGGCAAATTCATATTAAATCTGCTTCCCTCAGGTATCCTGCGCGAGGAAGTGGTAAACGTTCTGGGCTGCGGAATGGTTATCGATATAAAGCACCTCTGCGAGGAGATGGACAGACTGCGCAAAGCCGGCATAAAGATTACGCCCGATAACCTTAAAATAAGCGACAAGGCGATAATCACTATGCCCTACAACGTTTTGCAGGACGTTATGGAGGAGGACAGACTGACCAAGGCGACGGGCAAACCCTACGGTTCCACGCGCCGCGGCATAGCCCCCGTTTACGCCGACAAGTATATGAAAAAAGCTTTCCGTATGGGCGAGCTTTTAAACCTTTCGCTTCTGTATAAGCGCCTCCCCGACATCGTTGCGTGGAAGAATATGACTATTAAGGCTTACGGCTTCGACCCCGTTAAGGTGGACGATATGATTAAGTATTTCGAAACGTACGGCAAGCCTTTGCAGGAGTATATCATCGACACGGGAATATACCTCAACAAAATGAACGCCGAGGGCAAGAAGATTATGTTCGAAGCGCAGCTCGGCGCGCTCCGCGACATTGACTACGGCATAGTTCCCTATACTTCGTCGTCGTCAACCATAGCCGCATATGCGCCCATCGGTGCGGGCGTGCCCAACCTGAAGCTGAACAATTCCATAGGCATTATGAAGGCTTATTCCAGCTGTGTGGGCGCAGGTCCTTTCACCTGCGAGTACTTCGGCAAAAAGGCGGAAAGACTGCGCGAGCTGGGCGGCGAGTACGGCGCGGCTACGGGCAGACCGAGAAGGGTGGGACCCTTTGACGTGGTTGCTTCCAAGTACGGCATTATGTGCCAGGGCGCGGACGAAATCGCGCTGACCAAGCTGGATATTCTGGACGATTACGAGGAAATAGAAATCTGCACCCACTACGAGCTCAACGGCAAAATTTTGGACGATTTCCCCTTCACCGACGTGCTGGACGAGTGTAAGCCCGTGTTCGAAAAAGTCAAGGGCTGGCACTGCGATATTTCCAAGTGCCGCACGGCGGAGGAGCTGCCCAAGGAAGCTTTGGACTACATACACCTGCTTGAAAAATTATGCAACTGCAAAATCAAGTACGTGTCTGTCGGCGCGGAAAGAAACGCGTGCATCGTAATGCCCGACTGATATTATGACGAGAAAGTTTTACAAGTTGCACGGAATAGGCAACGACTACATATATTTCGACTGTATGAAGGAGCCGCTTGAAAACGTTGAGGAGTTGGCGGTGCGCCTTTCGGACAGACATTTTTCGATAGGCGGCGACGGCATTATTTTGCTGTGCCCCTCACAGATTGCCGATTGCAGAATGGCGATGTTCAACGCCGACGGCTCGGAAGGAAAGATGTGCGGCAACGGCATAAGGTGCGTGGGCAAGCTTGCGCACGACCTCGGCTACGTCAAGGGTGAGCGTTGCACGATTGAAACGCTTTCGGGCGTTAAGACGCTTGACTTCAAATTCGATAAAAACGGCAAAGTCGCTTCGGCAAAGGTGGATATGGGCGCGGCAATTCTGCAGGCGGACAAAATTCCCTCTACGCTCAGCGGCGAAAAGATAGTTGCATATCCTATGACGGTGTGGGGCGGGAAGTATGAAATTACCCTCGTTTCGATGGGCAATCCGCACTGCGTGACCTTTGTTGCCGACCCCTATAAAATCGAGCTGGAAAAGGTGGGGTCGCTGTTCGAAAACAACGCGCTCTTCCCCGAAAGGATAAACACCGAATTCGTGCGCGTGGACGGGCGCAACGAGCTGACTATGCGCGTGTGGGAGCGCGGCAGCGGCGAAACGTGGGCGTGCGGCACGGGCGCGTGCGCGGTTGCGGTTGCGGCGGTACTCAACGGATATGCGGATATGAACGCACCTGTTACCGTTCATCTGCGCGGCGGCGACCTCACCATAACGTACACGGATACCACGGTATATATGGAAGGGAGCGCAACGCTTGCCTTCACGGGAGAAGTGGAGATTTAAGGCAAAAATTTATATAAATTTAAAGCGGCATAATCTTGCAATTACGCCGCTTTTATGTTACAATAAATTATATTATACTTACAGTTGTAAATTAACCGGAGATAAAGTTATGACAAAGTACATTTTCGTTACGGGCGGCGTAGTTTCGGGCTTGGGTAAGGGCATTACAGCGGCATCGCTCGGCAGGCTTTTAAAGTGCAGGGGCTACAAGGTTGCTTCGCAGAAGCTCGACCCCTATATCAATATCGACCCCGGCACGATGAGCCCCTTTCAGCACGGCGAAGTTTTCGTCACCGACGACGGCGCGGAAACCGACCTCGACCTCGGTCACTACGAAAGGTTCATTGACGAAAATCTGAACAAGTACTCCAACCTTACCACGGGCAAGGTTTACTGGAACGTTCTCAACAAGGAGAGAAACGGCGAGTACCTCGGACAGACCGTCCAGATTATTCCGCACATCACAAACGAGATTAAGTCGTTCATTTACAACGTGGGCAAGACCACCAAGGCGGACGTCGTTATAACCGAAATAGGCGGTACCATAGGCGACATCGAAAGCCAGCCCTTTATCGAGGCTATCCGTCAGGTTGCGCGCGAGGTGGGCAGGGACAACTGCTGCTTTATCCACGTTACGCTCGTTCCCTACATTTCGGGTTCGGAAGAATTCAAGTCCAAGCCCACCCAGCACTCCGTCAAGGAGTTGCAGGGTATGGGTATCAATCCCGACATAATCATTCCCCGCGTGGACGCGCCTATGCCCAAGGACGTCCGCGACAAGATTGCAATGTTCTGCAACGTGGAGCCCGAGTGTTGTATCGAAAACCTTACGATGCCCGTGCTCTATCAGTGCCCCATAATGCTGGAAAAGAGCCACTTTTCCGAAATCGTCTGCAAGCGTCTGAAGCTTGACCCCCGAGTAATCGATTTAACCGAGTGGAACAAGATGATTGAAAGAATAAACGGGCGCGACAAGACGGTTAAAATCGCGTTGTGCGGCAAGTACGTTCAGCTGCACGACGCATATCTTTCGGTTGCGGAAGCTCTGGCGCACGCAGGCTACGAAAACGGCGCAAAGGTTGAAATCAAGTGGGTGGATACCGAAACGCTCACGCACAAGAACGAGGACGAGGTCCTCGGCGGTGTGGACGGCATAATAGTTCCCGGCGGCTTCGGCACGCGCGGCGTGGAAGGTATGCTTATCTGCGCAGAATATTCGCGCAAACACAACCTGCCCTATTTCGGCATATGCCTTGGTATGCAGACGGCGGTTATCGAGTACGCGCGCAACGTGCTCGGCTATAAGGACGCACATTCTTCGGAGTTCAACCCCGATTCCAAGCACCCCGTAATCGACCTTATGCCCGACCAGTACGGCGTGAAGATGGGCGGCACGATGCGCCTCGGCGCGTACCCCTGCAAGGTTATCGGCGATATTATGAAGACGTCCTACGGCGAGGACAACGTTTCCGAACGCCACCGCCACAGATACGAATTCAACAACGACTACCGCGCGGAGATTGAAAATGCGGGTATGAAGATTGCGGGCACCTCGCCCGACGGCACCCTTGTCGAGGCTGTGGAAATTCCCTCGCTTGACTTCTTTATCGGCGTGCAGTTCCATCCCGAGTTCAAGTCGCGTCCCCAGTCGGCGCACCCTATATTCCGCGAGTTCATTAAAGAATCTGTGAAATATTCACAGTCGAAATAAGGAAATAAAAAAAATGAATTTCAATTCCGATTTTAAAAACATAGCCGAAAATTATCTGTTTGCGGAGGTTGCGGACAGAGCAAGTAAATATGCCGCCGCCAACCCCGACAAAAAGGTTTTAAAGCTCGGTATAGGCGACGTAACCCTGCCGCTTGCACCCGCTGTAATCGCGGCTCTGCACGGAGCGGTGGACGATATGGCAAAAAAGGAAACCTTCCGCGGCTACGGTCCATACGAAGGCTACGGCTTTTTGCGCGAGTGCATAAGAAGCTATTACGACGAGATGGACGTGGAACTTGACGCCGACGAAATTTTCGTTTCGGACGGCGCGAAGAGCGATCTGGGCAACATACTCGACATATTCGCAAAGAACAACACCATTCTCATTCCCGACCCCGTATATCCCGTATACGTGGATACCAACGTAATGGCGGGGCGCAACATAATCTTTGCGGACGCCAACGAGAGCAACGGCTTTTTGCCTATGCCCGACTACAACGTGGACGCGGACGTCATCTACATATGCTCGCCCAACAACCCCACGGGCGCGGCTTATTCGGTTGCGCAGCTCGAAGAGTGGGTTAAATACGCGCTTGCAAAGAATGCGGTCATTCTGTACGACGCGGCATATGAAAGCTTTATCACGGATAAGAGCGCGGCGCGTTCTATCTATCTTGTCAAGGAAGCGAAGAAGTGCGCCATCGAGCTGTGCTCGCTTTCCAAGACGGCGGGCTTTACCGGCACGCGCTGCGGCTATACGGTAATTCCCCACGCACTTGCAAGGGACGGATATTCGGCAAACAAGATGTGGTTCAGAAGGCAGGCAACCAAATTCAACGGCGTGCCCTACATAATCCAGCGCGGCGCGGCGGCGGTGTTTACCCCCGACGGACGCAAACAGATTAAACAGAATCTTGCCGTATACCAGCGCAACGCCGCAAAGATTGCCGGCTGTATGGACGAGCTGGGCATTTGGTACACGGGCGGCAAAAATTCCCCCTATATCTGGCTGAAGTGTCCTAACGGTATGGGCAGCTGGGAATTCTTCGATTATCTTTTAAACAACGCGCAGGTCGTCGGCACCCCTGGTGCGGGCTTCGGCAAGAACGGCGAAGGCTTTTTCCGTCTTACGGCGTTTGGAAGCGAAGAAACCACCCAAGAAGCAGTAGAAAGGATAAAAAAACTTTTAACGGTATAAATTTATGGCGGAAAATGAAAGACAAAGAGGCTTAGGCGTACTGTGTCACATATCCTCGTTACCCAACGAGTACGGCATAGGTTCGCTCGGCAAGGAAGCTTACGAGTTCGTTGACCTCTTGAAAAAGAGCAACGTCAAGTACTGGCAGATTTTGCCCCTGCAGCAGACGGGCTACGGCGATTCGCCCTATCAGTCGGTTTGCTGTTCTTCGGGTAACCCCTATTTCATCGACATCGTCGATCTGAAGAAGCAGGGACTGCTGGACGACGAGGAGCTTGAAAGCGCAAAAATGCCCGCGGGCGATATTGACTATGCGGAGCTCTACGAAAAGAGATACGCGCTGTTGAGGCGCGCATATGCGCGTTACAACATACGCGACGAGAAGTTTATCGAATTCATCGAGAGCGGTGAATTCGAGGACTATGCGCTGTTTATGTCGTTAAAGGCGCGCTACGGCGGCACGTTCAATCACTTCCCCGACGCGTATAAGTATAAGGAGCATCTTGCGGTTTACGAATTCCGTAACGCCGTTTACCGCTCTGAATACTGCTTCTGGCTGTTTCTGCAGTATCAGTTCAAGTTGCAGTGGAGCAAGCTTAAAGAATACGCCAACTCCAAGGGCATAAAGATTATAGGCGATATTCCGCTGTACGTCGCATACGATTCGTCCGACATATGGGCGCGTTCGGAGCTGTTCCAGCTGGACGAGGATTTGAAGCCCGTAAAGGTGGCGGGCGTTCCCCCCGATTATTTTTCAAAGCACGGTCAGCTCTGGGGCAATCCCCTGTATAACTGGGACGCAATGCGCGCCGAAAACTACGACTGGTGGCTCGAGCGCATTGAAAAAGCCAAGGAAATGTATGACGTTATCCGCATAGACCACTTCCGCGGATTCGACCGTTACTATGCAATTCCCGCGGACGCCTACAACGCCGTTTCGGGCGAGTGGGAGGAAGGTCCCTCCGCAGAGCTTTTCAAAGAGGTTGAAAAGAGACTGGGCAACGTTGAAATAATCGCCGAGGATCTGGGCGTTGTGGACGAGGGCGTAGTGGAACTGCGCGAATCGTGCGGCTTCCCCGGTATGAACGTTCTGATGTTCGCTTTCGACGGCACCGAGGAAAACGCCTACCTGCCCGCAAATATAGTGGAAAACTCCGTAACGTATACGGGCACGCACGACAACGACACAGCCCTGGGTTTTGTGCAGGCTATGGACGACGAGCAGTTTAAGGATTTCAGAAAACAGCTCCGCGCCGCCGTCAAGGGCGAGGGCGCATACGAGCCCGTAGTTACCAGGGAGGACGCGGTAAAAGCATTGTGCGTATGCGCGGCTCACTCGAAGTCGTACCTTACGGTGTTGCCCGTTCAGGATATACTGTGCCTGGATAATTCCGCGCGTATGAACGTGCCTTCCACAGCTTCCGGCAACTGGCGTTTCCGCCTGACCGCAATGCCCGGCCGCAACGCAATGGCGGAGTTGAAGAAGCTCATAAAGGACAGCGGCAGAAATTAAATTTTAAAATTTTGAAAGCCCCGAGCTAATGTGCCCGGGGCTTTTTGTGTGCTCTGTCAATTTACACTTGCCGCTTGAATATGCGCACGCAAAGCACTGTCATATCGTCGGGAGTGCCCTGCACGCGCTCTTTTGCGGCGGCAAGAATTTTTTCCGCAAGGTTCTGCGGATTGAGCGGCTTTAAGGTCTGCAAAAAGTCGTACAGGTCGGAAACGCCGTTGAACGCCGAGGTCACGCCGTCGCTCATAAAGGTGACTATATCGTTGTTTTTCAGCTGTTCCTTGCAGGTGGTGGGGTGCAGACTGTCCAGAATTCCCAGGGGGAGAGAGTGGCTTTCCAGCACCTTGATTTCGCCCTTTCTCACGATTATGCCGACGGGCGAGCCTATCTTTATAAAGGAGGCGGTCAGCGTGTTCAAGTCTATTGCGGCGGCGTCTATGCAGGTAAAGCGTTCGTCGCGGTTAAAGCACAGCAGTTTGTTTATGGTGTCAAGCACGATGTCCGTGGGAATTTCGGAGCGGTAGAAAGCTTCTATGAGCGAAATGGCGGTGGTGGATACCTTGCGCGCGTATTCGCCGCTTCCCATACCGTCGGACAGCGCCATTAAAAATGAGTGCTCGTTAATCTTTATTACGGAGTGTGTGTCGCCCGAAACGCGCTCGTTGTCCTTAACGGCAAACGCCACGCCGAACGCCGCGTCGTACTTGGGCGGTTCAACCAAGAGGTATGCGGTCTTCTGTCCGTCGTACACCGTCTTGTCCTTAAGCATAAGCTTCAAGCCCGTCACACTCTCAACGGTCTTCTTTACGGGGTTGAAGTTTTTGCAGTCCACAACCGTCAGACTGATTTCCTTGTTTGCCTGTCCGCGCATACGTATTTCGGGGCAGGAAACGCCGTTTGCGGCAAGGGTGTCGCCAATCTTCTTTTCCATTGCGGAAAAGTCGTCGCTCTCGCGGCAGAACTCCACGGCGCGCCCTTTAAGCACTTCGGCAATGCCCCGCGCCTGTCCCGCAAGCAGCTTGCGTCCGCTCTTTGCGTTCTCCGCTTCCAGCGTCATCTTGCGGTATTCGTATAACAGGTGGTTGACCGTTTCTATAAGGTTGGCGGGGTCGCTGCAATTGAGCGTTATGTCGGAAGATAAGTCCACAAAGCTTACCTTGCCCTTTAAGCAACCCGCTTCGATGAGGGAGGAAAAGCCGCGGTAGACTTTTGTGTGAGAGCAGGCGTCCTTCTTTTTGCAGCCCGCGCACATACTCTGCTTGGTTTCGGCAAGCATACGCTTTTTCATTGCGCCGTCGTCGGGACCGTCGTCAAGCGCGACGAACGCGCTCTCTATTTCGCGGAAGACCTCGCTCATTCTGTAAAGCTTTTCGGATACGTATTCCTTATAGCGTTCCTCGTCTGTGCGCGGAAGAACCTTTTTAACCGCCAATAGGTTACGCATATTTTCCACGCTCTTCTGCGGCGGCAGAACGGGGAGTATGCAGCAGAGAACGAGTATGAGCGCGTATATAACCGCGGAGGCTACGCCCTGCGTGAACGCCCCCGTGAGGTACAGATAGCCCGCGCCTCCCGCAAGCGCGGCGACTACGGGTGCGAATCTGCCCAGCTCGGCAAACGCGAGGGCGATTATAGCAATTATCACAAACGCCGTCACGTGTTGAAAATTCAGCCCTACTATCGCGCAGGGGGCGGAGAGCACGCAGGCGACTATTACGGCGGCGGGACTTTTTGTCAGCCGCACGGCAAACGCCGTCACGCCCGCGCCAATGCATATGTAGGCGTATATCCCCGCAAGATTGCAGATTCCCACGCCTGCCACTATACATACCACCGAAATGCATATCAGCTCGTCGGCGCGCAGCTTGCATCTGTAAAGGCGGAACAGAAGCGAGTGCACACAGCGGAATGCGAAAAAGGTGAACACGGTTACGGCAAGCGCGGCAATCGACTTCAATACGTAGGGGTTGCTTGTAATATAAAGGTTGTCGATGCCCTGCCAGCGCGAAAAGGCGATAAAGGGCGCGAGGGAGAGGAGTATGTATATTATGCTCTCGAAGCGGATTTTTCGGCGCGTCCTTCTGTAGATAAAGGTAATCGCCGTAAGAAAGCCGCACTCGAAAAGGCTTAAAAGCATTGTTATCCAGTCCAGCGTCACTATGGACGAAAGGGCGTACAGTACGGGCGCGGCTATTATGTTGGTGCCGCATACCAGCATAGAAAAACACAGCCCCAGCCCGAACGGCACTTTGGGCAACGCATAGTTGAGTGCTATCAGGGCAAGGGCGTATATTGCGTACATTGATACGGTTTTGAAGTTGAGTTTAACGTGCATAACCGCATTATATAATGCGTGCGCGCGCGCAATTTGTCTGTGTGTGGTTTATTTTGTTGTTTATTATACTTTCACTTTTTAAGCGACAGCCAAACGGTTAATACGGCAATATCCGCGGGGTTAACGCCCGAAATACGCGAAGCCTGACCCAGTGAGCGCGGCTTTATCTTGTTCAGCTTTTCCCTGGCTTCCAGCCGCAGACCTTCGATTTTGGAGTAGTCTATATCCTCGCTCAAAAGCTTGTCCTCGTACTTTTTCGCGCGGGCAATCTGCTCCGCATTCTTCTTTAAATAACCCTCGTAGCGTATAAAGATTTCGGCGGATTCTGCCACGTCGCGCGCAAAGCCTGTCTCGCCTGTTGCCGCGCTTATTTTGTCGAGGGGTATTCCGCGCCTTATAAGGTCGGCTATCGAAAGCGAGCCTGCCGCTCTCGAAAAGCCGTATTCTTCCAAAAGCTCCTGCGTTCTGTCGGGCGTAAAGGAAGTGTGCTCCAGATATTGCACGGCGGCTTCATATTGCTCCTTGCGTTTGAGATATATTGCATATCTCTCCTCGGTCACAAGTCCGCTATCGTACCCCTTTTGCGTGAGTCGGAAGTCGGCGTTGTCCTGCCGCAATTCTATCCTATATTCCGCACGCGAGGTCATCATTCTGTAAGGCTCTTCCGTGCCCTTGGTTACAAGATCGTCTATAAGCACGCCTATATACGCCTCGTCGCGGCCGAGGACGAGGGGAGGCATTCCGCGCAGCTTCAAGCTTGCGTTCAGTCCCGCAATAAGTCCCTGCGCCGCCGCTTCCTCATAGCCGG
This sequence comes from Clostridia bacterium, assembly GCA_029066845.1. Taxonomy (GTDB): domain Bacteria; phylum Bacillota; class Clostridia; order Christensenellales; family Borkfalkiaceae; genus Coproplasma. The sequence goes on along the minus strand of JAIEFR010000003.1, from coordinate 15,315 downwards.
AGGTGCCGTTAATCTGCCCCGCGGTGTAAAGCCCCTGCACCTTTTTGAATTCAAGGGTGGGGTAGACGTCCAGCGTATCTATACAGTCGTATTCTATGGCGTAGGCAAAGCGCATAATGTCGGCGTGTTCCAAGCCCTCTACCGTGTGGTACATCTCTATCTGAATGTCGTGGGGGAGGGAGGAGGACATTCCCTGAACGTACGCTTCCAGCGTGTCAGCGCCCTCGGGCTCTATAAATATCTGGTGCCTTTCCTTGTCGGCAAAGCGCACCACCTTGGTTTCGATGGAGGGGCAGTATCTCGGACCCGTCGATTCTATTGTGCCGTTGTAGAGGGGTGAACGGTCCAGGTTGTCCAGAATGACCTTGTGGGTAGCAAGGTTGGTATAGCCCAGGTAGCACGGCATTTTGTTTTCGGGGGGATTCTGCGTGATAAATGAGAACGGTCCCACGTTGTTTTCGCCATACTGGGGGGTCAATTTGCTTAAATCTATCGTGCGGAAGTCCACTCTGGCGGGGGTGCCCGTCTTGAAGCGGCGCACGGTAAAGCCCAAATCAATCAGGTTTTGAGTCAGCGCGTCGGCGGCGGAAAAGCCGTTCGGTCCGCTCTTTTTAATTACGTCGCCCGTGATGGTCTGCGCGTTTAAATACACGCCCGTGGCAAGCACTACGGCACGGCAGTTTATAACTCCGCCGTAGGTCGTTTTAAGCCCCGCAACCTTGCCGTCCTCGACTATTATTTCCGCAACCTCGCCCTGAATAATTCTGAGGTTCTCGGTGTTTTCCAGCACGCTCTTCATCCGTGCGTGGTAGGCGTTCTTGTCCGACTGGCACCGCAGCGACTGCACCGCCGCTCCCTTGCCGACGTTGAGCATTTTAATCTGCAGAGCGGTGGCGTCTGCGTTCACGCCCATCTCTCCGCCCAGCGCGTCGATTTCGCGCACGAGATGACCCTTAGCCGTGCCGCCGATAGAGGGGTTGCACGCCATAAAGGCAATAGCGTCGAGATTTAACGTGAGCACCGCGGTTTTAAGTCCCGTGCGCGCAAGGGCAAGCGCGGCTTCGCATCCCGCGTGTCCCGCGCCGACCACTGCGGCGTCGTATTTGCCAAGAGAGAATTCTTTCATAATGCTAAAAATTTACGCCCGCCGAAGCGGGCGTTCAAAATCACTTTTTCAGGATAATGTTTTTAATGTCGTCGATGTCTTTCGCCATCTTGTCGCTTACGGCAATCATACTTTCAACCTTGTCGCGCGAGTAGAGGATGGTGGTGTGGTTTCTATCGCCCAGCTCCTTACCTATCGACATAAGGGGGAGGGACAGAAGCTCGCACATAAGATAGCAACAAACCTGCCTGGGCAGTACAAGCTCCTTTTTCTTGCACTTGCCAATAAGCTCGTTCTTGGTAACTCCGTAAAAACCGGTAACGGCGTTTATTACGCTTGCGGGGGTAATCTCCTCCGTGCCGCCCTCGGATACGGCTTCGTTCAGCGCACTCTTTGCAAGGGCTACGGTTATGGGCGTTTCGTGCAGTTTGCTTGCGAATATTACCTTGGTAAGCCTGCCTTCAAGCGTCCTCACGTCGTCGCCAGAATCCTGAGCGAGGAAGGAGAGCACGTCGTCGGGTACTATGCACTTCTTTTCGAAAGCCTTCTTCTTCAATATTGCAATTTTGGTTTCCAGGTTGGGCGGCATTACGTCGAACACAAGCCCGCCCGAGAAGCGTGTTCTCAGTCTTTCTTCCAGCGCGGTCAGCTCCTTGGGGGGCTGGTCGGAAGTTATAACTATCTGCTTGCCGCGCGAAACCAGTTCGTTAAAGGTATGGAAGAATTCTTCCTGAACGGCCTTTTTGTTGGCAATAAACTGTATGTCGTCGATAATGAGGACGTCCGCGCTGCGGTAGTGCTGTCTTAACCTGTTGCTCTTTTCGCGTGCGTCGGGACCCTTGGAAGCGAACATCGTATCGATAATTTCGTTTACAAACTGCTCGCAGGTGGCGTACACGACTTTAAGGTTGGGCTTTTCGGCAATAATCTGGTTGGCAATCGCCTGAATTAAGTGTGTCTTGCCCAAGCCCGTGCCGCCGTAAATGAACAGGGGGTTGTAGACGCCCGCGGGGTCGTCGGCAACGTTTTTAGCCGCCTCGAAGGCGAACAGGTTATTGCCCGCGACGAAGCTGTCGAAGGTAAAGCGTTTGTTCAGATTGTTGGGGGGATTGTAACCGTGCTCCTCGCTAGTCGATTCGTATGCGTAGCTGCGGCTGCCCTTTACTACAAGGCGGAAGTCGGAAACGCCCACGTTGGCTTTGATAATCGCGTCGCGCATTTTTTCGGAAAGGTTTTTGGTAATATACTGCGCAAAATTTTCCGTCAGCGTTTCAAGCACGATATAACGCCCGTCGATTTCCACGGGCACCAGCTTGTCGATGTACGTGAGAAAGGTTATGTGGGTTATCGTTTCCTGCATTTTTTCCTTGATGGGTTGATAGATAAAGTCAAGGTTTGAAGTATCCGCCATAATTTACCTTTTTTTCTTTGAGTTTTCTTAATATTTCTGCTATAATTATAAATAGTTGAGTGCTTTGAAATACAAGTGCGCCTTGCGACACTTTTCATTATATACCAAAATCGTTTCGAAATAAAGTATTTTTTAAAGTAAAATGTATATAAAAAATCTGGTTTTGAAAAATTTCAGAAATTACGGCGAGGAAAAATTCGAATTTTCTTCCGGTCTTAATGTGCTCTTCGGCAAAAACGCGCAGGGCAAGACCAACTGTGCGGAGGCGGTTTTTTACCTCTGCACGGGCACTTCGCCGCGCACCCGCCGCGAAAAACAGCTGATTAGGAGCGGCGAGCAGGTTGCAAATATTTCCTGCACCTGCCAGGGACGTTACGGCGAGGTGGAAATTTCCGCGCGCATAACCGAAAGCGGGCGCGAGGTAAAAATAAACGGCAACAAGATTACGCGCAACGCCGATTTAATGGGCAACGTATTTGCGGTGTTCTTTTCGCCGCAGGAACTGCGCCTTATCCAGGACGGCCCCGACGAAAGACGGCGTTTTTTGAATTTGTCCATTTCCCAGCTTTCGCGTTCCTATTTCGTCGCGCTTTCGAGGTACAACAAAATTCTGGAACAGCGCAACAATCTTTTAAAGAGCAGGGATCTGGATACGGTGTACGACACGCTCCCCGTGTGGGATGCACAATTGTGCAAGTACGGCGCGGTGGTTGCAAGCAGCAGGGCGGACTACGTTGAAAAGCTTGCCCCCCTTGCCGCCGAGGCGCACGCCTATCTCACCGACGGTCAGGAGGAGCTTGTCGTCTGCCCCGAAAAGAAATACAAGGGCGGGGCGGAGGAATTGGAAAAGCGGCTGTTCGACGAGCTTTCGAATAACTACGACCGCGACATACGCCTGGGGTATACCGCAAGCGGACCGCACCGCGACGACCTCGACATAATAATAAACGGAGCGGACGCCAAAAACTTTGCCTCGCAGGGGCAGACGCGTACCGCCGCGCTTGCAATAAAGCTTGCCGAGGTAAACGTTTTCAAGCAGGCGTGCGGCGACTATCCCGTTCTCATTTTAGACGACGTTATGAGCGAGCTGGATTTGCCCAGGCGCAAAAAGCTTGTCGGGCGCACGGACGGTTTGCAGACCATAATAACCTGCACCCACGCAGAGCGCGTGCTGTACGGCAAGGAAGTAAATAAGATAATGATTGAAGGGGGCGCGGTCAGGAGATGATTCGGGCGGATATGCACGTTCACACCTACTATTCGGACGGCGCCCAGTCACCCGCGGACGTAATCGCGGCGGCAAGGCGTGCGGGCGTGGGGCTTATTTCGGTGACCGACCACGACAATGCCAACGCGCGCGGCGAGGTTAAAAAGCTTGCGCTTGCATCGGACATAATAGCGGTTGACGGCGAGGAAGTTTCAGCCTACGACAATAATATAAAGGTGCATATTCTCGGCTACGGTATGGACTGCGGCTGCGAAAAATACGTGCGCTTTCACAAGAAGCTTTACGACGGCGCGGAGGAGCGCGCCTTCGACGTTCTGAAAAAACTTTCGGCGGCTGGCGTTCGCCTAAGCTACGGCGAGGTTATAAGGGAACGGAAGAGTAAGCTTTCGCCGCTGCACGGTATGTACATTGCAACCGCGGGAGCAAGAAAGGGCTACGCGCGCTCGCCCTTCGATTTTTATGCGCGCTATCTCGGTTACGGCAAGCCCGGCTTTTCGTGCGTGGGCAGACCTTCACCAGAGGAAACCGCCGAACTCATTTCGTCCTGCGGCGGCGTGTGCTCGCTTGCCCACCCGGGCAGAATATCCCTCGACAAAGAGGGCGTGCAAAAGCTTATAGAGCGGCTCCTACCCTGCGGACTTTCAGGCATAGAAGCGGTCTATTCGGGGCATACTGCTAAGGAAACGCAGTACTATAAGGAGCTTGCGGAAAAATACGGTCTGCTTGTAACGGGCGGTTCGGATACGCACTATGCCGAGGGCAACAGGCGCGTGGGCGAGCCTGCGTTCTATCCCGACGACAAGCTGCTTTCCGCACTTAAAATAATTTGAAAAAAAGTCTTGTTAAAACTTTAAAAATTTTTACTGCGCTTGTATTTATTGCAAGCGCATTATTTTTGTGCTGCGGCTTTACGGGCAGGCTTCCGCGCGGCGTGACGGTCAACGGCACGGACGTAGGCGGAATGACGATAAACGCGGCGAAGTCCGCGCTCAGGAAGGGTGTGGAGGAGGATTTAAAACAAAAACGATTGCGCATATGCGCCGATGAACGCGTGTACGAGTATTCATATCCCGAAATTGATTTTAAGGACGGCTTTACCGATACGCTGCTTGCCATAAAAAAGAGCGGCGAATATACTGCGCCCGTGCACTATTTTCTGAACGGCGCGGAGGAGATTGTAACCAATATCTGCGCCGACTTTTCGCGCCCCGTCGTGGAGCCTTACGCCGTATTCAATACCGCGGGCGAAGCGTTTACTTACTTTCAAGGTTCGGACGGCGTGGAGTGCGACAAGGCAAAACTGTTGGACGATATTTCCTCCTCGCTGAACGGTGATTTTCAAGACGTGCGCATATGTACTCGCGATATTACGAGGACTGAATCGGTGGACGACGTCAAGGCGCGCACTCGCAGGCTCTATTCCTTTACAACCTATTTCGACGCGGACAATACCGACAGGTCGTCCAATATCCGCCTTGCCGCGCAGAAAATTAACGGCACGGTGATAGAGGGCGGCGGCGTGTTTTCGTTCAACCAAACGGTGGGCGCGCGCACTCAGGAAAACGGCTTTAAGTCGGCAAAAATAATCGAAAACGGCAAGTTCGTTCTGGGCGTGGGCGGCGGCGTGTGCCAGGTTTCCACCACGCTGTACAACGCCGCGCTGCTGTCGGGGCTGGGCATAGTTGAATACCACCCGCACAGCCTGCAGGTTTCCTACGTTGCGCCCTCGCGCGACGCTATGGTAAGCGGCAATTATTTCGATTTAAAATTTAAAAACAACCGCAAAACCCCGATATATATCCGCGTCAACTGCACTTTGAACTCGGTCTGCTGTACGGTTTACGGCGAGGAAGACGGTTACAGCTATTCCTTCTCGTCCAAGGTGACCGCAAGTCTGCCGCGCCCCGAACCCGTCGTCGTGCAGGGCGACGAGGATAAGATTGTAAGCTACGGCAGAGAGGGAACGGAGAGCGAGGGCTATCTTATAAGACAGCGCGACGGCGAGGAGATAAGCGAGCTTATCCGCAAGGACAAGTACCCCGCTGTTGCCGACGTCATTCAGCAGGCGCAACAGCCCGCGGATACGCAGGAAATGCAGCCGTCGGACGGCGAATAAATTTTAATTATTCCGTATTATATAATTGTTTTTTTTCGGGGAATATGCTATAATTAAACGGTAAGTTTTTATCCCGAGGAAAATCGTTTGTAATGGATAAGTTGATTTTGGACGGAATGGGCGGCGACAACGCGCCCGCGGCAATAGTGGAAGGTGCGGTAAAGGCGCTTAAAGAGGATAAAAATCTCTACCTGATAATCACGGGCAGGGAGAACGAAATCAAGGCGGAGCTTGCCAAACACAAGTACGATACCGCGCGCGTGGAGATAGTGGACTGCCCCGACGTTATTGGTATGAACGATATTCCCACCGAGGCGGTCAGAAACAAACAGTCGTCGCTTATGGCGGCTTACTGGATGCTCAAAAAAGAGGACGATATATGCGGACTGGTATCGGCTGGCTCGACGGGCGCAATCATTGCGGGCGGTCAGCTGATACTCGGCAGAATAAGGGGTATAAAGCGCCCCGCGCTCTGCCCCGCTATACCCAACGTGAACAACGGCGTAACGCTGCTTTGCGACTGCGGCGCCAACGCGGAGTGCAAGCCCGTAATGCTCTGCCAGTTTGCGGTGCTCGCTTCGGCTTACGCGCAGGCGGGCTTCAATAAAGTAAACCCCAAGGTGGGACTTTTAAACAACGGTACGGAGGAGCACAAGGGCGACCCTCTCCGTCAGGAAACCTACAAATATCTTTCCGAGATGCAGGGCATAAATTTCGTCGGCAACGTGGAGGGGCGAGCTATAAATTACGGCGACGTGGACGTCGTCGTTGCGGATGGTTTTTCGGGTAATATCGCGCTCAAATCCATAGAGGGTTGCGCAAAGATGATACTTGCCACAATGAAAAAGCAGTTCAAGTCGTCGCCCTCGTCGCTTATCGGCGCAATGTTTATGCACGGCGCAATCAAGCGTATGAAAAAGGGACTGGACTTCGACAAGTACGGCGGCGCGCTGCTTTTAGGGCTTAAAAAAGTCGTAGTCAAAAGTCACGGCTCGTCCAAGCCCGTGGCGATTGCCAACTCCATTAAAAACGCGCTGTCCATCTACCGTAACGGGCTCATACCCAAGGTAGAGGATATGTTGGCAAAGGTCGATCTGGACAACATAATACCGGTAGAACAATGAGTGATTTCGAAAATATCGAACGGTCGTGCGGCTATATCTTCAAGGATAAACAGCTTTTAAAGAAGGCGTTAACGCTTTCGTCGTACGACCAGAATTTCAATAACGAAAGTCTGGAATGTCTGGGCGACGCGCTGCTCACGTTTATAGTCGCGGAAAAGTATTACCGCGAAAATGCGAGCGAGGGCGAGATAACGGGCAAGAAGCAGGAAATGCTTTCGGACGAGGCTTTGCGCCCCGTGTCGGTCAGACTGGGACTTGACAAAGCGTTAATAAAGGACAAGGGCGACAACGGCAACAAGAAAGCCGTGCCCAGCGCGTACGAGGCGATTACCGCGGCAATATATCTGGACGGCGGTCTGGACGCGGCGAGAAAGTTCGCGCTCTCTACGCTGACTCCTATGCCCAACGCGCGCAACTACGTGGCTATGGTGCAGGAGCTGTTGCAGGACAACAGGGAGCCGCTTCCCGTATACCGCAAAATGCTGGGCGGTACGGCGCGCAGTCCCGAACACACCGTGTCGGTTACCGTGCGCGGAAAGAGCTTTTCGGGCTCGGGTGCGAACTTTGCGGCGGCAAAAAAACAGGCGGCAAAAGCGGCTTACGAATTCTTAAATAAAGGGTGTTAAAATGGTACAGTTTAAAAAGATAAAGCTTATCGGTTTCAAATCCTTTGCCGACAAGACGGAAATCCCCTTAACCGACGGCGTTACTTGTATAGTCGGTCCCAACGGGTGCGGCAAGTCAAACGTTGCCGACGCCATCCGCTGGGTTCTGGGCGAGCAATCCGCAAAGGTAATGCGCGGTTCCAATATGATGGACGTCATCTTCAACGGTACCGAAAAGCGTAAAAAGACTTCCTTCTGCGAGGTCACTTTAACATTCGACAACACCAACCGCATTTTCGATTACGACGCGGACGAGATAGAGATGACAAGAAGGCTCTACCGCGACGGCACCAGCGAATACCTTCTCAATCAGCAGCCTTCCAGAATGAAGATTTTAACCGGACTGCTGCACGGTGCGGGCGCGGCTAAGGAAGGTTATTCGATTATCGGTCAGGGACGTATCGCGCAGATAATGAATTCCCGTCCCGAGGAAAGGCGTTCGATATTCGAGGAGGCGACGGGCATAGTCGTCTTCAAGGACAGGAAGGCGGAGGCTGAAAGAAAGCTCAACTATTCCAAGGATAACCTGTTCGTGTTCGCGCAGAGAATGGCGGAGGTAGAGCGCCAGCTCACCCCTCTTGCAAAGGCTGCGGAGAACGCAAAAAAGTACAACGCTCTGTATGAAACGCTGCGCTCTAACGAAATCAATACCTACATATTCCGCCACGACGGCGCGGCGGGCGAGCGTGAAAAGATTGACGCGAGAATAAACAAAATCAATTCGCAGATAAAGCATAATTCCGAGCTTGCGGCTTCGCTGCTTGCCGAATACGAAAAGTGCCGCGGGCTTTTGGCGGGTGCGGACGACAAGCTGAAAAGGCTGAACGAGGAGAGGCTGGAATATACCGTCGGACTGGAGCGCAGCACGGGCGAAAGCAAGGTGTTCAAGGAGCGTGCAAACGCCGTCAAGTACAAGCTTCAGCAGGCTCAGGACGACATAGTGTTCGCCACCAAGCGTATAGGCGACGTCGATAAGGGCATACGCCGCTGCGAGGAATACGCCAGCAAGAACGGCGAAAGAATAGAAAAGTTGCGCGAAACCTGTGCACAGCTGCAGGCGGATATAGTCAGACTTACCGAGAGTATAGCAAGCTACGAGCTGTCAACCAACGAGCACAGAAAGAGAGTGATGGACGCCTTCCGCGACCTTTCGGAAATAAAGGAAAACATAGGCTCGCTGTCGGCTAAAAAGGAGCTTCTGAAAGAGAGGCTTGCCGAGATGGACGACGCGATGCAGACCGTGCGCGCAGAGCACGAAAAGCTGAAAGCCGAGTATGACAAGACGTTGAAATCGCAGGAAAGCCTGAACGCATACCTGGGCGACGAGAACGTGCTTATGGAAAACGCGGCGGCGGCAGTCAGCGCGGCAAACGACAAGGTGCAGGCGCTGGTCAGAAAGATTTACGACAGTGAAGCGCAGATATCCTCGCTCCAACAGAGTCTGCTCACCTATACGGCATTGCGCGACAGGTTCGAGGGCTACGTCTATTCTGTAAGGCGTTTAATGTCCGACGCCAAGGAAAACACCAAGCTTTCCTCACGCATAATGGGGCTTATAGCCGACGTCGTATCGTGCGACAAGGGCTATGAAATAGCGATTGAAACGGCGTTCGGCGGCGCAATGCAGAACGTCATAACCGAAACGAGAGAGGACGCGCAGTTCTTAATCGAATACTTGAAATCCAACCGCGCGGGTCAGGTCACTTTCCTGCCCATCGACGCGCTCCGTCCCAGACTGGAATCGACTCAGATTAGGTCGGCGTGCAGCGAGAGGGGCGCGGTGGGACTTGCCATCGATTTGGTGCGCTACGATAAAAAGTACGATAATGTTATACATAACCTTCTGGGCAACACGCTCGTGTGCGAGGACATTGCGTGCGCAACGGTAATTGCAAGGCGCTATCCCCGCGCGTTCAAGATAGTCACGCTGGACGGCGATATAATCGCAACGTCCGGTTCGATGACGGGCGGCAGCCGCAGAGAGAATTCCGCAAACCTTCTTGCTAACGAAAGAAAGATTAAGGAAATCGAGGACGAGATTGCGCAGAGGAAGAACACCCTCGTAACCGCCGAAAACAAGCGCACGGAAGCGGAGGGCGAGTTGAAAAAGGCGCGCGAGGAGAGGGAGGCGCTGGACGGCAAATTGCAGCAGGCGCGTCTGGAACTCGCGGCGGCAAAGGAAAAGCTTTCCAGCCTGACCTTCAACATTGCCGACAAGGAGAGCGAATATTCCGTTTACAGACAGTCCAAGGCGCAGGTGGAGGAAAAGCTTGCCGAATTGGACAGCGAATATTCCTCGACGAGCAAGGGCGCAAGCACCCTTTCCGAGCAGTCTACAAAGGCTACCTCCGAAATCGATTCGATGAGCGAGGAGAACGATAAGATAGTAAAGGAGCGCAACGACAAGGCGGCGCGCCTGAACGCGTTGCAGGTGGAAATCGCTTCGCTGGAAAGTGCGATGAAGTCCAATATGGATTCCGCAGAGCGCACCAAGGCGGAGAAAGCCGAGCTCATCGAGAGGGTGGGCAACCTGCGCACACTCCTGCCCGAATTGCAGAAACAGTTTGACGAGTGGAACGAAAAGGCGGCGCGCGCCGCACTCACCAAGGACGAGCAGGTCAAGCTGGACGACCTCAACGAGCGCATTGCCGAGGTTGAAAAGAGCAAGAAGCAGCTCAACGACAGGGTTGCCGAAATAGATAAATCGCGCTTCGAAACCGCGGAGCTTTTGGAAGATTTAAACAACAAGCTGCACAACCAGGAAATGGCTATGCAGAAGATAGATTCCGACCTCGAATTTTTGCAGCAGCGTATCGAGGAGGAGTACCACGAGGACTACGAGGGTTGCTTGAAGTATAAGGTTGAAAACTTCGACGTGGGCGCGGCTTCTTCGGTAATCATAAACTGCAAGAGGCAGATTACTATGATAGGCGCGGTCAACCCGACGGCTATCGAGGATTACGAGGCGGTCAGCACGCGCTACCAGCGAATGACCGAGGAGAGGCAGGACCTCGAAAAGGCGATTGCCGACCTTGAACACGCACTGGAAGATATACGCAGCGAAATGCTTAAAATTTTCGACGCGGGCTTCAACACCATCAACGAAAACTTCAAGCGCACGTTCAAGGAATTGTTCGGCGGCGGCAGGGCGGAATTGCAGCTTGATTACACCAACTGCGAAGACCCTCTTGACGCGGGCGTGGAAATAGTCGCGTGCCCTCCCGGCAAAAACCTTGCAAAAATTTCACTGCTTTCGGGCGGCGAGCAGGCGCTTACGGCAATAGCAATTCTGTTTGCAATCATTCAGATGCGCCCTATGCCCTTCTGCGTGCTCGACGAAATCGAAGCGGCGCTGGACGACGCGAACGTTGGCAGATACGCAACATATTTAAAGAAGTTTGCCGCGCAGACGCAGTTCATCGTAATCACCCACCGTAAACCCACTATGGAAAAGGCGGACGTGCTTTTCGGCGTTACAATGGAAGAAAAGGGCGTTTCCAAAATCGTTTCTGTCAAGTTGTCCGAGGTTGAGAGCAGGCTCGGCGGCGATACAGTTTCGTAAATCGGCTTGCATCTAAGTCAAGTGAATTGCTAATCAGAGGGATTGTATGGGTATTTTTTCAAAACTTGCAAACGCGCTTAAAAAGACCAAAAAGGCGTTATCGGACGCGCTGGGTTCGCTGTTTTCCAAGAACAAGATAGGCGACGAATTCTACGACGAGCTGGAAGAAATTCTGATTAGCTCGGATATTTCCGTAAACACCGCGGCGGACGTGGTGGAGGAGCTGCGCGCCGAAGTCAAGGCGGAAAAGATTAAGGACAAGGATTTCGTAGTTGCCTGCTTAAAGGATATTCTGCAGGACAAGCTGGAGGAAGCCCCCGTGCCCGAAATTCAGTACCCCGCGGTCATTATGCTTGTGGGCGTGAACGGCGTGGGCAAGACGACTACGGTCGGCAAGCTTGCTTCCTACTTCTTGCGCCAGGGCAAAAGCGTTACCGTTGCTGCGGCGGATACATTCCGCGCGGCGGCAAGCGACCAGCTTTCGGTCTGGGCGGACAGAGCAAAGGTGCGCATAGTCAAGCACGAGGAGGGCTCCGACCCCTCGGCGGTGGTTTTCGACGCGCTTTCTTCAGCAAAGGCGAGGGGCACCGACGTAGTAATTATAGACACCGCGGGCAGACTGCACGTCAAGGCGAATCTTATGGAGGAGCTTAAAAAGATGTCGCGCGTGGTGACAAGGGAATACCCCGCAGCCAATTTCTATAAGCTGCTCGTTCTGGATGCGACTACGGGCAACAACGCCTACAATCAGGCGGAGGTGTTCGACGGCGCGGTAGAGCTGGACGGCATTGTGCTGACCAAGCTGGACGGCTCGGCAAAGGGCGGCTTCGTAATCTCGCTGTGCGGCGAGCTGGAAATACCCGTTATATTTGCGGGTGTGGGCGAAAAAATCGACGACCTGGAATTGTTCGACCCCGAAGACTTTATAGAAAACATTCTGTGATTTTCAAATATGAAAAAAGCCCCGCGGCGTTTCGCCGCGGGGCTTCGTTTTTTTTGATTATTCCGTTTTGTCGTCCGTGCTTTCGTCTGGCACTTCGGGTGTGGCGGGCTCCGTCGGTTGGACGGGCTCGACGGGGTCGTTATAGGGGTGCTTCTTGTCGTAATCTTCCTGCAAGCCTTTAAAGAGCAGGGTAAGCGCAAAGAATATCGCCGCGCACAGCAGGGAAATCAAGCCCCAGAACGTGCCGAGGTATACGAACAGAAATACGCACGCCGCCAAAATTGCCGCGCTGATAACGCAACATATAATCCGCAAAATCTTATACATAATATATATAATATATACTTTCTTGCCGTTTGGCAAGCACTTTCAAACCTTATTCTGTCCGTTCCCCGTTCTTGTCAAGCTTTCCGTCGTTGCATACCACCGTAAAATCTCCCGAATGATCGTACGGTGAATCGCCTTTTACAATATCGTTCCACTGTGATATTTTACCTTTATACGTTATGCGTGTCAGATCCGCGCAATACGCAAACGCTCTGTCACCTATGGAAACAACGCTGCTCGGGAGGGTTATTTCCGCAAGTCTGTAACAGTTCATAAACGCTTCGCTTCCTATACTTTTCAGATTGACCGAAACGCTTATATCTTTAAGGGTATAACATTCCAGGAAAGCCCGCCTGCCTACGGTGGTGACGGAGTTCGGTAAAACTACGCTTTTAAGCGAACTGCAACCCCAGAACGCGCCTTCGCAAATTTCCGTAACGCCGTCGGGAATTGTGACGCTAGTCAGACTTTTGCACAGGAAAAAGGTTTGCCGTGCGATTGCGGTTATGCCTTTGGGAATGGCTATGCTCTCCAGCTTGCCGCAGTGCGCAAACGCATCTGCCCCGAGATTGGTAACGCTTTTTGGTATTGTTATCGTCTTCAGCTCGTCGCACATACTGAATGCGCCGGAGCCTATGCTTTTCAGCTTGTTGCCCAAAACGACTGTCGCCAGACGGTGGCACGCGGCAAACGCCAGGCTTTCTATATCCGTTACGCTGTCGGGTATATTTAATTCGGTTAAACTTTCGCACCCGTAGAACGCGTGCTCGCCTATTGTAGTAATGCCTTCGGGAATAGTGACGTCCGTCATATCCGTGCAGTAAGAGAATGCGTATTCGCTTATTTCGTTAAGGCTTGCGGGTATGGTTACGCTTTTAAGCGCGTTGCAACCGCAGAACGCGCTGTCACCAATGTACTCGACGTTGTCGGAAACTTTCAGAGTCTTTATGCCCGAACAATTTTTGAATGCGCTGTCATAGATGTGAGTCACGCTGTCGGGAATGGTTATCTCCGTAAGGGCGGCGCACCCTTCGAACGCGCCTGTCCAGATACCCGAAACGCGTTCGGGAATAGTTACGTCGGTTAACGAACTGCACCCGAGGAACGCTCTGCTGTGAATAGATAATATATACTCCGAAAAAGTCACGGTTTTAAGCTTCTCGCAGCCGCTGAACGTGTCCGATAGGATATACTGCTGATATTTCGGTAAAGTTATGCTTTCCAGAGCGACGCAATTACTGAACGCGGCTTGGTCGATTTGAGCGCCGTCCGGCAGTTCTGCTTTTGACAGAGAAGTACAATTGCCGAAAGCGGAGATGCCGATATTTTCGGTTTTGTCGGGAATTACGATTTGAACTAGCGAGCTGCAATTGTTAAAGGCTGAGTCGCCTATGGTTTCAAGATTTTCGGGTAGTGCTATTTCCGTTAACGAAGCGCAGCCGTTGAATGCAAGATTTTTGATTTCGGTAACGCTGTCGGGCAGTGTTATATCCGTCAGATTGCCGCAGCCCGAAAACATTGACTGTTCTATGCGGTCAACTTCGCCGGGAATTGTTATGCTTTTCAGATTCGTGCAATTGCAAAACGCCCGTTTCTGGATATAGCTGACTCTTTCGGGCAAATTGATTTCAGTCAGATTGGTGCAGCCTTCGAACGCGCTTTCGTAGATGGAACCGAGCGTTTCGGGAAAGGTTACGCTTGTCAGGCTTTCGCAGTTGATAAAAGCAGCTTTATCGATGCCGCGTACGGGATTTCCGTTCTCGTAGGCGGGAATAACAATCTCGGTTGCCGAAGTATCGTACAAGCCCGAAACGTAATCGGAGTGATAGTAGCCGTCGTATCTGAGTTGTGTAGCGTCGCAATTATTGCATTTTCTGTTTTCGTAATCGTGCGGCAACGGTTTTACGGTTATATCTTTAACGGTATTTTCCGCGGCTTCTTCCGAAAATTTCTGGCCGCATACAGTACACTCCCAGTAAGCTATGCTGCCCTTTTCGGTGCAGGTGGGAGCTACCGCTTCAACGTAAGCGGTAGTATGCACCGTGTGCGGAGGGGGAGAAGGACGGTATTCGGGTTCTACGTAATAACAGGCGGACAGGGCGGAAGCGCCCGCAATTGTTGCAAAAGCCGCAATTAGCGCCGCAAACAGTTTTTTTATCATAGATTTTTTCCTCTTACGTTACTTATTATAATAATTTGTTTTAGCTTTTGCAAGTTTTGCGCATAAAAAATAAAAGCGGACGCTTCGGGCTGACCGCATAAAGTACGAAAGTTCGACAAAATTCTACTATATATAATATAAGGAAAAGGGAAAGGGAACGTTTGCGCACGTGTGGCAATGTGAATAAATAACAAAAAATTATACAATCTATCGTTTTACAAAATATGCGAAAAAACTTGTAAAAAAATGCTTGACAGGTTCTATATGATATGATATTTTATATGAGCTGTCGCGAGATAGAACTTTTGCGGAAAAATAATTCAAAATTTTCCAAAAAAGTTTTTTAAAATGCTTGACATTATAATAACGTCTATGTTACTATAGAAAAGCTCTCGCAAATGAGCACCGAACGGAAGTTCGGTAACGCAGTTTAAAAATTGAATAGAAGGAAACGATTTTTATTATCGAATTGATAAGAAAGTTTCTGTCAATAACTTTGAAGTACATTAGTACCACAAAGCAAAGTCAGCAAAGATAATTTGACTACAAATAGTCGAGATAGAGCCACGAACTTATATAAGGTTTGTGTTTTATACAATTAAACTTAAGAGTTTGATTCTGGCTCAGGATGAACGCTGGCGGCGTGCTTAACACATGCAAGTCGAATGTAGTT
>JAIEFR010000025.1 GCA_029066845.1 Clostridia bacterium | reverse complement strand
CGTAAAGCGCGCGTTGCTTTATATACTCACGCCCATATTCTGTGTCGCACTATTGTGTGGCGCAGTTTTTTCATTTTTAAATAACAGTAAAGCGTATGCGGCGGTCGCACCAAACGATACGGCTGCGAAAACGAAAGTCGAATGGACGGGCACGGGCAACTATCAATATTATAGTGCGAATGCGTCTAACACTGGATGGGGAGAGACCGTTCCTTATTCCGGTAACCCCAGTCTGACGACACCGGGTACTATTGACACAAACAAAGGTAATTGCGGCTTTGACGATGACACCGCAACGGCAACCTCTTCAAAATTAAATTTAGGGAAAAAAAATCAGGTCTCCCACTTCGTTACATTTAAAGCTACTATAACCGTACCCGCATACACCGAATATACGGTGACTTATAACGGCGATTTAAGTATGACGGAATATGCTAGTGCTAAATCTTATTGGGGTATAACAATTCTATACGCTTTTGGCGATACTTATGCGCCGAACAGCTTTATATTTCCGTATGCAGTTTCGGCTACCAGTGCAAAAGGGGAATCCGTAACGTGTGAAACTTCGGCTAAGTTATTTGCAGCAGGGTCTTCCGGGGGTAAGACTTCTACAAAAAATTGCAATAATTTCTATACCGTTACTTATACCAATAATACAAATATACCTGAAGACAAAACCGAATATTTCGGCGTGTTTACGAACGATTTGCCGAGTAGTGAATACTCATATTATTACAATGCTTCCGTAACTATGTCGTCGGAGATAACGGTCACGCCGATAGATGCACCCGAGGTTGACACAACGCCGAGTAACTATCCGGATACCTATACGGGCAACGATTTAACCTTTACGCTGAACAATCTGGACGCGAACAGAATCGTACTTACCAAATATTCCTATAAGGACCGTGTGGGCAGTGCGGAGGACGTAAAATACACCTACGGCAACACGGCAACCAGCACCGCGACGGGCACCGACCCGCTGAACGGCGGCAATACGCTTACCGTTACGGAAGCGGGAACTTACAAGCTGGAATTCGATATAGCGTACAACTGCGGCGCGGTCTGGAATACGACTACAACAAACGACCAAGGCACGATAACGATTGAAATTACGGTAAAACCCAAACAGATAACCAAGCCCACGGCTCCAACGACTACCGAAAAGGATTACACGGGCAGCGGCGTTGAGTTTGAATTTACTTCGTCATATACGAACGACGAGTGGAACAAATTCATTAAGCTTGACAGCGCAACGGACACGGGCGGCACTGCCGTTACGGGCGTTGTTGATAAGCAGAACAAAAAGGTGGAAATTACCAACCCGGGAACGTACGTTGTAAAGCTGGGGCTTGTAAGCAAGAACAACACCGTGTGGGCTGATACGCCTCTGGTGCTCGGCGGCACGGCAAACTACAATCTAAAAATCAAGACGGGTTCGGTTTCCGCGCCTACGCTCGGCAATACGGCTAATCTCAGTTACGACGGCAAAGCGAAGGAAATTACTGTAACGGGCTTCGATTACAGATATATGGAGATAACCGTTGAGGGCAAGAACGGCACGGCGGCTGTTTCCACGGCACCCACCGTTGCGTACGACACCTATAAGTACTGGGTTAAGAACGACGACGGCACGACTACCGAAACCGACCCTAATGACCCCGCCAACTATACGGAAGAGGTGGGACAGAAAAACTATAAAATAAAGGCAACCTCCGCGGGAAATTATAAGATAACGTTCAAGCTGAACGCGGAAGGAAAAAAACTGTTCCTTTGGGACGACGGCTCCGCGGACGGCACGGCGGTTGACCAGACCGCAACATTCAGTATAGCAAAGCAGAGCGTAGTAGTGCCCACGCCCGCTTCTACGCTGGCGTTGACCTACAACACGAATGCGCAGACTATGCAGATAAGGAACGCGACGAGCAACACGTTCGAAAGCACGCTGTATACGGCAAGCATTTCTGGCAAGCAGTTTGCGGCGGACGGTACGGCAAGCAATACGGCGGTTGCCACAACGCCCACGATTACGGGCGGTCTGGCTTCCGTAACGGACGCGGGCATTTACACCGTTAAAGTCGTTCTTTCCAACAAGACCGACTGTGTATGGGCGAGCGGCACGAACGACGACGTTGCCGACAAGGAAATTACCGTTACGGTAAACCGTGCGGAGCTTGAAGCTTCTTTTACGTGCTCGGCAACAAAATTCAGTTGGCAGAAAAAGAAGTCGGACGAAACTGCGGAAAGTATAACCGCAACCGTTACGGGCGTGCTGAACGGTCAGACGGTGACTTTCACTTACTACTGGAAAAAGAACGGCGCAAACGAGCAGGATAACGATATTTCAAGCGGAACCGACCTTAGCGCAAGCGTGGATATACCCACGACCTTAGGTACTTATTCCGCGGGCTATACGTTCGGCGTAAAGCTCGGCGCGGACGGCGCAAACTATATTTTCAAGAGCGGCAAGGACAGCAAGGGCTTCACCATTACGGCGACGGAAGCGGGTCTTGACGAATACGTCTGGAAATATACGTTCAACGACGGCGCGGAGACCGATATGCCCGACCCCGCGGAGCTTAAATATACGCTAGTTAAAGACGACGACGGTAAGGTTACGACGGGAGTTTACAATATAATTCTCGACGATTCCGACTTTTCGGATTACTATATCGAAATCGACAAGACCAAGTTTACGGGCGGTTACAAGACCGAATTCAACGGCAGTATCGTTACAAGCTTTAAGGAGGTCGGTACTTATAAGACCTACGTTGCGCTGAAAACCACCGACAGCGAATATCAGTTTATTATCAAGAACCAGGACGGCACCGAAACCAAGTCGAGCACGATGACTATTGAGCTCGAATGGAGTATAATCAAGGGCACGTTCGATTTGTCGGGCGTTAAGTGGGAATATTATTACACCGATTCCAACGGCACGAAGCAGACCAAGGACTATACCGGCGCAATCGAATTCGACGACGTTAACTACGCCGTGAGAATTAAGGAAAGCACGCTTCCCGTGGGACTTTCGCTTGTATCCGACTATCAGTACAGCGGCAGGGAGAGGGCTGTAAACACCTATACCGTGACGGTTGGCAAGTCGGACTTCAACTGGGATAAGAACAACTTCAACGACCCCGACGTTACGGCTTCGACGCTCACGCTTAATTGGGAGATTAAGCAGAAAAATCTTTACACCAAATTCAAGTACGAAAAGGTGCAGGCAACCAAGAGCGACGGAACGGTTGTAAGCTTTTACAACAAGGTGCTGGACGTAGAGGAAAAGTATAAGAGCTTCGTCAAGTACGAATATACCGATTCCGACGGAAAGGTTGTTTCCTTGCAGGAGATGATCGACGCGTTGGATATGACTTCGCCCAAGAAGTATACCGTAAAAGCCTACATAGACCCCGCGGCAACGGCGGCGGCTAACTTCGAGCTTTCTGACAACGGCTCCGACCCCACGGATACCGTTACGACGGGCAGCAACAACGACCCCGTATTCGTTGTCATAGACGGCGTTACGATTGACGGCGTGAACGCGGCAACTATAAGCGCGGTTTACGACGGACAGCCGCACTTCAACAAGCTTGAAATAGTGAGCGGCAGCGGAGTGAAAATTTCCGATTTTACCGTGACGTTCTACAAGGGCGCAAGCCTTACTGCGGAAAAGTTTGCGGACGGCGAATACCCCGTGCAGGCGGGCGAGTATACGCTTGAAGTAGTGCTTGGCAGCAGTGCGGAAGAGGATTATATCCTGCTTCTGGACGTTATCAAGGTTACGATAGAAAAGAAGGAAATCGCTTTGCCTACGGTTGGCGAGATTGCGTTCAGCGGCGAGTATATCAGCCTGACGGACTACCTGGGCGGAAGCTATGCCGATTACAAGGATATTATCGCTATAAGCGGCGACTACCGCGATATAAGGAACGTCAGCCAGAGCGGATATAAGGCAAGGCTTGTGTTGACCGACCCCAACTATAAATGGGCGATTCCTACGACGGCGGAGCCTGCAAGCAAAAAGCTGTTTGCGGCTAAGCTGTTCGGTAACGAGCTTGCAATTGTTGACGACATTACGGCGGAAATCAACTGGAATATCACGCCCATTGTTCTGGACGTGAGCGAGATGTGGGTGAAGGGCAAGAACGGCGCAACGCTCAATTTACCCGAGAATATCACAAAGTTAATAGACGCCGAAACGCTGAGCGTGCTGTACAGATATTACGACGATGCGGACCAGTTCATAGAAACTCCCGAATTGAAGGGCGGCAAGTCTTTCAGGGTCGAAGCGGTGTTCGGCGGAATAGACGCGGAGAGCGGCAACGTAGTGATTAAGACTGCGGACGGCAATTTCGGAGCAGTCAGCGACAAGATAAGCTATACCGTACCCCAGAGCGGTGCGGCGGCGTTCTTCGGAAGCGCGCTGAGCTTCCTCAAAGCAAACTGGCTGTGGTTCGTAATCGCGGCGGCGGCTTTGTTATTCCTCATCATTCTTATCTGCATAATCGCGAGTGCGAAGAAGAAAAAGCGCAAGCGTGAAGAGGAGAGGCTGGCGCGCGAGGAGCAGCGCAGGCTGGAAGAGAAGGCCGAGCGCGAGCGCAAGGAAGAGCGTGAAGAACAGCGTCGCCGTGAAGAGCGCGAGGAGCGTATGGCGCGTATGAATCAGCAGGCAATGCCCGCTA
Source organism: Clostridia bacterium (assembly GCA_029066845.1). Classification (GTDB taxonomy): domain Bacteria; phylum Bacillota; class Clostridia; order Christensenellales; family Borkfalkiaceae; genus Coproplasma. The sequence continues at coordinate 11,974 of JAIEFR010000025.1, read as the reverse complement.
TGATGCCGCAGATGATGCCTCAAATGCAGTATATACCCCAGGGTATGCCGCAGGCAATGCCTCAGAACGCGCAGCCTATGGGTATGGGCGGTTCGATGGGCGGCGGCTCAATAAGCGAAGCTATGTTTATGCAGATGCAGGCGGAATTCGCGGCTATGAAGGCAGAGCAGGCGGCTAAGGAGCTTGCCGAAATCAAAGCCGAACAGGCGGCAATCAAGGCGGAGCAGAATGCAATGCGCAACGACTTCGTGCTTGACAAGACGGGCGCAAAGGTTCAGGCGGCAGGCATAAGCGTGGACGCTATGACCGAGATTATGACTATGGCGCTTAAGAACGTGCTGACATCGGCTACGCAGCAGGCGATTGCGGCGCAACCCGCACAGCCCGCGCAGTTGACGGACGGCAGTGCTGCGGCACCCGCGGCAACGCAGGTTCCCCCCGACGCGGTTATGACCACGGTGACGACGACCAAGATTGACACCACCAAGAAGCCCGCGCAGACTGCGCAGACTGCGGACCGTGCGGCTCCTGCGGGAAGAACGATAGTGCGCAATTACGTTGCTCCTATGCCCGTGGACGACGGAAGGATATTCGACGTGGGCGGCTTCTATACGCCTGCCGACCCCGTTGATTTGGGTCTGGAAGAAGAGGATAAGAAAGACTAAATAAGTTAAGCCCCGCGGCAACCGCCGCGGGGCTCTTTTTGCTTATTGACTTTATCGGCGCGTTTTACTATAATATTGCTATGTTCGAAAACGTGAAGTTCAACGGGACTTTCAGGGATTACCAGCAGAGGGTCCTGGACAATTCAACCGAATATTTAAAGGACGGCAAAATCAATATAGTCGCCGCCCCCGGCAGCGGCAAAACCGTTTTGGGGCTGGAGCTTATCGTCAGGCTGAAAGAGCCGTGCCTTATTCTTTCGCCCACCACAACCATACGCAACCAGTGGGGCGACAGATTTGCCGAGCACTTTTTGAATGGTAAGCACGTTGACGAATATATATCCTATGATTTAAAAGACCCCAAGCCACTGACCTGCGTGACCTATCAGGCGCTGCACGCCGCGGTTAAAAAGCTGAAAAACGGCGAGGACGGAGAGGACTTTTCCTCGTTCGAGTTCTTTGCCGAAATGGAGAGGCGCGGCGTAAAGACCGTGTGTCTGGACGAGGCGCACCACCTGCAGAACGAGTGGCAAAAGGCGCTTACAAACGTTCTTACGGAATTGCGGGGGCGTATAAAGACCATTGCGCTTACGGCAACTCCGCCGTACGACGCGGCGCCCAACGAATGGGATAGGTATCTTGACGTGTGCGGCGAGATTGACGAGGAGATTTCGGTGCCCGAGCTTGTGCGCGAAAACTCGCTTTGCCCGCATCAGGACTATATCTATTTCAACTACCCCACCGCTGAAGAAACGGCGGTATTCGACGAGTATGCGAGAAGGGCGGCGGAAGCTCTCGACGAGCTGTATTCCTCGCCGTTGGTACGGCTTGCCGCCGACAAGCTTGCGGAGCTGAGAGAAGATTACGACTTTTTGTATACCAACGCCTGCGACGTTATATGTCTTTCGGTTCTTATAAATAACGCGGGGCTTGTGCCCGACAAAAAGATTCTGCGCATATTAGGCGTTTCGAAAAATTTTCCGCGCGCAACCGTTGCGCGGCTGGAAAGCGCGGTGAACTTTTTAATAAAGGGTGAGCTGCTGACCGAGGAGGAGCGCGAGGAGTGCTTTTCCATATTCAAGCGGCACGGCGTTTGCGAGCGCGGAGAAGTTTGCCTAGGGCTGAACGAAAAGCTTAAAAAGCGGCTCATCGCCTCGACGGGCAAGCTTGCGGGCATTTCGGATATAGTTAACAGCGAGGTTGAGAACAGGGGCGAAAACCTGAGAATGCTTATACTGACCGACTATATTAAGGGCGACGAACTTGCGTTGATAGGCTCGGACGGAAAGCCCGACGCGGTCAGTGTGGTGAGCGTTTTCGAAACGGTAAGGCGGACGGGCGCGACGGTTGCCGCGCTTTCGGGCAGCCTTGTGATATTGCCCGACTATTGCAGGGAACGGCTGAAAAAATCGGGCGCGGACTTTTCCGCGTCGCCCCTTGGCGATACGGGATATTCCAAATTCAATTTCCGCGCGGACAACAGGGAAAAAGTGCGGCTTGTCGGCGAGCTGTTCGAAAGCGGTTGCTTTACGGTATTGGTAGGAACGAAATCACTTTTGGGCGAGGGGTGGGACGCGCCCTGCGTCAACTCGCTCATTCTTGCAAGCTTCGTGGGAAGCTTTATGCTGTCCAACCAGATGCGCGGGCGTGCTATCCGCACGGACAGGGCGCACGCTGATAAGACGGCGAATATATGGCACCTGGTTACGGTGGAGAGGCCTCAGCTCTATGCCGACGGCTTACTGAATAAACTAGAGCCCGAAAATAAGGAGGGTTTGAATTCCTGCGATTACGAAACGGTTAAGCGCCGCTTCGATTGCTTCGTCGCGCCCAACTACGAAACGGGTGCAATAGAAAGCGGTATAGAGCGCGTCACTCTGATCAAGCCCCCTTACGACAAAGAGGGCATAGAGAAAATAAACGGCGAAATGCTTAAGCTTGCCGCACAGGGCAATATGAACACGGTGTGGCATACCGCCGTCAATAAATCGGCGTATCCCAACGAGGTGAGCAGTGTGCCGAAGGAGGGCAGAATACCGCCCTTCCTGTTCGTCAACGCGTATATTGCGGCGGTGCTCTTTTCGATAGCGGCGGCTTTGATAGTGCTGTTTGTAGCTTGCACTTCGCATAAAATAATTTCCGACGATTTTTTGCGCACAACAGTTGCGGCTATCGCCTTTATTGCGTGCCTTATCGTGCTGCTGTTATTGTGCATACTGGTAGTCAACAAAATTTTAAAGCATATCAGTCCGAAGAAATCCATAGCCACGCTTTGCGATTGCGTTCTGCTTGCAATGAAGGACGCCGGGCTGATAAATAAAGACGCAAAGCTTAAAGTTGACGGCAACAAGTCGGGAGTGTTTATTGTAGTTGAACTGACCAACGCGCCGGTGCACGACAAGCGCGTTTTTCACACGGCGGTCAGACAGCTGCTTTCCCCCATAGAAAACCCGAGGTATCTTTTAATACCGCGCGGAAAGCTGAGCGTATACCGCTATAACTGCGCGCTTGCCTGCCCCGACGTTCTGGGTGCCAAAAAGGAATACGCCGATATGCTCGCGCGAAGGCTCGGCCGCTCCATAGGCAAAATGGATACGATATATACGAGGACTAAGGACGGGCGCAAGCTTATAATAAAGTGCCGCAACCGCTCGTATATAACCAAAAACGAGAATGCAATTGTAAACGGGTTCAGATAAATTTGTAATAAAAAATACATTGTTAAAAGCGGTAGTATGTGGTATACTTAAACCGTAGAATTTTTATGACGGGTAAAAAAATGAAAATTTGCGTTGTTGGTCTGGGGCTGATTGGCGGCTCCATATGTATGGCGTTAAAGCGCGCGGGCTATAATGTGGACGGCTATAACCGTTCGGAAGCCCCCGCAAAGTTTGCGCTGGAACACGGCGTTATAGACGGCGTGGCGGAGGACTTCGGGGTGTATGACGTTACGTTCGTCGCGCTTCCGCCCAAGCCTGCGCTGGACTTTATTTTAAATACGCGCTTTAAGAGCGGCGCGGTGGTTGCCGACATCTGCGGAGTAAAAAAGTATATAGAGGACGGCGTGTATGCCGCCAAGCCCGATATTAAATATGTGGGCACTCACCCTATGGCGGGCAAGGAGGTTTCGGGTGTGGAAAACGCCTGCGCCGACCTTTTCGACAGCGCGAGTATGGTGATTACGCGCGGTATATATACGGACGAAGCCGCTTTGTCGCTTATTAAAACGCTGACAAAAGCTATGGGCTTCAAGCGCATTGTCGAGTGCTCGGCGGACGTGCACGACAGAAAGATAGCGTACACCTCGCAGCTGGCGCACGTCGTTTCCAACTGCTACGTCAACGACAGAGAGATTGACGGTTGCCTCGGTTTTACGGGCGGCAGCTTTCAGGATATGACGCGTATTGCCGGCGTGGACGAAAACGTGTGGGCGGAGCTGTATTTAAAGAACGCCGATAATCTTTTAACAAGCGTGAAAAATCTGTACCTCTCTCTCGGCAAATTTATTGCCGCACTCGAAAGCGCGAAGGACAGCGGCAATTCGGCTGTGGTAAAGGAAAACTTGAGCGTGGGTGCGCAGGCTTACCGCAACGGCAAGGCGAACAATTTTACGGGCGACGGCATAAGCGTGACCGAGCTGAAGTGAGGGCAAAATGAAATACTCGCTTGAAATTATTCAGTCGGTCGGCGGTGAACAGAGCATAGTTGCAGTGGACGCTGAGGGCGTATTTGCCGACGGCGTATTGAGTCTTGAATACTCTTTCGACGGAGCGCATTACGCGCTGAAAATTTCGGAGCGCGCAATGGAGCAGGCGCGCACGGGTGATATAAATCTTCAAATGTCGTTTGCCGCGGGAGAGAGAACGGAGTGCCGCATATCCGAAGGGCAAAACGGCGGCTCGTTCACTATTTATACCGAGGAGTATAAAGCAGTTTTCGAAGGCGGCAACTGCACTGCGGACTGCCTGTTTTCGGACGGGGAGGGCGGCGAAAGCACGCGCATAAGCGTGGCTGCAAGGCGCGCTTAAGTAAGTTGCATTTTACTTGACAATTTTGTAAAGTTAAGATATATTTAAAAAGGTCAGTTTAACAAAGTTTCAAAGCGTTTTAAACGCAGTTTAAATTTTTTCCGTTCAATATTTTCAATTCGCAGTCTAAAAAATATCAAAGGTGCATAAATGAAAATCAGATATCTGGGACATTCTAGTTTCCTTTTAACCGAAAGCACGGGTACGGCAATAGTGTGCGACCCGTACGGCGATGCGGTCGGCTTTGCTATGCCCGCAGTCAGTGCGGACGCCGTTACCGTTTCCCATCACCATTTCGACCACGACAACATTAAGGCCGTCGGCGGCAATCCCGTCATACTCGACAGGGAGCAGGGCTACGAGCTGCCCGGTGTTGTCATCAACGCCGTCAAGAGCTTCCACGACGACAGGCAGGGTGCGCTGCGCGGCGAAAACGTCATCTTCAAATTCCGTATGGACGGACTCGACGTCTGCCACCTCGGCGACCTCGGCGAGGAGTGCTCCTCCGAGCTTATCGAGGCAATACTGCCCGTCAATATCCTTCTTATACCCGTCGGCGGCAACTACACCATAGACGCGGCAAAGGCAAAGGAATATGTGGACAGAATTATGCCCGACGTCGTAATACCTATGCACTACCGCGTCAAGGGGTGCGAGATTGACATTGACAAGGTTGACGGGTTTTTGTCGCTGTTCGACGACGAGAGCGTGGAGTGCGAAGAGGTTGACGGCGAGGTTGAACTGACCCGCGACGACGTGGACGGAGAAAGTACCAGAGTGATAGTAATGAACAGGAGCGTGCGCTGATGGATGCGGCTGAAAGCATAAGAATCAAACTCGACGGCAAAGGTATTCATTCGCTGAGACAGATAGGCAGAGTGATAGGCGTAAGTTTTCCCACCAAAAAGAAGAAGTCGGAGCTTATCGACGATATTATAGCTATTGCCAAAAACGAGGTTGAACCGTGCCCCCGCTCGACGCGCGGCGCACCGCCCAAGTCTGAAGATTACGACGCGGATATAGTAGAGGAAATAAACGAATGCCGTCAGCTGTATACGCGCACCGCCGCGGAGAGCGTGACGGAGAGCGCGCCCTATAAAACGCTTGTCGCTTCCGAGGAGGAAGAGGAGCTGACCTATTCGGGCGTGCTTGAATTTACGGATAAATTCTGGTTCGTCCGCACAAACAATATGCAGATAACTTCGGCAAACGACGTGTTTATGCACCTGTCGTTTGTCAACAGATTCCGTCTGCGTTCGGGCGATAAAATCGTATGCAAGGCAAAACGGCGCAGGGCGGGCGAGTGCCCCGGCGCAACCTATATTATAAGCGTAAACGGCAGGTCGCCCGAAATGCCCAGGGGCGTGCCTTTCGAGAGCCTGACGCCCTGCTATCCCGACAAGAGGATTAAGCTGGAGCGCGAGGGCTGCACTCTCACCGACAGGGTTATAGATATGTTTTCGCCGCTCGGCTTTGGGCAGAGGGCGCTCATCGTTTCGCCTCCCAAGGCGGGCAAGACGACTATGCTTACGGACATTGCGCGTTCGATAAGGCACAACTATCCCGAGGCTCTCGTCATCGTTCTTCTGATAGACGAAAGACCTGAGGAGGTCACCGACATCAGCCGTTCTGTCGAGGGCGCTGAGGTTATATATTCGACATTCGACAAGGGCGACAACCACCACACGCACATTGCTTCGCTGACTCTGGAGTATGCAAAGAGGCAGGTGGAGGCGGGCAGGGACGTCGTTGTTTTGCTGGACAGTATTACGCGTCTTTCGCGTGCACACAACGCTTTGAGCAATTCGGGCAGAACGCTTTCGGGCGGACTCGACCCGCAGGCGCTGGTTGAACCCAAACGCTTTTTCGGCGCGGCGCGCAATATCGAAAACGGCGGCTCGCTTACCATAATCGCCACCGCGCTGGTTGATACGGGCAGTAAGCTGGACGACATTATTTACGAAGAATTCAAATCGACGGGCAATATGGAAATCGTTCTTTCGCGTTCGCTTGCGGAGCGCAGAATTTTCCCCGCGATAGATATACGCGCTTCGGGCGCAAGAAAGGAAGAGCTGCTCCTCGACGAAAACGAGCTTGCGGCTGCGGCTATGATTCGCGGTCTGCTTGCAAAAAATCTCAGCGAGGAAGAGCTTTACTCGACAATGAAAAAAGCGGGCGGCAACGGCGAATTTGCGGTTAAGTCGCAGGCGTTCTTTAAGGCATACAATGGCAGATAACAGCATTTTTATAGACAAAGTAAAAATAACCATAAAGTCGGGCGACGGCGGCGACGGAATGAATTCCTTCAAGGCCTACAAGGGCAAGCCTGCCTGCGGACCCGACGGCGGCGACGGAGGTAAGGGCGGCGACATCTATATATACGCCGACCAGTCTTTAAACACGCTGCTTCCCTTCCGCTACAAGACCAAATACGTTGCGGGCAACGGCGAGCGCGGCGGCACAAACCTCTGCACTGGCAGGGGCGGAGAGGACGTTACAATCCGCGTGCCCGTTGGCACCGTTATAAGGGATTCGGAGAGCGGCTCCGTTATCGCCGATATGTTTACCGCGGGCGAGAAGAAAATGATTTGCGAGGGCGGCAGAGGCGGCAAGGGCAACGTGCGCTTTACGACCGCCAGACGCCACGCGCCAAACTTTGCGCAGAAGGGCGAGAAGACCGAACTGCACGAAATTATTCTGGAGCTTAAAGTAATTGCGGACGTGGGACTTATAGGCTTCCCCAACGTAGGCAAGTCCACGCTGCTTTCCAAAATTTCGGCGGCGCACCCCAAAATCGCCAACTATCATTTCACCACTCTTTCGCCCAACCTCGGCGTTGTGCGCGTTTACGACGATTCGTTCGTGGCGGCGGATATTCCCGGGTTAATCGAGGGCGCGGCGCAGGGCGCGGGCTTGGGTCACGACTTTTTAAGGCACATAGAAAGAACGCGTATGCTGGTGCACGTCGTGGATATTTCGGGGTGTGAGGACAGGGATCCTATCGACGATTTTTGCAAGATAAACGCGGAGCTTAAAGACTATTCGGACAAGCTTGCCGCACTGCCGCAGATTATCGCGCTCAACAAGTGCGACGTCGCGGGGGCGGAGGAAAACGTTAAGGCGTTCAAAAAGAAGTACTCAAAGAAGTATCAGATCTATCCCATAACCGCCGTAAGCGGAGAGGGCACGGCGGAGCTTATAAAAGCCGTGCGCGACGTGCTTGTCACGCTGCCCGCCGCAGAGCCCATCGAGGCGGATGAAAGCTTCACTTACAGAAAGAGCGGCAACCTCGGCTTCGAAATAGTTGTGGAAGACGACGGGGCTTACGTAATTTACGGAAGTCTTGTCGATATGCTCTGCCGCAATGTCGCCCTGAACGACACCGACTCTATGGCGTATTTCCAGAAAATTCTGCGCGAGAAGGGAGTTATTGCCGAGCTTAAAAGAATGGGCATAAAGGAAAAGGACACCGTCGTCGTCGGCGACGTGGAATTTGAGTTTGTGAACTGACGGAGAAAATATATGTTGACGAGTAAACAGAGAAGTAAATTAAAATCCCTCGCCGCCAACCTGGACCCCGTAGGGCAGGTAGGCAAGGAGGGAATAGGCGAAAATATGCTTAAAAGTTTTTCGGACTGCCTCGAAGCGAGAGAGCTTATCAAGGTGCATATTCTGGAAAATGCGGACGGCGACCCGCAGCAGGTGGGCAGGGAGCTTGCCGCGCAGCTGGGTGCGGAGTGCGTAATAGTAATAGGCAGAAAAGCCGTGCTCTACCGCAGGTCGTCCAAGAAGGACTTCAATCATATTCAGCTTGTCTGACCGAACAGCAGACTGACGGCGGACAGCACCATAAGCAACCCTCCCGATACTATGTAGTATACGGTGACGGAGGCGGAAGTAAAAAAGGAAAAGAACAAAAGGGAAAGTCCGCAGAAGAACAGCGAAGGACAGAGCCTGCGGTTGAACCGCTTTTTTATCCTCTTAAATATGTTCGGCTTTTTCACGTTGCCCAGCGCGTATTTTTCAGGCAGCAGCTTTTTATCCTTTAACAGGGCGTAAATTTCCGAAACGCAGGTTATGCGTATCTCGAAATCTTCGGCAAGCGAAAGCGCGGCGGGCGAAACCTCGCAACAGAAAACGCACTTCTTTTTCGGAACGTCGCTCTTGATTATTTCGGCAATATCGTCGGGGGAAACGGGTGAAAGCTTAAAGTTGAAAAAGTAGGCGTTTTCCTCGTCCTGAACAATATTGTCTTCGATATATGAGCCTTCCAACGCGCTCATAAACAGCTTATGCACCTCCCTCGTGCTGCATACCGAAAGGTGGAGGGAAAGCGATTTTTTCTCGCTTTCGCCAAGGGATAATATCAGGTGTTTTTTGCGCTTGGAATACAGGACGAAGAAGGCGATAACCGCAATTGCAACGGCGCAGCCGACGGCGCATATAAGCGCGGTAACCGCGCTTTTGGTGTAAAAGCGGATAAGCGTAAAGCTTAAAATAAACGCGCACAGCGCAAAGAATAATACGTCCGAAATAAGGGCAAAATTCAATTTCTTCATAGCAAAGTTATTGCCTTTATACAGGTAAAATAAACGTCATAAAACAATGAAAAAAATTGCGATTTTCGGCGGGGCGTTCAACCCCGTCCACCGCGAGCACGTCAATCTTGCGAAGGCTGCGGTGAAGGAGCTGGGGCTCGACAAAATAATAATTATGCCCACGGCGGTAAGCCCCCACAAGAGCGGGAGGCTTTCTGCCGATTTCTGGCGGCGGTACGAGATGTGCCGCCTCGCTTTTTCCTGCGTTCCCGAGGCCGAGGTCAGCAATTTCGAGCTGACGCGCGGCGGCGTTTCCTACACCTATCTCACCTGCAATCACTTTGCCGGAATTTATAAGAACGCAAAGCGGTATTTCATTATCGGCGCGGATATGCTGGAAAACTTTCCGCACTGGAAAAACCCCAAAGAGATTTTGCAAAACTTCACCCTTGCCGCGTGCGCGAGGGAGGACGGAAAGGGCTTTGACGACTGCCGCAAGAGTGTGGAAAAGCTGTTTTCCACAAAGGTGGAAACCATAAACTACGTAGGCGAAAAAGTCAGCTCGACAGAGATAAGAACGCTTGCCGCGTTGGGCGAAAATTTCGGCGCGTATGTAAATTCGCAAGTTTGTCAATACATTGAGCAAAGCGGACTGTACGCAATCGACGGCGTGAGAAAAGTCAAAGAACTGCTTAAACCCGAGCGTTGGGAACACACCGTCCGCGTTGCCGTTATGTGCGCTAAAAACGCGGCGCGCGCGGGGCTTGACGAGGAGCAGGCAATAGTGATGGCGGCTATGCACGACTGCGCAAAATACCTGCCTGCGGACAGTCCGTATTTAAAGGACTTCACTCCGCCCGAAAATGTGCCCGCGCCCGTGCTTCACCAATATTCGGGGGCATACGTCGCGGAACATACCTTCGGCGTGACCGATAAAACTATTTTAAACGCAATAGCGTGCCACACCACGGGCAGGGAAAATATGACCGCCGCGGACAAGCTTTTATATCTTTGCGATATGCTGGAGGACGGCAGGGATTTTCCCGGGGTTGAGGAGCTGAGAAAGCTTTTCAAAAAGGACTTGGACGAATGTCTTTTTGCGGCGTTAAAGCATCAGATAGAGTATCTGCAAACTACTGGCGCCGCCGTGGACGAACGGACGGAAAAAGCGTATAACTATATTAAGGATAAAAAATTATGAGTGAACAAAACAGCAAACAGAAGACCTTGCAAATCTGCAAGTATTTAAGCGATAAAAAGGCTTACGGCATCGTATATATCGACGTGGAAAGCAAGACCTCGCTGTGCGACTATTTCGTGATATGCAGCGGCAGGTCGTCAACGCAGGTCAAGTCGCTTGCCGAAAATCTTGAAGAGAAGATGGAAAAAGAGCACGCGCTTACACCCCGCCGCCGCGAAGGCGTGCGCGAGGGCAGGTGGGCTGTGCTCGACTACCAGGACGTTATAGTCCACGTGTTCAACGACGAGGAGCGCGATTTTTACCACCTGGAAAGATTGTGGGAAGACGGTAAAAACCTGACGCGTTACGAAGAATAACTCACTTTTTGAATTGAATTTCGCGCGGTTGGGAATAACTTTTCCGCGCGCGTTTCTTTTCGACAATGTAATATACGGGCTCGGTCTTTTTTTCGGGCTTGGGCTCGGGCGGCGTATTCTTTTTGCGCTTAGTGCTGATAAAGCCGACAACGGCAAGTTTGATGAGGTGTACCAAAGCAAAGCAGATTGCGAAAGTTAGAATAAGATATAAAAAACCTAAAAGTGCCATAACCTTATGGTAACGTACGGGCAAAGTAAAAAATTGTAAAAATTTAAATATAAAGGTGATTTTATGCAGGAAGCAAACGGGCAGACGGTACCTACTAACGACGACGAGCAGTACAAGGAATTCAAGCGTATAAAGCGGTTGGAGGAAGCTAAGGCAAGCGTTGCGAAGATAGAGTGCGACTGCCTTTCTGCGTTCACCGACAAAATCATTTTAAAGGAAACGTGCAAAACGGCTAACGCGCTGGGGATTGGCGCGGTGGTGGTTTTTCCCTCCTACGTAAAGGCGTGCGTATCATATCTTGGCAAGGACCCGCAAACCGCGCTGATTGCAGCAATTTCCTATCCGTTCGGTGAGGAAACTACGGACGTAAAGGTTGCCGCGGTAAAGCGTGCCGTAAAGGACGGCGTGGACGAGGTGGAAGTGAGCGCGCCTATGGCTTTTTTGAAGGACGGCAACTGGGCGTACTTTAAAAAGGAATGTAAAAAGATTAAAAAGTCCGCGCGTATGCGTGCGGTGCGCATAGTTATAAACTGCTCGCTTCTGACCGAAAAGGAAATTTTAAAGGCGTGCGTGACGGCGGCGGACGCGGGTGTGAACTGTCTGCGATTAAACTTTGCGGACGGCGAAATGCTTTCCAAGGTCAAGACGGCGATAAAGGGTAAAAGCCTTATCAAGGCGGAGCGCGCCGAAAACGCTTCGGCATTTGCCAACGCCTGCGTGATGGGGGCGGACACAGTTTCGTGCACTTCGGCGGTGGAGCTGGCGAATTACCTTTTAAAACAGGCTGAAATCAACTGAGTAACGCACCAACCACAACATATAGTGGTTGGTGTATTTTTTAGCACTATTTTCAAAAATTTTGTCGAAAGGTATTGAAAAATTTGAAATAGTGTGATATAATTCCAACACTCAAAGTATTTGTTACGTAAGGAGAAATATTATGAAGATGTTTAAAAT
>JAIEFR010000024.1 GCA_029066845.1 Clostridia bacterium | reverse complement strand
GGGTGCCGTGCGTTCGACGTCCGCATCCGCGTCCGCAGGAGAAATTGGACCCGTTGCACCTACTTCACCGGCGGCACCTGTTGCGCCCGTGGGACCAGTGGGACCGGTAGCACCTACTTCGCCGTCGGCACCCGTTGCGCCCGTGGGACCGGTGGGTCCGGTAGCACCTACTTCACCGTCGGCGCCTGTTGCACCCGTAGGACCGGTGGGACCAGTCGGACCCGTTACGCCCGACGTACCCGTGGCGTACCTTATAGTTTCTACAACTCTGCCGCCGTTGCAGCCGCAACCGCCACCGCAGCCGCAGTTGCAGTTAAAAAAGATTTTTAAAAGTTTATCAATCATATTTATTAAGTTTTTACCTCTCGGTTAATTTTGTCTGAAAATATTGTTTGTTGTGGAGATAGCTAGGGTCGGACGGTTTAGCCTTTCCCGCTATTTCGTTATAGCGCGCCGCAAGCTTGTAGTTGCCCAGCTTATCGTACAGTATGCACAGCCTTATCGCAGGGATATACGAAAGGTAATCGACGTTTACGAAACCTCCGTTTTCTATGCTTTCGGGCGAAGCGAGGGCGCGTTCGTACCAGTATATTGCGGTACGAACGTCGTTTTTACCCTCGAAACGTCTGGCAAGTATACAGCAGTCCTCGGCACGCGGAAAGGAGATAGTAAACGCGTAAACGAGGGCGCGGACGGCTTGCTCTTCTTTGCCCAGTCTGCACAGCGCGAAATAGATTGTGCGGCACGCCTCCACTTTGTTTTCCACCCAGCCGTCGCCTTTGAGATAGTCTTTAAGCACCGACACGCACTCGGCGTACATAGAGTTGAAAAACAGTTCCCGCCCGTAATAAAACTTTTGCCGTGCGTCCAGCGGTAAGCCGCGCGATATGCGGTTCTGATAGATGGAAAGATTGCGCCGCGGGGGATTTTGCTTTATCTTTTTGTGGTAGACGCACGCGTCCGAATAGATACGCCGTCCCGAAACGGTGACGACTTCGTGCACCTCGCCCTCCCACCTGAAATTCATTGCACGGCGGAAAATACGTTCGCGGAAATATACGAACGTAGGTCTGTCGCCGTCGAATGCCGCCGCATACTTTACGTAGGCGACGTCGAAATCGTCGCGGTTTTTGAGCGCGGCAATCTTCTGCGCGTTTGCTTCGGTCATAACGTCGTCGGCGTCCAGCCACATAATAAGGTCGCACGAGGCAAGCGAAAAGGAATAATTGCGCGCAGCTGAAAAGTCGTCGCACCACTCGAAGTAGGCAATCTTTTTCGTATATGATTGGGCAATTTTTACGGTGTTATCCTTAGAGCCCGTATCCACTATTATTATCTCGTCGGCAAACGTACGGACGCAGTCCAGACAGCGGGCGAGGGTGTCCTCCTCGTCCCTTACAATCATACAAACGCTTAAAGTCATAATCAAAAGGCGGTATTACATTATATGAAAAGCCCCGCGCACTATGTGTGCGCGGGGCGGAATATAACGCATTTTTATATTCGGGAAGATTTGAAACGCCTGATTGTTGCGAACACGGAAGCGACTATTGCGCCGACCGCCAGAACGCCTTGGACGATGAAAACCACCCAGGGATATTTAAGACTGTCGAGGCAGTCGTTTATATCCATTATAACCGCACCGGGCGTGCAGACGTACGCAAATACCGTTGAAAGAATAACCATTCCTACGGCAAAACATACTGCCGCAATATTGCGGTATTTTGCGCGGTCTATATTGCAGATTGCGAAATACGCAAAAAAGAAGATCACGCCGAGAAGAATGTTGAACGCGGGCGTATACCGCGAAGAATATACCATAACTTCGCTGAAATCGTTTTCAACCACAAAGATGAATTCTCCCAGTACAGCCGAAATTAAGCAACCAGCTATAAAAAGAGCAAATATCATTACTGCAAAGCACATAACGAATACGACCGTTGCTTTTACGAGCGCGGCAATATAGGAAAATATTACGCGTTGCCTTGGTGTGAACGGCGCAACCCCGAGCATCGAAGGTTTGTTGCGGGTAGTTATTCCTATATTCATTGCGCCGCCGCATAAAAACACTATATAAAAAATCTCGATAGAGAAAGCAAAAACGCCTGCGGACTGAACTCTTTGAATATGAAATTGTAAAAGCATAAACAGCATACTCGCAAAAATACAAACTATTACGGGTATATAGCTTTTTACCGTTTCGCCGTCGGACAGATTTACGCCGTACTTGCAGAGCTTATAATACGAAATAAAGTCCTTGAACTGCTTTTTGATTTTATTCATAAACCGCTCCTTACAGCTTACTTGACTTATGCCGTTTGATTACCATCCAAACCGACACGCCTGCCACTGCCGCCGCAATTATGCCGAGGACTAATAGCAGTATCCACGGGTGGGCGAGCTTATCGACCATTTCCAAATCGATAGACAGGAAAAACCCTCGGCGTACTCCACCGCTCTGCGTAGATAAACCGACGATGTTTATTACGGTCAGCATCAACGCCTCGTTGAGTGCAAAAAATACGCCGGTTGCAATATTGCGGATTTTGGTTTTGTCTATATGCGAAAGGACGATTGCGGCAAAGAAAATTATTAAGGCGGAAAGAATCGCTACGCCTACGGCGTTTGGCGATATAAACGTTTGCTCCCAAATAGAAGACTTAAATATAACGCTGTCGCCCGTTATGCAGAAGTCTATAAATGCTAAAATGAGAATAACCACCGCACTGCATACCGAAACCGCGGTAAAAAAGAATAATGCATTGAGAAGCATAGTCAGATAGGTAAACACCACGCGTTGTGCGGGCGAGAACGGTGCAACGGAGATAAGAGCCGTTTTGTCGAAGGTCACGCGCCCGACGTGGACGGCAATCAAGCTTGTGACAAGCACAAAGCCGAACGCAGCCGAAGTGCCTAAATGAATATTGGCTAAAAAAGCCACCACAAATGCTATAAGCGTCGGAAAGGAAAAGAGTTTTACCGTTTCCTTCTGGTTATTGCCGTAGATAGTTAATCTGTAAAAATTCCAGAAATCTTTGAACTGTTTTTTGACTTTATTCATAATCTTCACCCGTCAGATTCCGAAAATGCTTTGAGAAGAATTCCCGTCACCGCCGCTTTTGCGCTGGCTTACGAGGTGCACGAAAAGCTCCTCCACCGTGGGCACTTTGGTCTGCAAACCCTCGCCCGAAAGTTCCGTATTTTGGGTTATAAAAGTATACCCGAACATATCCTTTACGACGCCGATTGCACACGCTTCCAATTCGGGAGTAAGCTCTGCGGCACGGACAAGACGGTAGCTCTCCGTAAGACTTTCCTTGTCCTTGTCAAGCACTATCTTTCCGTTATCCATCATAACGATATAGTCTGCAATCTTATCCAGATCCTCGGTGACGTGGGTGGAAAACAGCACCGCGTGGTTTTCGTCCATCATAAATTCCTGAATGAGCGAGGTCAGTTCGTTTCTGTCAAAGGGATCAACGCCCGAAGTAGGCTCGTCGAGAATGAGCGTATCCGCACCCTGACACAGCGCAAGGATAAACGAAAGCTTTTTCTGCATACCGAAAGAATACTTGCTTACCCGCAAGTCGAGCGGCAGGCTGAATTTTTGGGCAAGGGACAAAAACTTCTGCTCGTCGAAGGACTGGTATATGCTCTTGTACAACTTTACAAGCCTTTTGGGCTTTACCGTAATTGCAAACTTTACGCCGTCGAACACGCAGGCTACGGAGGAAAAAATTTCCGTTTCGTTGCCCGCAAAGCTTTTTCCGCAATAAAGAATTTTTCCGCTTTGGGCGTTCTGGGCGCGCATAATCGCCTTGATAAGCGTGGTCTTCCCCGCGCCGTTTGCACCTATTAAACCCGTAATTGCGCCCTTCCTTACCGTAAGGTTTAAATTTTCTATTTTGAAATTTCCGAAATCGATGTTCAGATTTTCCACTTCTATCGCGTTCATTTATCTTCCTCCCACACGGTCTTTACGATTTTTTCAAAACTCTGCTTATCGATGCCGTTTGCGCGCGCATATTGCATACAGGATGCAAGCCGCTTTTTAAGCTCCTCTTCCCCTGCTGCCGTCAGCCTCTGCCTGTCGGTATTCGCCACAAACACGCCCTTGCCCGCAACGGACTCCGTAAAGCCTTCCTCCGTCAGATCGTCGTAGGCGCGCTTTGCGGTGATTATGCCGATTTTCAGCTCCTTGGCAAGCATACGGATAGAAGGCAGCATTGTGCCCTGCGCCAAATCGCCGTTGACAATCTGCTGCTTTATCTGCAATTTAATCTGTTCGTATATGGGCTGTTCGCCGTTTGGATTAACGATAAGTTTCATTTGTACTGTTATTATAGGATAGATACAGTTACCTGTCAAGTGTTTGCGCAAAAATTTTTTTGCACGAAAAAAAGCCGCGCGGCATAACTGCCGCGCGGCATTATTTTATTCGATATTTTATCAACCTAATTTATCAACCGAAGAATTCGTGGTAGATTGCGGCAATGCACTTTTCGCAATCTTCGTTTCTTACGCCGACGATAATGTTAAGCTCGCTGGAGCCCTGGTCAATCATTTTGGCGTTTATATTTGCTTCCGCCATCGCTTTAAACAGGCGCGCCGAAGTACCGATTGACGACGACATTCCGTGACCAACCGTTGCGATTAGCGCGACGTTTTCCATAACCCTTATTACGTCGGGTTCGGTATCGTTCTTTATGCCCTCGATAATCTGTTCGAGCTTATAGCCCTGCACTTCGTCGCTGTCCAGAACGACAGACATAGTGTCTATTCCCGAAGGGATATGCTCGACCGAAACGCCCTCCCTTTCCAGCACGGAAAGCACCTTGCGGACGTAGCCGATTTCGGTATTCATATGGTTCTTTTCAATTAAAATAACGGTGAAATTTTTCTTACCCGCAATGCCTGTGACGACGTTGCCGTCCGGGGTGTACTGCGAGATGGGAAGAATTGCCGTGCCCTCGTCGTCGGGGCGGAAAGTGTTCTTGATTACGATGGGAATATTCGCCTTGCGCACGGGGAAAATACTTTCGGAATGGAGCACGTTTGCGCCCATATACGAAAGCTCGCGAAGCTCCTTATAGGAAAGATTTTTGATGCGCCTGGGGTTTTCCACTATGCGGGGGTCGCAGGCAAGAAAGCCCGAAACGTCCGTCCAGTTTTCGTAGACAGAGGCGTTGACCGCACGTGCCACTATCGCGCCCGAAATATCCGAGCCGCCGCGCGAGAAGGTTTTAACCTTGCCGTCCTTACCCTTGCCGTAGAAGCCGGGGAAGACCGCCTTTTCAACTCCCTGTACCGCCGCTGAAATTGCGCGGTATGTCTTTTCGTCGTCTAAAAGTCCGTCCCTCTTGAAGAAAACGACGTCCTCGCTGTCGATAAACTTTGCGCCCAGAAGCTCCGCCATTATGCGCGCGGAAAGATATTCGCCGCGCGAAGCGGTAAAGTCGCTGCTCTTTTCCTCGTTAAGGCGCTGCTCGGTTTCGTCCAGCACGGACTTGATATCCATCTGAATATTCAACTCTTTAACGATGCTTTCGAATCTTTGGCGAACGCTTGCAAAAGCCTGCTTGCAGTTGCCCTTTTCTTTGAGCTCGTCGTAGCAGGCATACAGGAGGTCGGTGACCTTTATATCCCCGTTGAACCGCTTACCCGGAGCGGATACGACGACGAATTTTCTCTTTTCGTCGCTTTGAATTATTTTTTTGACGGCTTGCATCGTGTTGCCGTCTGCCATAGACGTGCCGCCGAATTTACATACTTTTAAAGTCATTTCGTTACCTTGGTTTGCCAACCGTAAAAACTGGGATTTTTACCGTACGACGCTTAACCCTGAATAATTTTGCCTTCGATATAGTAGCGCTTTTCGTTGCCCTCGCCCATAGAGAAGGTCTTGCGGGGAAGATTGCCGCCCGTAACTATCAGGCGGAAGAAATCGTCCTTGGCTATTGCGGGAAGAATTACGCCGACGCCCATTGAGGAAAAGCCTTTGAGTTCCTCTTCACCGTGGATATAATCCACCTCTCCGCCGTTCTTTTCAATGAAGTCGGCTATGTATGCGTCAAGCTCGCGTATGCCCTGCGGCACGTCGTCCGTAAACGGAATTTCGGTAGAAACGCCGTCTATTACAACATATGCTTTTTTGCCGCCGTTCGTCTTTAATCCCTCGGCAAAAACCTGCGGCTTGTCCGTCTTGACAAGCCTGTGGATAGGCTCGAAAGTGAGTGCGGGGTCGTAGATATTGACCGCCTCCACCAGCGCAAATCGCGCGGGGTGGTTTGCCACCTGCTCGGGCGTGAGCTTCTTTTTAATGTTCTCCCAACAGGTCTTGGCGGTTGCCAGCGAATGGTTGCCGTCGCCCACGGCAAACAGAAGCTTTTCGCCGTTGCCGTATTTGTCGCCGCCGCATACCGAATAGAACTTCTGGGTAATCTGCTCCGCGTTGGAAATATACGTACCCTTGACGTGGCCGCCGTCCATATTCAGCTCGAAATCGTATAATACCTTGCCGCGCCTTACGCTGCCGAGCACTTCGTTTTCCTTATCGTCGTACAACAGCATAACGTGCGGAAGCTCTATAGGGGCGTGCTCCCTTATCTTTACGCGGGGCGGTATTCTTTCCAGAATGGTCGCCTCGGTAGAGCGGATGAGCGCCTTGCTGCCCTGATTGAAATCGTACTCCTCCAAATCGATTGCAAGCACTATGCCGGTGCGCTTGCCCGACTGGGTGGTGCGCTCCACTAAAATGAAGCCGCCGTGCACCTCTTCGAAAATGCCGCCATAGATATAGTCGCGCATATGTGCGTTTATGTCGTCTATGCGCTCCTTGGGCTTGTTCTTCAAATAAATCTCGGGAAAAATCAGCCTGAGCGTCGAAGGGTTGTCCCCGATGAGTGCGTCAAGCTGAGCCCAATACTTCTTGTCCGAAGTGAACTGGTCGCAGGCGTTTACCGCCCACAGCTCCATATCGACGTTTTTGGGAAGCAATATCGAGGGAATTTTGATAGCGTTCATTTTACACCTCAAACGATGTTTATAAGCACTACTGTGCAAGCCGCAAGAAAGAGCGCAAGCAATTTGATGCCGATATTTTTTGTGAATAAATCTTTAAGAAATTTACCTAACTTTTTCATAGCGCTTTATTCTCCTTGGGTTCGTTACCGGTCAGATCGGTCCAGAAATAGTCGCTGAGCACGTTTCTCAAATCGGCGTCGTTTGCGTACTTTTTCTTGACCTCGCCGTTCCTTACAATCGAGATAACGCCCGTTTCCTCCGAAACGACTATGGACGTTACCGAAGCTACCGTAGTTACGCCGAGAGCCGCGCGGTGGCGCGAGCCGACCTCCTGGGGAAGGTTGTTGTTCTGAATAAGCGGAAGGAAACAGCCCGCCGCGTGAATTTTCTGTCCCTCTATAATCATTGCGCCGTCGTGCAGGGGCGCTTTTGGATAGAACACCGCCTCCACCATAGGGGCGTTGATATCCGCGTTTATTACCGTACCGCTGGAAATAATTCCTTCGGGCAGGTTGCCGTTGGAAAGCACGATTAAAGCGCCTATATCGTTTTTGGACATATGCTGAACGGCGTGAGTGATTTCGTCGATTATAAACTCGATGTCGCGCACCGTAAGGCTATCGCCCTTGGCGTGGTGCTTTTTGGGACCAGTGCCGAGCAGAGAACGCTTGATTTCGGTGTCGAACATCATAACTACGACGGTGACCAAAAGGAATATTACAAGTACGAGCGCCTGCGAATCGATTGAGGTTGAAAGCGAGAAGGCAATACCGAATACTATTACCGTAACGCAAAACAGAGCGATAAGCTTACCGCCCTTGTTTCCCTTTAAAATTCTGAACGCAAGATAGAACGCCAATGCAAAGATTATGAACTCGAGAATATAGCTGTAATTGAAGTTTACAGCCATATTTTTTATTCTTTGCCAGTAATCAATCCAGAAATCCTTTCCCATTGATTAAATCTCCGTCGTGTAAAAGTTACTATACATACACTATTATATTAGTTTTCACAAAAAAAATAAAGCATTTTGACAGAATAATAATGCATATAGCAGAATTTTTATACTTTCAGTCGAAAAATATACGCGCAATCGCGCTTTCGAACGCGCCGCTTTGGGTAATCTGACCGCTTTTGAACGCAGACGACAGCGAGTAGAGCGCGTTTATATACCCGATTAGCTTTTGCTCGCCCACAGCGCGCGCCTGCTGTCTGGTCTTGCCCAGCACGTAGTCGGTCATCTTTAAGGACGATGCAAGCTCCCTGTCGGACATATCGGAAGACAGCACCGTTAAAAGATTTTTGAAGTAGTTTAAAAGCGAGCCTATAACCGCGTTTTCGTCGAAGCCCTTGTCCAAAAGGTCGTAGCAGATTTCGGAAAATCCGTCGTAGTCGCGGCGGGCAATAGCACCCGTCATCTGGTAGACGCGGTAGTCGGCGTCCTTATAAACAAGCTCGTCAACGACCGCCTTGTTTACGCCGCCCTCTCTGCCGTACTCGATAAGTTTTTCAACTTCCTTGCTTACCCTTGCCATATCGCACAGGCAATAATCGGCGACCGCCTCGCACGCCTCCACCGAGGAAGCAACGCCCGCGCGCTTCATAGTGATGTACGCCCACTTGGCAACAGTTTCCCTGTCCGCCTTATTGCAGTCTATATAGGTCACGCATTTTTTGCGCTTTAAATCCACGCCCTTCTTGCCCTGCGTGTTGACGATTATGGCAATAGTCGTTTCGGGAAAATTTTCGAACACGGGCTTGATATACTTTTCGTAATCGCCCTCGGTAGGATAGAAGTCGGTTATCTTGACTATGCGCTTTTCCGCCATAAAGGGGAACGCCGAAATTGCGGAGGTTATATCCGTGAGGTTTGCGCCCTTGTACTGCGCGCCGTCGAACGTGCTGAAGTTGAGCTCCGGCATTTCAAGAAAAGCCGACTTTATCTGCTCCTCCGCCTTGGTGCGGAAATAAGCGTCGTCGCCCTCGATGAGATATATGGGCTTTGCGCCCTCATTTATGTCGTCCTTTAGCTGTGTGAATTTCATCGTGGTTATTCCTTTGGTATTACGTAAGAAGGTCGGATTTTTCCGTTTGCAATTTCGTAGCGCATTGCGCCGCAGACAGACAGTCCGAAGCTTTGATTGCCCGTGTACAGAACGGCTCCGTCCGAACCGTAGCAGTAGAGATTGAAGTCGGCCTGGTCAAGGAGCGAGCCGTAAAGCGCGCCGTCTTCTTCGAGTGCGACGGAAATCGTAACCCCATCCGTCTGCGCAATTAGCGTGCTGCCCTCGAAAGAAAATGCGACGCCGCACGCTTCGAAGTTATCCGCATACGTCACCGAAACGGGACCTATGTCCGTGACCGGAAGCGCACTGCCGCGAACGTATACCCGATTGAAACCGCCGCCGAGTGCGAACGATACGGACAGATTGTCCTCGTCGCCCAGCACCACGAGAGTGTGAACGCCGACGGGCACATCTTGGACGGAACGGTAATTATCCGTGACGATAAGAACCGCGCCGCTTGGGGTGTTGATAAGCACCGAGCCTCCCGAATATCCCGAATCAAACGTTACCGAAGTTACGGCACTGCCCGACCTTGCGGCAAAAACCAGCATAACCGAAAGCACCGCCGACGTTATAACCGCGCCGCGCGGAAAGAGTCTGTGTCCGAAATTGAATTTATCCGACAGCGCAACGGCAACCGCAATAAACGGCACGAACAGCCAGTTGCCCGCACCCGTTGATATAAGCGCGTTTTCGAAGCCGCACTCCGCTATCAGGTTGACGGCGAGCTGCAACGGCACTACCGCCGTAGGCAAAACCGAAGACGCGAAAAGCGGTATGAACGTGGCAAGCAGCGTGCATACGAAAAGTATTACGTACAGCGCCGAGATCACGGGAACGAAAATTATGTTTAAAAACAGCCCGGCTGCGGAAACGTTGCCGAACGTCGTCATAAGCGCGGGCACCGTTGCAAACTGCGCCGAAAGGCTGACAGCCAGTCCGCCGCGAAGCTTTTCGGGAAGAAAGCGCAAAAGCCGTTTGAGGTTCGGAGATATCAGAATAATTCCCGTCGCCGCCGAATATGACAGAAGAAATCCCGTATCGAACATATAAAACGGGTTTATGAGCAACAGTAAAATTGCCGAGAGCGACAGCGCGTTCCAGCCGTCGTATTTGCGGTATATGCACGGGGATATTCCCAAAATCGAGCACATAACCAGCGCGCGTACAGATGACGGCGAAAAGTTGCACACGCCTGCATATAGCGTGATTATCGCGATTTTTACCGCCGCGGATACGAAGCGGTTTACCCTTGCCTTTGCGAAAATGAACGATAACGCGCCGTAGATGACGCCGATATGCAGACCCGACACCGCGAACACGTGGGCTATGCCGCCGTTGCGGAAAGCCTGAAGCGTGCCGTCCGATACCGCCGCGGTATTGCCCGTGAGCATCGCGTAACACACCGCCGCCGTCTCGCCGTCCAGATTGTCGAACAGTGCACTTTGAATTGCGGCGTTTATTTCGCCGAACAGCGAAAAGTGATATTTGGATTGCAGACCGCCCGTAACCGAGCAATAGTACTTTACGTTTTCTGTTGCGCGGTAGGCGATAGTCCCTCCCGAGAAAAAGTCCTGCTTACCGAGCACCGCGCTGAAAGTGACCGTATAGCCGCGCCCGCAATAGTCGCCTGCGTTGTCGCCCAGGTACGCTATTATTTTGCCTTTTAAAGGTGTGCCGTATACGGAGGCGCGGTTGAGTATGAGATACCTGCTTCCGCCCGAAGTCGTGCCGACTTCTTCCACCCTTGCGGTTATGCGCACCAGCTCGCCGAGAGGCGCGTCCGTCGAGCAGTGAGCCATATACGCACAGTAAGCGTACAGCGCGCCCGCAACAAAGAAAATAACCGCAAAAATAAATATAAGCGGCTTAGACGTGCTTTTGTAGAAAATTGCAACAGGCACGCAAGCCGCAAACGAAATCGCCGCAGGAATGAGAATATATATGCCGCTTAATCCGAAGTAAGCGAGCACCGCCGAAAATATTATGCCTGACGCCAACGCCGCAGCCATAAGCACGGGCAGGCGCAGATTGAACGGCTTTTTCATCTGTAAGTCCCCTTGCAGTATATTTGCAGGAGATTGGCTCCGAAGCGGCTGAAACCTGCTCAACCGCTTTCATTATATCACAGCCGAAAGCTTAACGCAACAACAAAGCGGACTTTAAAAGCTTTAACAGCCCAAAAACTCCACGCCTTTGAGCATTACGTCGTTGACCGTGTCGTTGACAAGCGAATAGGTTATGATTTTGCCGTCCCTCTCGCTCTTTACTATGCCCAGGTTTTTCAGAAGGCGGAGCTGGTGCGAGACGGTAGTCTGGTTTATTTCGAGCACGCGCGAAAGGTCGGTAACGCACATTTCGGAGATGGCAAGCGCCGACAACATTCTCACGCGCGTAGGGTCGGCGAACACTGCGAAAAAGCAGGTTATGCTGTCCAGGACGTCGCCCTCGGGTACATACTCTCTCACCAAATCTTTCGTACGTCTGTCAAGCAACATCAAATCCTGCATAATCACACCTCTATTACTCCGTCCACCCGAATCAGAAGCGAGCAAGACAAGGAACGTGAGCACCGTCCGCAGGGAATGTACACAGAAGTACACGACCAAGGCGGCGCGGAACGCGACACAGTATTGCGACGCTTATCATTCGGGAAGCGAAATAATTATACAAGGTAATATGTGCTTGTGTAAATATAAGTTTCTGACTTATTCTGTCACAAATTCGAAAGTTATGTCACTTGGTAACTATATCGGTAACTTTATAGCCGGCATCCTCGATAACCTTTTTGATTTCCTCGTCGGAAATCTCCTCGCGGCTGCGGACTACGGCAAGGTTTTTCTTCAGCTTGACGTCCGCGGATACCACGCCGCTAACTGCGGAAAG
Source organism: Clostridia bacterium (assembly GCA_029066845.1). Lineage (GTDB taxonomy): Bacteria > Bacillota > Clostridia > Christensenellales > Borkfalkiaceae > Coproplasma. Next base: position 46,672 of record JAIEFR010000024.1, on the reverse strand, counting down.
AGCCTTTTCAACCCTAGCCGCGCAGTGGTCGCAACACATACCTTCAACAGTGATAAGTTTTTTCATAATTCCTTCTTCCTCTTCGATTATTTTATTTTCAACGGAGACAGCCGCGTCTTCGGGCTTTTTCTCCTTTTTAAGATTTTTGTTTTTATAGCGCAACAGCCTAAGCGCATTGAACACCACGAACAGCGAGCTCAAACTCATACACAGCGCGGCTATCATAGGCGTGAAGTAAAAGCCGACCGACGAGAGCACGCCCGCCGCAACGGGAATCATTACCGCGTTGTAGAAGAACGCCCAGAACAGATTTTGCTTTATGTTGCGCACGGTTGCGCGGCTTAAATCTATAGCCGTATCCAGGGCGCGCAAATCGCCGCCAACCAGCACCACGCCCGCACTGTCTATCGCGACGTCCGTGCCGTCGCCGATAGCTATGCCGACGTCCGCCTTTTTGAGCGCGGGGCTGTCGTTTATTCCGTCGCCTACCATTGCAACCGTCGCGCCGACCTTTTGCATATTTTCGACCGCACGCAGCTTATCTTCGGGCAACACCTCGGCAACGAAGTCGTCCAGCCCCACGCTATGCGCAACCGCGGAAGCCGCAACCTGTCCGTCGCCCGTGAGCATTGCAAGCTTTATATTGCGCCTCTTTAAAAGCTCCACTGCCTCCGCGCTGGTTTCCTTAACCGCATCCGTAACCGCAATGAGAGCGATTACGCGCTTTTCGTCGGCAAGATAGGTAACGGTCTTACCCTGCGCGGAAAGCTCGTCGGCCTGCGCTTTGACTTCCTTGCTAATCTTTATCCCGTCAAGCAACGCGGCGTTGCCCAAACGGTAAGTCACGCCGTCGCACTGTGCCTTTGCACCACGCGCGACAATGTATTCGAAATTCGTAACCTGCGCACCCGCGCCGCAATATTCGGCAATGCACTTTGCCAGGGGGTGGTTGGAGTTGCCCTCTATGCCGCCCGCCAGAGCAAGCACGCGCTCAAGGGGAACGCCGAAGGGCACCACGTCCGACACCTGAGGTTTTCCCTGCGTTATGGTCGCCGTCTTATCGAGCAGCACGCAGTTTATTTCCTTCGTTCTCTGCAACGAGTCCGCATCCTTATAAAGCACGCCGAGGGAAGCCGCTTTGCCCGTAGCCGTCATTATTGCAACGGGCGTGGCAAGACCGAGCGCACACGGGCAGGAAACTACCAGCACGGATATTGCGTAGGTAACGCAATGCGCGGGCACGAAAGCCCTGTCTATAATCATCCATATGACGAAGGTCAGCAACGAAATTACGGTGACGAGCGGAACGAACACGCCCGCAACCTTATCGGCAAATTTCTGTATGGGCGCCTTGGAAGCACCCGCCTGGCGCACCATTTTGATAATCTTGGCAAGCGTAGTCTGTCCGCCCACCCTTTCGGCACGCACTTTTATAACGCCGTCGGTATTGACCGAAGCCGTCGTTACCGTATCGCCGACGGTGACTTCCACGGGCATACTCTCGCCCGTAATAGCCGACTTATCCAGAAAGCCGTGACCTTCCACCACAACGCCGTCCACCGGCACGTAGTCGCCCTGCATTACCACGGCAATATCGCCCGGCTTTACGTTTGAAACGGGCACGCTCTTCCTTTCGCCGTCCACCTCGATTGTAACCGTGTCGGGGGCGAGCCGCAGGAGCTTTTCGATTTCGTCACCCGTCTTTCGCTTGGACTTTTCTTCCAGCCATTTGCCGACGGTGACGAGCGCGAGAATGGTTGCCGCGCTTTCGAAATGCAGATCCATATGCATTGCGTACCACCCGTCGTTGCCGTTATATGCCCCGACGAAAACGAGGACGGTGAGCACCAGCGAATAGATAAACGAAACGCCCGAACCGAGCGCGACCAGCGTATCCATATTGGGCACGCGCTTGACAAGCGCCATAAAGCCCTTTGTGAAAAACTTGTAGTTGACGGCGATGACCGCGGCGGTCAGCACTAACTGATAGAGCGCAAACCACTGCGCGTAGCCCTTGGAAGGATCGATAAAGAAGGGCACGGGAAAATGCACCATATGCCCCATCGAAACGTACAGAAGGGGCAGCAAAATGCACACCGAAACGATAAAGCGGATAAACAGCTTTTTATCGTCGCTTTCCGATTTTTCTTCGGGAGCCGCGCCCTCCTGATATATTCCGTAGCCCAGGGATATTACGCAGTCGAAAACGTTTTCTTCAACGGCGGACTGAGCGTCGCCTTCTGCAAACTCGACGCGCATACTCTTGCCCATAAGGCTGACTTCCGCCTTTTCGACTCCCTCTATTTTATTTACGGCGCGCTCTATTCCCGAAGAACAAGCAGAGCACGTCATTCCCGTTATATCGTAGTTTTTAATCATTGTTATATTATAGCCTTAAACGCACATATTTAACTGCCGTTATATAATAACATTTAATTCCTACCTTGTCAATAGGAATTAAACCACTTTGCAATAAATTAAAAAAGCCGTCCGTTACGGACAGCTATATTGTCGTTTGATTACACGTTGCGCCTGAGCATATGCCAGTTGTTCTGCTCCTTTATGTAGAAAAGGATACTGCCCACGCAGTCGAGCACGAAGAAAAACTGGAATATAAACGGAACTATCATTCCGAAAAATCCGTGCTTTAATGTCCTTACTCTATACAGCGAATAGCAAATATTATATACCGACGTTACTATCATTATGGCGTAGGTCATAAGCATAAACAGCAACGCCAGAATTATGCCCATAATTGCGATAAACGGAAGCATAATCAGACACGCGGCAACCAGCACGCAGAGCACGAAGTTGATTATGAAAAAGGGCATCAGAACGAGCTTGATTATCATAATCGTTTTGTATACGTCTTTCGCGGGGCGGCTGATTTGCAGGAAGCCGTAAACCAGATTGACAAGCCCCAGCACCGCCGCCACCGAACCCGTCACCATAACCGGAATGTAAAGAAGAAGCGCATACTGCGAATCGAACAGCTCCAGCGGAAGCGAGAACAGAACTATAAACGAAATCTGCATTAAATAAATGAAGACCACGAAGGGTATAAGTAATTTTTTCATATTCCGTTTTATTATAGCACGCACCCTTTATATTGTCAACGTTCGGGCGGCTTTGACGGCTTTGAACAAAAATAATTGCAAAAATAAAACTACGGCGGTAAAATCGCTTGATTTTTTGCGCGCAATTTTATATGATATTTATGCTTGATTTTTAATCTATGCAGAGATGTCTGAGTGGTTTAAGGAGCACGATTGGAAATCGTGTGACGGTTAACCCCGTCCGGAGGTTCAAATCCTCTTCTCTGCGCCAATAAGGACGTAAGTTGAACACTATCAACTTACGTCCTTATTCTTTGCATTAAAAAAGCCGAGCCACTATAAAAAGCGGTTCGACTTTAATTTTATTGACAAACATTGACCTAAATCGAACCGCTAAATCTAACGCCCAAGAAAAGCTAACCTTAATTTATTTATATATCAAAAAAATTAATAGTCAACTCTATCTATAAGCTCTTTTCCTCTCCATTTAGTATTTGGCTCGTCTAAATATGCAGAGCCATACATATCATAGGAATCATAATTTACAGAAATATCCTCTTGCAAAAACCTTTTAAATTGTTCAGCTCGATATTTTATAACTTCGATTTCGTTTAAATTATTAGGTAATTCATTTTTAAAATATTTTACAATATTATCAAATCTATCCTTTGCGGATGGATGAGTTGAGTAAGAAAAGTCTGAACGAGGTGCGAATATAGATATAGCATAATCTACAATATCCAAAGAGATAAACCAAATAAGGGCTGACCTAATTATTTCTTCAAATTCTTTTTTAGAATATTTCGGTCTAGTAAGCGAATTTATATCTGCTTCAAATTCTTCAAGTTGGGAATTGTTATAAACATTATCAAAATATTTCTTATCATTAACTGAAAAAGTTAATGCTCTAGTTAATTTTTTATCTTTTAAATGTCCGCATAAAAAATGAGAAAATTCGTGCCCCGCAAGATATTGCATTTGATTTCGGGATATTTTATTAATTTTATCATATATCTTCTTGGGGATTATTCCTCTTGGGTCTAATAAAAAATCCATAGCTTCATTCTGTAATGCTATGCGAATAGCTATCCTTAATGAATTTATGCGTATATTATCTGGTACTTTCAACTTAAAATTTAATAAAGCTAAGTTTATAAAAGTAGTGAAATAATTTAAACTGGTATTTAAATAAATAATATCTCCCCAAACTTTATCCTTAGCGGCATATCCGTTAAAATCGTTTGCGTAAATATCGCCGTATGCAATATCTTTACATTTTAATTTATCAGTTAAAGATAATTTTGAAATAAATGCCTCATAATGTTGAGTATTAAATGTCTTTTCAAATGAAACATATGTCTTTTGATTAGCTAAAGCTAAATATACTCTATAAAATCTTGGGTTATCGGCAACAATATCAGCTCTCTTTTTTAATAAAAAATCCTTAGCATTCTGCGGCGATAATATTCTATTGATTTCATTTTCAGTACAATGTGGTTGATGCCACGTTCTCTCTAAAAAGTCTTCGACATTTTGACCATCTTTGTTTTCTTTCAAATATAATGCATTAAAATTCATAATTTCTACCCGAATAAATAAATTAAAGACGAAATCTTAACCTAATTGAAACAATAAGTTTAAAGCAACTTTTTATAGCTATTTAAAAATTCTATTCCATATGTATTGACTAAATTTTTATATAATTCAAAAGTTGCAAAGCAATCCGACTCTGGAATGTGCGGATTATGAGCGATATTGTTTGCAATACAATAATCTTTAAGATTACATTTATGTTTTTATGAATTGCTCAAATCAAATAAAGCCTTTTGCAAATCAACGGCAATAGTTTTATTGTATTCAATATTTAATTCTTTACAGTTAGTTTGTATAGCTTTCATATCTGTGTTGCTAAAAACTATAAGTAGTTTATTCGCAACGGTATTTTTAAAGATATTATATATTTCAGAAAATCCTTGAACAATAGAAGAGTTATTCCATAATATTTTAACTTTTATTTTAGGTGCTTTTCTATTACTTAAATCAATAGTGTCGTCAATGAGTGTTTTATTTTCAACAAGTTTATAACTTTCATCATAAACCAAATAGGAAAGCAAATAGATTTTGATACCCTTAATTCTTTCAGTGTCAACAACACAAAATTGCATTGATATTACCCCAACAATTTTAATTGCTATTCATTCCAAATTTTCTTGTCATTAAAACTTCTTTCCAATAGGTTTCGCGACCAATGATATAATCGTTGCCCAAATTCATATTACAAACCTCTAAAATTGAGTATTTGAAATTGTTTTTATAATCGCTATCGTTTGTATTCAAAATTTCTTTTAGTTCAATATTTCCACCGTGTCCGTTTTTCGCATATTCAGACCACCGTTGCCATATACAATCTTCGCCGTATGCGCTACCTACATATTGTTTACCTGTAAGTGTATCTACAATTAAGTAAATGCCCTTTACATTAGATAAAGCAGATTTCCAAGTTGCAATGTTGTTGTCTATAATGTGCTTTAAAGTTTGATAAGGTATATTAACATTATCAAAGCCATTAAAATCATTTATTGTAACTTTTTTGTCCAAAATCGAAGAAACACAAATATCTGAAAGCTTGTTACCGTTTTGTGGTTGTAATTCTAAATAAGGGTATGCGGCACGAAACCTTTTTTTATAATAAACAAAAACTCTGCCTATTAAATCTTTTTGATTATCTGTAAGTGTTAAATCGTAACGCCAACCACTCCAATCATCATTATGAGATATAGGTTGCGGATTTTGATTATTAACTTTATAAACACCACCGAAAAGCCAAATATCTTTATCGTAATAAATCAAAGAAATAACATATTCGCGATTAAAATTTTTATTTGTCTGGTCTGCTTGCCATTCATCAAACTTATTGATTAGAAACTTATTGTACGGTTCTTTTTTATCAGATACACCTGTTGCAAAATGAATTTTGTAACTCTTATATTCTTCAATTCTAATATTGAGAATATCAACTAATTTTAACATTTGTAGCTCCATTTACTTGTTCTAGTAATTATATCAAAAAATATTAAAAAAATCAATTTCATAATCAACCAAAAAAGCAATTTAGCAGATAGGTGTTTGCCTATATTATAAAAGTGCGCCGAACGGTTAAACCGTTCGGCGTTGCCAAGCAAAGAACCTGAGTTGAAAGTTTTCAATTCGGGCTCTTATTTTTTTGCTTTTTTATCCTTTTGCAATATCTGATTACGGTAGCCTTTTCAGTTACGTAATAATCAACGAGCATAAAAATGATATGCAACGCCAGAATTATAATATCCGGAGTAAGCCTTTACGTCATAAAGTCGAAAATCGAGAATTTGCGCTTAGGTGCGCGCTTTTTAACCCACTTGCTTTTGGGTATATGCTTCTTGGCGTATCCCTCTATCTCGTCCACCTCATCGGTTTCGAGATAGCGCACCGCCTGCTCGCCGTCCCACCTGCACATAACGAAGTCGCTGAGCTTGCAGATTTTGGACACGCGGCTGCGCTCGGGAAAGACGCCTGCCAGCTCCGACCACGAATAAAAGCTCCAGCTCGGACTGAAAAAGTGCTTTTTACCGTCGTATCCCTTGCTCCACCAAAAGGTACTGAAGATCATTATCCAGATGCCTTTGTCCGATACTATGACGTGTTTGGTATACTTCCAGAACCACAGCTTTATGGTTAAATCGACAAGCCACATAAATACGCCCAGTCCCATAAAAAAGTACATTGCGTAGAAGAATTCGTCCATATCGTCGCGGCGGAACGCATACTTGGCGGTGAGATACAGCAGTGCGGCAAATACCGTAAAGAACATATACTTCAAGAAATTCTTGCCGAAAAACGCGTTAAAAAAATAACCGCGCTTGCTCTTTATATAATGCCTGTAAACCTGTTCGCCGCCTTCGTAAATCTCGCAGTTGCGTATGCGCACCTGCAGCCAGGGCTTGTTTTCGTTTATTTGCTTATCTTTCATACCGGTTTTTAAAATGCCGGGGAAGCTTTGCAACTTCCCCGACCTTTTTTTACTTTATCCGAACGGTTGGCAGTTTACTTTGCTTTGCCGCTCTTTTTTGCGGGCTCTTCGCTCTTTTCCGCATTGGCTGCGACCTTACCACCCACTACACCCGCAAGCAGCGACGAGATGTCGATACCCGTGGATTCCTTTACGCCCTCCATTATCTGGCTTGCGCTGTTCATAACGTCCTTTACAACCTTTGTTGCGTTGCCGTCGCCGTACATAACGATTTTGTCCGTTCTCGACAGAGGCTCCGCGGCGTTCTTTACAACGTCGGGCAGTGCGCTTAAGTACATTTCGAGTACGGAAGCTTCGCCCATCTTCTTCTGAGCTTCGGCTTTCTTTTCGATAGCTTCCGCCTCCGCAAGACCCTTCGCGCGGATACCTTCCGCCTCCTGCTCCATAGCGAACCTCAAAGCTTCCGCCTGAGCTTTCTGCGCTTCCGCCTTCTTCTTGGCTTCGAACGCCATAGCTTCCGCCTCTTTCTGGCGTTTTACAAGCTCTGCTTCCGCTTCCTTTGCAACCTTGTAGTTGATAGCGTCCGCCTGCTTTCTGATTTCGGCGTCGAGCTGACGCTCCTTGATGGCGATTTCCTTTTCGGCAAGCTCGGCTTCCTTTTCGCGCCTTGCAATGTCGGCGTCCGCCTTGGTGATTTCGATGGTCTTACGCTGATTTTCCTGCTGAATTGCGTATGCTGCGTCTGCTTCCGCCCTCTTGGTGTCCGCTTTAACCTTCATATCCGCTTCCTGTACGGCAAGCGCGGCGTTCTGCTCGGCAATCTGCTTCTGGCTTTCAACCTTGACGGCGTTAGCCTCCTGCTCCGCATTTGCTGTAGCAATGGCAATATCGCGCTGGGCGTTCGCCTTTGCAATCTGCGCGTTTTTGCGGATCTGCTCCACGTTGTCGATACCCATATTTTCTATGGTGCCCGCGTTGTCCTTGAAGTTCTGGATATTGAAGTTTACGACCTCGATACCCAGCTTTTCCATATCGGGAACGACGTTTTCGGTAATCTTTTTTGCAACGCCCTGTCTGTCCTGCACCATCTCCTTCAAGCCGACGGAGCCGACGATTTCACGCATATTACCTTCGAGTACCTGCGTAACGAGGCTTATCAGCTCGCCCTGCTTCATACCCAGAAGTGCTTCAGCCGCTTTTTTAAGAAGTTCGGGATTGGACGAAACCTTGATGTTGGCAACGCCGTCCACGTTGACGTTGATAAATTCGTTGGTGGGAACGGCTTCGCTTGTCTTGACGTCTACCTGCATAACGCGCAGAGAAATCTTATCCACTCTTTCGAAGAAGGGAATACGGAAGCCCGCTCTACCGATAAGAATTTTACGTCTGAAAGGTCCCGATATGATGTATGCCGTATCGGGCGGCGCTTTCATATAGCCTATGATGAAAAACAAAATCAGGAATACTGCTAGTACTACTGCTCCGACGGTTAAACCGACTTGCCAAGGTGCCATTTTTTTATCCTCCCCGAGCGTTTTGCGCTCTCTTTTTATTACGACATTATTTTATCATTTACTTTAAATTCCGTCAATATAAAACTCTTGCAAGATTTGCGACAAACTTTACCATTTTGCGATTTTTCCGTAAAAACTACAACTTTTATATTTATATTATCGATTGAAAGAAATTAGTAATCTGCCTGAACCTTGACAACGTATTGCGATTAGAATATAATTGAACTGCCGATAAATGAGGAATTACGTTATGAAAAGGTTTTCAAAAATAATAGCTTGTTTACTTATATGCTTTGGTTGTGCGTGTGTCGGTATGTTTGGTTGCAGTGGTAATAACCAGCCTGATTACAGTGAAAAAATAGCCGAACTTGAACAACAGATAAAGGATTTGCAAAGCAACCAAAATACTGATTACAGCGATGAAATTGCCGCCTTGCAGCAGAAAATATCCGAGCTTGAAGCGCAAAATAAAAACAAGATCGACAAAATTGACGAGCTTGAACAAACACTAAAAGATTTGGAAATACGCGAACTTAATTCGAATTACAATTTTTTTACCGATCAGGCAAACATATTTACATATTCGGACTTCGATTATTCAATGGAGGACGAAACACTTTCTTACGAAATTGGAACAACGGAAAACGAGGAATTGTATCAAAGAATATTAAGCGGCGAATTAAATTACGTAGATTATCTCGGTTGGTTTGCCTATTACCCCGATTATATTATTAGATATAATATGGATGCATTAACCTGTATTGAGGCCGTTATTCGTGAAGGTGAATTTACCGAACAACTGAGGGCCAAGTATTTTAGTTTTTATGGCGCCGGTTCCACACACCCCTGCCTTGCGACGGCAGGAATGAGTTCGTTAGTCTACAATATCACCTTTACCGACGATTGGAAAGTTGAAAACGTGCGTGCAGGACGTAATGATTACAAACCATTTATCGATAATGACGGTAATCTCAAATATTATTTATCGTTCAACCAGCTCCTTTTAAATGTCGATATGGGTGACGGACGGACCGCAAGTTGCATAGTTCACGCCACATATTACCCAGTGCCGAAAACCAAAACCGTATGGAACGGTGAAAAACAGGAGCACGAGAGTGTGACGTATTTATCGGAATGCACTATTGCTGCAGATAGCAATAACGTGTACAGCCAAGGCGAGCATTTATTTGACGATATTTATCTCTATACTGAAATTGAGGGTATATGGGATTTAGAACAAGTTTGGAAAGCCTTTAAAAAACAAGCGACCACTCCGTCGTTAAATCTGTACCCCGGGATGACTGAACATAAAATTAGGTTTTTGAAATAAAAGAAGCACACTGCATTTATTAGTGTAGTGTGCTTCTTTTATTAATCATATATTCCGCGTAGGCTTTGGCGACGTTTACGCCGCACACCGCCTCCGCCGCCGCAAAGAACGCGTTGGAGTTGACCTCGCATACGTAGTATTTGCCGTCCCTGCCTGCAAGAATATCCACGCCGCAGTAGTCCAGATTGAGCGTTTGTGCAACTTTTACGCACAGCTCCGACAGCTCACTGTCGAGCGGATAATTTTCGCCCCTGCCGCCCAGCTCGATATTGGAGCGGAAGTCGCTTTCGTTCCTGCGCTTCATTGCGCACACGCACCTGCCGCCCACGACAAGCACCCTTATATCTTCGCCGCAGCCGCAGTCGATAAACCTCTGATAGAAGTGTGGCAAAGTGAGATTGTGCTTTTCGTAAGCTTGCAGCTCCGCCGCGTTTTTTATGAGCGTTACGCCCGCGCCGAGCGAGCCGTAATTGGTCTTTGCAACCAGCGGAAAGCCGAGAGCTTTTTCAACCTCTTTCAAAAAACCGCCGCTCACCTCGCTTTCTGCGTGATAGCAAAGGGGCGCGTAAACGCAGTCGGGCACGTTAAAGCCGGAGTTTGCAAGCGCGATATTGGTGAGCATTTTATCGTCGCACGTTTCAATAGCCTGAGCGGTATTGAAAAGGCGCATACCGCTCTTTTCAAGCAGCCTTGCCGCCACCCTGTCCTTATCGAGAAAGACGCAAAAAGCATAACCTTGCGCGGCTATGCGGTTGCCCGTGATTTGCGCAAGGTTGAAATTCTTTTTTATATCGACAGCCGCGCCGAGCAGCCTAAGCTCCTCTGCAATTCTTTCCGCCTGGGAAATCTGCGACTTGTTTTTTATATAGGCGTTTTCTACGACGAGAACTTTCATCTGAAAAATTATTTTACTACGCGGATAACGGCGGCAACCTTTGCGATTTCGGGGATAGCGTTAATCTCCTCCACCGCCTTGTTTACGCTGTGCTCCTTGGTCTTGTGCGTTACGAAAATGACGGGTACGACGTCGCCTTCGCCGTCCTTCTGAATCATCTGCGCGACGTTTATGCCGCAGCGCGAGAATATGGACGTAACCTTTGCAAGCACGCCGGGACGGTTGTTTGCTTCCAGACGGATATAGTACGCGCTTTCGAAATTTTCGATAAACTTAGTGTTGGGCGCGGCGTCCTCGGTATTGGTGAAGGTCGAATATCTGTAATTGGTGTGGGTTGCGCAGTAAATGACGTCGCCGACGATTGCACTGCCCGTGGGAAGCGCGCCCGCGCCTCTGCCGTAGAGCATAACGTCCTCTACGCTGTCGCCCGTGATATAAACCGCGTTATAGCTGTCGTTTACGCTTGCAAGCGGATGGTCGCAGGGAATGAACGCGGGGTGAACGCGTACCTCTATTCCGTTGTCGCCGTTCTTGCCGATTGCAAGAAGCTTGATGACGAAGCCGAACTGTTTGCCGTACTCTATGTCTTCAACGGAAATGCCCGTGATGCCCTCGCGGTAAATTTTGGTGTAGGGAATTTTAGTGTGGAACGCAAGGCTGGAAAGAATGGAAAGCTTATACGTAGCGTCGTAGCCCTCCACGTCGGAAACGGGATTCGCCTCCGCATAGCCGAGTTTCTGCGCCTCTTTAAGCACGTCCTGATAGCTTGCGCCCTCGCGCGACATTTTGGTGAGAATATAGTTTGTCGTGCCGTTTATAATTCCCATCATAGACAGGATTTTGTTGCCCTGCAGGTTGTCCAGAAGCGCGCGGATAACGGGAACGCCGCCTACGCAGCTTGCCTCGTAAAACAGTCCGCAGTGGTTCTTAATTGCCGCCTTTTCCAGCTCGTGACTGTACTTGCAAAACAGCTCCTTGTTGGAGGTGACGACCGATTTGCCCGCGTTGAGCGCGGCAAGCACGAACGTCTTAGCAGGCTCCACTCCGCCCATAACCTCGATTACTATATCGACTTCGGGGTTGGAACAGATGACCGCAATGTTGTCGGCAATCTTGCTCTCCTCCACGCCGAGCGCAAGTGCGCGCTCCTTTCTGAGTTCGAGCACGTTTTCGACGACTAAATCAATCTTGTGGGTGCGCTGATAATCCTCCCTGTGTTCGGTGAGAATTTTATAGGTTCCGCCGCCCACGACTCCCAGTCCCAATATGGCAACGCCGACTTTTTTCATTGTTTTGCCTCCGAATTTAAGTAATACAAATATCTGAGCCCTTCCAAAGTCAACAGCTTGTCAACCTTGTCTATGCAGGAAATTTCCTTGGCGATTATTTCCGAAAAGCCGCCTGTTGCGACGGTTGTAATGCTTTCCGCCTTCATTTCCTTTTTTATTTTTTTAACGATATATTCCACAAGTCCCGCAAAGCCGTAAACAATGCCCGACTGCATATTCGTGACCGTGTTGGTGCCGATGACCTTTTCGGGACGCTCGATTTCCACGCGCGGCAGCTTTGCCGTACCGTTGACAAGGCTGTCCAGCGAGCCCTTTATGCCGGGAGCGATTACGCCGCCGATAAATTCGCCGCGCTCGTTGATAGCGTTGAACGTGGTTGCCGTTCCGAAATCGATGACGATCAGAGGCGCGCCGTACTTTTTGACCGCCGCAACGTTGTTGACTACCCTGTCGGCGCCCACTTCCCTTGCGTTGTCCACGCGCAGGTTGAGCCCCGTCTTAATGCCCGCACCAAGAAGCAGCGGTTTTATTTTGAGGTAAGTGCGGCACATACGCTCGAGCGTATAGTCCAAAGGCGGCACTACTGAGGAAATTATTCCGCCCGTAACGTCCGAAACGGCAATGCCGTTGGTAGCGAGAATGCTTAAAAGCTGTCCGCCGTATTCGTCGGACGTCTTTTTGTGCTCGGTTGCCACGCGGAACGAAAGCTTTAAGCTTTCGCCTTCGAACAGCGCAAATTTTATATTCGTATTGCCTACGTCAAGACAGATTATCATTCTTCACCTGTATTTGTTTCCGCCGTATCCGCTTCCGCACTCTCTGCGGCGACTTCCTGCACGGCGGGAGCGCTCTTCTTTTTGACCACGTACTTGTTGCTGACCTTCTTCATAACGAGTACGTAGGTAGGAACGAGTACGAAGCTTGCAACCAGCTCTATGGGGAAATAGATGGCTACGGCAATCTGCATAAGCTGGGTGCCGACGCCCATAATGTCCTTATCGACGAACACGCCGATAGCGAGAATATACAAAACCGTGTTGGTAAGCGTGCCTATGACCGCGCCGATTGACGCAGGCAGTATTTCCCTGAAATATTTATGCTTTGCCTTTCTGAAAAGCTTTGAAAGTCCGAAATACGACCAGTACGCCGTTATTCCCAGAAGCAGCCTGGGAAGCACCGAAACAAGCGGATTTGCATACACTGCCATACCGAATATAAGGCAGAAAATGCAGCTTGCAACGCCGAGAAGCGTTCCGCCGATAAAGCTCTTTTTCCAGTCGTCGTACATACTCAGCGCGATGGCGACGGGCAACGAGAGCACGCAGGTGGATACGCCTGCAAAGATAGACAACGCTCCTTCGAGCATAAACAAGACGAATATAAGCGCGAACATTACGCCTATAAACGCGACAAGATGCGCCTTGTCTTCCTTCATTGTACACCTCCGTCGGATTTCATATAACGAATATCCGCAGAAAAAATTTTATTATACTTTTATCGCGGTCGGGCTTGCGGTGCAATACCCGCCGAAAGTTATCAAAAATGATTAAAATTTCATTAAATTTATTAAATTATAGCATTATGCCCGCAATTAAGCAAGCGAATTGGCGGGTAACATTTTTTTGCCGTGATAAATATTATTTAGTATAAAGCATAACGAAAGTGGCTGACCTGCAAGGTCAATTTTAACCTTTACATAACGCCTTGCAGAGTAAAATACAGGAGGAAAACTATGAACCTTTTTAACATCGGCGGCTGCAACAGCTGTCTGTGGATACTCATTCTGTTACTTATCGCGTCCGGTTGCAGCGGCAACGGACTGGAAGGCGTTCTTGCCGGTAGCTGTACGCCCATACTTATTGCTCTCATCTACAGTATGTGGAAAAACGGCACGCTGAACAGCTTGTTCTGCGGCGGTAACGGCGGTTGCGGTTGCGGCTGCAACTAAGCGAGCCGTTCGGTAAGCAAAGTTAAAGGGGGTCGGATTGACCCCCTTTATTATTTTATTGATAGATACTTATATATTGCCGCGACGGTTTTAGCGTCGCAAATCTCGCCGCTCTCTATCATTTTTATCACTTTTTCAAGCGGTATAAATTCACAGGTTAAAAATTCGCCCTCGTCGGTGTGCTGACCTTTGAATTCGCCGCACTCCGCAAGATAGATATGAATAATTTCGTCGGTATAACCGGGCGACGGATATATATCCAGCAGGTGCTTAACCTGCGCGCGGTAGCCCGTTTCCTCCTCGCATTCGCGCAGTGCGGCAACCGCGGGGTCCTCGCCCGCCTCCATTTTGCCTGCGGGAATTTCGTATATTTCCTTTCCGTACAGATAGCGGTACTGCTTTACGAGCGCGATTTTGTTTTCGACGATTAAAAGCACCGCCGCGCCTCCGGAGTGGCGGACGCACTCGCGCACAGACTCCGAACCGTCTGGCAGACGGACTTTATCCACTTCCAGCCTTAAAATTTTACCGTCGTAAACGACGCGCGACGACAGCTTTTCTTCCTTAAAATTCATAGAGAGCCGACCAGATCGCCGAGAGATTCGAACAATGCGGAAAGAGTGTCGCTGACAAATTCGGTAGACATTACCAGATAATTATATCCGCAAATGAGCGCCTTTATATTCTGAGCGTCCCCTGCCCTGACCGCCGCGGAAAGACTTTCTAAAATGGTGCGCGCAGCTTCCTTTTCCTCGTCGCCGAGGTCGGAGTCCTCAACGCTCTCCTTTTCGCTTTCGATAAACATACATACGGTGTTTACCGAAGCCGCGATTTTTGCGCCCGGTGCCTTAGCCGTCGGCTTTTGCGTGCCTGCGGGAGGCAACTGAGCCTGTTTTGCGGGTACGGGCAACGCCTCGGGATGTTCGCCTTCGGAAAGCTCCTCGGCGTAAATATCGCAGATTATGACTTCCAGACTGCCTATAATTTCGTCGCAAAAGAGCTGGTAGCTTGCATAATAGCTGCCGTCCTTGGGATAATATTTTTGTAAAAACGCGTTGAAATTGATGTCGTTGCGGTCAAATTCAACAAGAAGGCAGAATATGAAAGCCAGCCTGTCACCGATAGTATCGGGAAGCACGAGCTTGCTGTTGCCGTAGCCGCCTTCCGCCTCGACAAAGCAGGTCTGCTTGGCGGCAACGTAGTCGAAATTGGCGGCAACCGTATTGAAAAGTTCGTAAAGGTCGGCGCTGTTGACTATCGCCTTTAACAAATCCTTTATCTTGGTCGTAGCCATTATAAACTTGCAATTTCTGACTTCGCGGCACTTATTTAAAAAACCTTTAAGCTGAGTTTTAGTCGTTTCCACTTATCCACCACTAATAGAGTTTTATTCATTATATCACAAATAAATACAAAATAAAATATTTTTCGCCTAAATATCTTGATTTTGCATCAAATATTAGTTATAATTAGTAAGCATTTTCGCAAATCAATACAAAACGACGGCGCAATATGATAAAATCTTCGGAAACACCCACTAACAAGTTAATAATTTTATTCGTTTTCGATAAGATGGAAAGCGCTTTGTCCGAAAGGACTATTGTCGATATGTGCTCCACCTCCAACGACTGGATGGGTTATATGGACTGCGTTAACGTCATTCACAAGCTTATAGACGACAATTTTATTTACGTCGTCAGCGAGGACGAAGATACGCTTTATTCCATTACCCCCGACGGCAGGGAAACGCTTGCGAACTTTTATATTAACATTCCCAAGAGCGTCAGGGAGGAAATTTCGCGCTTTGTAAAAAAGAACAGCGCAAAGTACAAAAACAGGCAGGAGTGCCGCGCGGACTACTATCAGAACAAGGACGGCACCTACACCGTTTTTCTGAAAATACTTGCGCCCGTTCAGCCTATGCTTGAATTGAAATTCGTTGTTTCCGACAGAAAGACGGCAAACAAAATATATAAAAAATGGGAAGAAAAAGCCGCGGACGTTTATTCGGTTATTTACGAAAATCTGTGCGACTAACGGAGATTGATATGTTTAGTTATAAGACGAGCGGGACCTGCTCCCAGATAATAGAATTCGAGGTTGACGAAAACAATAAGATGCACTCCCTCCGCTTCGTGGGCGGATGCCGCGGAAATCTGCAGGGCGTTGCAAAGCTTTGCGAGGGCAGAGATATAGACGAGGTTGCCTCGATTTTAAAGGGCACGATTTGCCGCAACGGCACCTCCTGTCCAGACCAGCTTTCCAAGGCGATAGAAGCTTATAAACAGAGTATATAAATATTTCAAAGCCCCGCGCAAACTGCGCGGGGCTTATTTTTTTATTTTAAATTTGTAAGACAGTTATAGAAAGCGCTTGTAGTTTTACCGGCTAAGTCGTAATAAAAGCACCTGCCGTCGTAACCGCTCTCCGCCGTGTGCCTTATTATGTTGAAGCCATACCCTTCGGGTTGCGCGTTTACAAGCAGTCTGTCGAACGGCATACCGTTTGCGGACAACGTGCTCCCGAAATCGAATTCCACCCACACACCGCTCTTCATTTCCTTGACCGTGTAGTCGTTAAGACTTACGCCGAAAGCGGGCATCTCGTGCGCGCCGTCCAGCATATTGTTCCATTCGGCGCAGATTGCCTTGAATTCCTGCGTGCCGACGGCATAGGTTTCCGCCGCCCCGTCGCATATTACGTTTACGCTCTGCGCGTAATCTGTGAGTTTTTCAAGCTCTATTTCCATTACCATATTATTATAATGCTTACTTTTTGGAAAGATATTCGTCAATCGCCTTTGCCGCGGTCTTGCCAGCGCCCATTGCGAGAATGACGGTCGCCGCGCCCGTAACCGCGTCGCCGCCCGCGTATACGCCCTCCTTGGAGGTCTTGCCGGTCTGCTCCTCGACGATGATGCCGCCGTGACGGTTGACTTCAAGCCCCTCGGTCGTACTCTTGATGAGCGGGTTGGGGCTGGTGCCTATGGACATAATTACACAGTCAACGTCGATTACGTACTCGCTGCCGGGCACTTCTACGGGGCGTCTTCTGCCCTTTTCGTCTGGTTCGCCCAGCTCGCACTTGATGACCTTCATTCCGATTACGCTGCCGTTTTTGGGGTCGCGCCTGTCGTCTGGATTGTTATAGCCCAGAAGTTCGACGGGGTTGCGCAAAATTTCGAATTTGACGCCCTCTTCCTGCGCGTGCTCAACCTCTTCCGCTCTGGCGGGAAGCTCCTCCATAGAACGCCTGTAAACGATGTAGACGTTGTCCGCGCCCAGTCTTAAAGCCGTGCGCGCCGCGTCCATTGCGACGTTGCCGCCGCCGACAACAGCCACGTTTTTGCCGTGAAGAATGGGCGTTTGGCTGTCCTCCTTATACGCTTTCATAAGATTGCTGCGCGTTAAAAATTCGTTTGCCGAATACACGCCCTTCAAGCTTTCGCCGGGGATACCCATAAATCTGGGCAAACCCGCGCCGCTGCCGACGAATACCGCCTCGTAGCCCTCTTCAAAAAGCTCGTCAATGGTGATAGTCTTGCCGACTACGACGTTTGTTTCTACGTCCACGCCGTATTTTTTAAGCGTTTCAACTTCCTTCTGCACTATGGTTTTGGGCAGACGGAATTCGGGAATACCGTAGACGAGTACGCCACCGGCAAGGTGAAGCGCCTCGAAAACGGTGACCTTATAGCCCTTTTTTGCGAGGTCGCCCGCGCAGGTCAAGCCCGAAGGACCAGAACCGACGACGGCAACCCTGTGACCGTTGGACTGCGGCACGGTTATTTCGCCCTTGTAATTCTGATTATGCCAGTCGGCAACAAACCTTTCAAGTCTGCCTATGCCGACAGGCTCGAACTTGATGCCCAAGGTGCACTTGCTTTCGCACTGGCTCTCCTGAGGGCAAACTCTGCCGCACACAGCGGGCAGGGACGAGCTCTGCGAAATTACCGCATAAGCGCCCTCGAAGTCGCCTTCCTTAATCTTGGTTATAAAAGAGGGAATTTCCACGTTGACGGGACAGCCCGAAACGCAGGGTTTGTTTTTGCAGTTTAAGCATCTGTTTGCTTCCGCAACGGCGATTTCGGGAGTGTAGCCGAGCGCAACCTCCTTGAAATTGCGGGCGCGCACTTTCGCGTCCTGTACGGGCATTTGATTCTTCTTAGGTTGAATAGCCATTTACTTGACCTCCTTAGTGAAGAGATTGCAGCACGCCTCTCTTTCGCGGCGTTCGAAATCCGCGTATGCGGAAGCGCGCGGCATAGCCTCGTCAAAGTCCACTTCGAAGCCGTTGAAGTCGGGACCGTCCACGCAGGCAAACTTTGTCTGACCGCCCACCGTTAAGCGGCAACCGCCGCACATACCCGTGCCGTCTATCATAATGGGGTTCATTGATACGGTTGTGGGGATATTGTAGGGCTTAGTGGTTGCGACTACGAATTTCATCATAATGAGCGGACCTATGGTAATGACCTCGTCAAACTGCTCGCCCGCCTCTATTTCTTCCTTTAAAGGCACGGTTACCACGCCCTGTCTGCCGTAGCTTCCGTCGTCGGTCATAATGATGAGCTTATCCGAACAAGCTCTGAATTCGTCTTCCAGAATGAGCAAATCCTTGTTGCGGAAGCCGATTATTGAATGGACCTCGCAACCCAGCTCCTTGAAGCGCTGGGCAACGGGCAAGGCGATTGCGCAGCCCACGCCGCCGCCGACTATGCACACCTTTTTAATGCCGTCGGTCTTGGTGGCACAGCCAAGAGGCCCTACGAAATCGCAGATATATTCGCCCTCGTTTTTGGCATTGAGGCGCATCGTCGTGCCGCCCACTATCTGAAAAATTATTTTAACCGTTCCCTTTTCCCTGTCGTAGCCCGCGACGGTGAGGGGTATTCTTTCGCCGTCCTCGTCCACTCTCAAAATAATGAACTGACCCGCCTGCGCCTTTTTTGCGACCATCGGCGCGTAGATGTCCATCATCGTTACGGTAGGATTTAAAACGCGTTTTTTAACGATTTTATACATATTTATACACTCCTTATGTATATTATATCATTTATCGTAAAATTTGTAAAAGAATTTTATATGATAAAAGCGGGCAAATTACTGCCCGCTTTACCTTATTTTTCTATTTTATTACTTCTTGGCGTCGGACTGAGCAACGACTTCTACCTTATCGTAGTAGCCGCAGTTTTTGCAGACCCTGTGCGCCTGCATAAGCTCGTGACAATGAGGGCACTCTACAAGCGTAGGAGCCGTAGCCTTATAGTTAGCGAATCTCTTATTCGTTCTGCTCTTGGACTGTTTTCCCTTGGGTACTGCCATTATCTATCACCTCTCTATATTTGTCTTAGTTGAATTTGCCGCCTTTACAGTCCTCTTTGCATAGCAAAACTTTGGGCTGACTGAAAAGCAATGCGTCGTTTACGGCCGTCGATAAGTCGAGCCTGTTGCCGTCGTAAACGTAGTTGTCGCAATCGTCTTTGTCGGTTACGAACAACACGTCGGTTGAATACTCAACGGGCTTTTGCGCTTCCGCAAGGCAGTAACTGCACGAACCGACGAGAAGATATGAAATCTTTAAGGTTACTTCCACCTCGTCGTTTTCGAAAATTTCGTAATCGCCCGTCACCTTTACGCCGCCTTCTATACGGCATAACGGAATCAATATACTTTCCTGCGGCGGCTGATATTCGAACGAAAATTCGCCCGTGTAAGCAGCCCTTGCCATTAGCTTTTTAATCTCTAATATCATATTCTGAGCCGACTACACGATTATATATTACGTTTGCGCGCTTTGTCAACTCAAAACGCGCCGTAATTGCGCTTTTTTATAAAAGTTCCGCCGTTTCTCTTGCGATTACAAGCTCTTCGTTCGTAGGAATTACAAGCACTTTTACCTTGCTGCCCTTGACGGATACTTCGTGTATGCCGTCCACGCGCTTTGCGTTTTCCGCCTTGTCGAGCTGCACGCCGAGGAATTCAAGTCCTTCGCAAACGCCTTCGCGAACGCCGGGCGAGTTTTCGCCGATGCCTGCGGTGAACACTATGCAGTCAAGTCCGCCCATTGCCGCAGCGTAGGAGCCGACGAATTTCTTGGTCTGGTAATTGAACATATCCAGAGCGAGAGCGCACCTTGCGTTGCCCTCCTTTGCTCCGTTGTCAAGGTCGCGGAAGTCGGAAGAAACGCCCGAAATACCAGCAACGCCGCACTGCTTGTTGAGGTAAGTTACCATATCCGCGTGGTTCAAGCCCTTCTTTCTTGCAAGGAATTCAACCGCAGACGCGTCTATGCAGCCCGAACGCGTACCCATAAGCACGCCGTCCAAAGGAGTGAAGCCCATAGACGTATCAACGCACTTGCCGCCGTCAACCGCCGAAATGGACGAACCGTTACCGAGGTGGCAGGTTACTATTTTAAGCTCCGAAGGCTTTTTACCGAGATACTTTGCCGCTTCCGCAGAAACGAATTTGTGGCTGGTGCCGTGCGCGCCGTACTTTCTTACGCCGTATTCCTTATAATCTTCGTACTTGATACCGAACATATACGCCTTTTCGGGCATCGTCTGGTGGAAGGACGTATCGAATACGAGCGCCATAGGCGTTTTGGGCATAACCTCTATGCAAGCCTTTAAGCCCGTAGCCGCCGCGGGATTGTGCAGGGGCGCAAGCTCGAAGGTCTTTTCAAGCGTTTTGATAACCTCATCGTTGACGAGCGTGGGCTTTTTGAAGTATTCGCCGCTGGCAACTACTCTGTGACCTACCGCGCCGATTTCGTTCATCGATTTGATAACGCCGATTTCGCCGTCCTGCAATGCGGAAAGCACAAGCTCAATTGCAACCTTGTGGTTGGGCATATCCTGGGTGTATACCTTTTCCTTGCCGTTACCCTTTGCCTTTAAGAGCGAACCGGGAATACCTATTCTTTCAACGCCGCCCTTTGCAAGTACGGCTTCGGTTTCCATATCTATAAGCTGATATTTAAGTGAAGAGCTTCCTGCGTTAACTACCAATATTTTCATTTATTTTCTCTCCTTGAAATTACTCTGCCTGTAATGCAGTAACTGCGACGGTAGCAACGATATCTTCCACGTTGCAGCCTCTCGACAAATCGTTCAGAGGTCTTGCAAAGCCCTGGCAAATGGGACCGATTGCCATATAGCCGCCGAAACGCTGTGCGATTTTGTAGCCGATGTTGCCCGCGTTGATGTTGGGGAACACGAATACGTTTGCGTGACCAGCTACCTTGGAGCCGGGAGCTTTAAGCTGACCAACTTCGGGAGCGACTGCCGCGTCGAACTGGAATTCGCCGTCGAGCGCGAGGTCGGGAGCCATCTCCTTTGCAAGCGCGGTTGCCTCCTGCATTTTGGGAACGGACTTGAAGAATTTGTCGTCGTTGCCGCTTCCCTTGGTCGAGAACGAAAGCATTGCTACTCTGGGCTCGATGCCGGCGATTGCCTTTGCCGTCTTTGCGGAGGATACCGCGATGTCGGCAAGCTGCTGTGCGTCGGGCTCGATATTGATTGCGCAGTCCGCGAATACAGCAACGCCGTCGGGATTGTATTTGTTTTCACCCTCGGGGGCTATCATTATGAAACAGCTAGATACGGTCTTGATGCCGGGGGCGGTCTTTACAACCTGCAAGCCGGGACGGAGCGTGTTTGCCGTAGAATGGCAGGCGCCCGAAACGTAGCCGTCAACGTCGCCCGCTTTGAGCATAAGCGCGCCGAACATAGTTCTGTCCTTAGCCTGCTCTGCCGCCTGCTCCTCGGTCATACCTTTTGCCTTTCTTGCTTCGTATAAAATCGCCGCGTATTTTGCGGTCTTGTCCGACGTAAGCGGATCGATGAGCGTAACGCCCGTAAGGTCAACGCCGGGCGCAACCTTTGCGCACTCCTCTTTATTACCTATAAGAACTATTTTGGCAATGCCTTCCTTGGTTATCTTAGCCGCGGCTTCGATAACGCGCTTGTCCTCGCCCTCGCAAAGAACTATGGTCTTTTTGCGTGCGGCAGCCTTTGCCTTAATCTCTTCAAGTAATCCCATATCAAAACTCCTTAAAATGCTTTATTTATCCGCTTTTATGCTTTATAATACAAGTAGACGGCGGATTATTGAACGGTATCATTATATAATAAATTTTTGCGGTTGTAAAGATTAAAATGGAAATTTGTGCTATTATTTGTGAATTTAATCCCTTTCATAACGGTCACGCATATTTACTGCGGCGTGCGCGCGAGCTGAGCGGTTGCGACGCGGTGCTGTGCGTGATGAGCGGAAGCTTTACGCAGCGCGGAGAAATATGCCGCACCGACAAATTTTTGCGTGCCAAACACGCGATTTTATGCGGCGCAGACGCCGTCGTCGAACTGCCCGCCCACTTTGCCGTTGCGCCCGCGGAAATTTTTGCAAAGGGTGCGGTTAGTATTATTTCGTCGATACCGCAGGTCAAATGCGTTGCGTTCGGCTGCGAGAGCAGCTGCGAGGACGGCGGAAAATTCGAAAGTGCCGCCAAAATTCTGACTAACGAGAGTGCGCTTTTTAAGGCTACGCTTGAAAAGCACCTCGACGGGGGCGAAAGTTATATAAAGAGCTACGGCGCGGCGTTCGGGGCGTGCGGCGGCAACGGCGAGTTGCTCTCCTCCCCCAACAACGTGCTGGGCGTTGAATACGCGAAAGCCATACTGAGCGCGGGCGCAGATATAAAACTTGTACCCGTAAAGCGCGTGGGCGCGGGCTTTAACGACGAGAGGCTTGCTGGGGGATATTCTTCGGCGAGCGGCATACGCGCAAACGCCGACACCCCGCAAATCAAGAGCGAAATGCCCGAATGTTCATATGACGACTTTATAAAATCCGCCGATAACGGCGAGAGGTTCCGCCGCCTTGCCGCGGACTGGCTGTACCTTTGCGACAAGGAAAATTTGAAGCGCGTTTACGGCTGTACCGAGGGGCTGGAAAACAGACTGAAAAGTCTTGCTTTCGGGCACTCCTTCGAAGAAATTACCGAGCTAGCGTGTTCCAAGCGCTATTCCAAGGCGCGCATCAGGCGCATACTTACCGCAAATCTTTTGGGCTTGTACGCCGACCAAGCGCAGGAATTTTTGCAGAGCAAATTGCCAATCAAAGTGCTTGCGGTTAAAAAGGAACGCGCGGACGAGCTGCTCCCTCTGCTGACGGTTACTCCAGAAAACACCGAAAGCGCACAAATGTGCGCGGAGTTGTCGTCCAAAGCATACGGCTTATGGCGGTATCTGAGCACTCCGCTTATTCTCGACAACCCTAACGAAAAAATGATTTTGGTTTAAAAAAGGCGTGCCCGAAGGCACGCCTTTTAATTCTATTCATTTAAAAAGTCTTAAATCAGTGCGGTTATAATTACCGAAACATAAATTATGATTGCGATAAATCCCCACACCGTAGCAATGGCACTCAAAATAATACCTGCCTTAGCAAGCTCCTTATGAGGCGCACCATCGTTTAGCGCCCTATTGTAACCGATTATCGAGCAAATCAAACCGGCGATAGCAACAAAAAACGAAAGGACAAAGCCCACTACCGCTATCGTGTTTTCCGGCGGCTTACTGCTACTGTCAATACTATTTTTTGACTTTAGTTGCAATATACAATAAGAACAAATCTCCGCGTTGCCACTTGTTTCTCTTCCGCAATATTTACAACGCATTTTCTTTCCTCCCGTAAATATGTATATAAATTATACTCCCAGTATACTGGGAAGTAAAATATTTTAAAATTCAAAATCCGAGATTAATCTGTAAGCCGAGTTCTGTCGTGTACGGTTATCTATCTAGACCGTTCGTCGCCGAACGGTTCGAGCGATGTTAACGGATAATACCGGACGGGCAGCCCCTATATCTAAATAAGGTATTATCCCAATCTTGCATCGGGTGGGGTTTGACTGGCTGGCAGCGTTACCGCCGCCACGGTGAGCTCTTACCTCGCCATTCCAACCTTACAGCTAAAAGCTGCGGTATATTTCTGTTCACTTTCCTTGAAGTCGCCTTCACCTGCCGTTAACAGGCACCCTTGCCCTGTGATGCTCGGACTTTCCTCACGCAAATTTCTTTGCCCGCAACCGTATAATTAACTCGGATTTTTTACATTTTAACACGATTTTTATTTTTTGTACAACTATTTCCGAGATAATTATTGCAATTTACTTTCATTTATTCTAAAATAAAAGCGTAAAAAATTTTTGGGAGTTAATTATGAAGAAAACAAAGATTATATGTACGCTCGGTCCCGCAAGCGAAAGCGAAGAAGTTTTATCCAAGATGATTGACGCGGGTATGAACGTTGCCAGACTCAATTTCTCGCACGGAACGCACGAGGAACACGCGGTTAAGATTGACCTTATCAAGAGGGTGCGCGAAAAAAAGAAGGTGCCACTGCCCATTCTCCTGGACACCAAGGGTCCCGAATTCCGCATTAAGACCTTTGCGAAGGGCAAGGTCAATTTAAAAGACGGCGATACCTTTACCTTTACCACCGACGAGGTTGAAGGCGACAAGACGCGCGTTTCCGTTTCCTTTGCCGGCATCTGCGAGCAGATGTTCCCCGGCGACAAAATTTTGTTGAACAACGGTCTTATAATATTCGAAGTAGTTAAGGTTGAAAAGCCCAACGTTATCTGCAAGGTTATCGTCGGCGGCGAGCTTTCCAACCGCAAGTCGATGTTCTTCCCCGACAAGGAGCTGGAAATGGAATACCTTTCCGAGCAGGACAAAGCAGACCTGAAGTTCGGCGTAGAGCAGGGAATAGATTTCGTTGCGTGCTCCTTCGTATCCAAGGCGCAGGACCTTATAGACGTGAGGAACTGGCTGAGAGAGTGCGGCGACAAGGACGACCAGATCGAGCTGATTGCGAAAATCGAAAGCCGCTCGGGCGTAAACAACCTCGACTCCATTATCGACGTGTGCGGCGGCGTTATGGTTGCGCGCGGCGACCTCGGCGTTGAAGTTCCCTTCGAGGAGCTGCCCGCAATTCAGAAGACAATTATAAACAAATGCCGCAGACGCGGAAAGCGTTCTATTACGGCAACCGAAATGCTGGAATCTATGATTAAACAGCCCAGACCTACCAGAGCGGAAATTTCCGACGTTGCAAACGCCGTTTACGACGGCTCCTCCGCCATTATGCTTTCCGGCGAGACGGCTGCGGGTATGTATCCCGTAGAGGCGGTTAAGGCGATGGCGAAAATCGCGCAGCAGGCCGAGCTGAACACCAGCTACATTGCGTATATAAAGGACAGCGACTATCACATTAAAAATCTTGCGGAAGCGCTCTCCCACTCCGCCTGCACGCTTGCCGAGGACATCGGCGCAAAGGTTATAGTCGTGTGCACGCGTACGGGCGGCACGGCAAGAACGGTTTCGCGTTTCAGACCTATGATTGACATTATCGGTATGACCACGGACGAACGCGCTTACAGAAAGCTTGCGCTGAGCTGGGGCGTTATACCCGTTATGAGCGAGGAGTTCTATTCCGTGGACGTACTCTTCCACTACGCAAAGCGCGCCGCAATAGATACGGGGCTTGTCAGCAAGGGCGACAGGATTGTTCTTACCGGCGGTACGCCCAACGGCAAGAGCGGCAACAGCAACCTTATCAACGTTGAAACGATCGGCTGAAAACCAGCTTCCACTTGCCGTTTACTTTTATAAGTTTATCGTACAGCCATAGCAGGTAGCCGATTATGAGGAAGCCCGCAGTGAACGCAAGCACGCCCAGCCCCACTATACCGTAGCCGTATTTATCTACGTCGAGGAAGAAATAGGGATATTTGAAGTCGGGTATGCACGCGCCGAGCAGCAGTATATAAAAAAAGTAAATCAATGGAAATATAAGACCGAGCACGGGGTAGTAAACCTTTACCGTCCTGTGCTCGTCGAAAAGCATAAAGTCGAGCACGAACAAAACAGGCGAAAAGACGTGACAGGAAAGGTTGTACAGGTTACGCCAGTACCTTATTGTAAACGGGTTTTCGAGCATAGTGCTGTACACCAGAAAGGTGACGGCAATCATTACGGTAGTCATAAATTTGAGCGCGGGCACAACTCTGTTGTGTCCGTATTTTTCGCCCGCCCGCACCCTCTTTACGTTGTCCGCGAGCACCGCAACCGATACGCCGAAGACCAGCCAGTTGGAAATGTTAGTGTAGTACTTTAAAAAATTCAGGTTCAGGTCGGAAACGCCCTTTACGAAATCCCACGTGCTGTCGTTCGTGTAGACGTTATAAAAGAATCTGAACGACAACAGCGTTGCGAGCCCCGCAACGCAGCAGAGCACTATACGGTATATCATTTGGGTGAACAGACTGTTTTTCATTTCAAATAAATTCTATTCGCGGGCGGGCGCCGAATATGCCACGCGCGGCAAAAAGAAAACACACTGCACGTTTGTGCCGTGTGTTTTCTTTTAAGAGAGAATATGAAAAAAGTTAGTGTGTGCGGAACTTTGTTGTGAGGCTATTATAGTCCGTCAATGTGTAAACTGTATGAACAAATTATGTTTTTATTGTAAATAGCGCGCAAAGATGGTTTCGGCAACCTTCAAGCCGTCCGCCGCGGAGGAAGTTATTCCGCCGCTGTAACCGCTGCCCTCGCCGCAGGGATAAAGATTTTTTAAAGATACGCACTGCAAGTCCTCTCCCCTGACTATCTTTACGGGTGACGAGAAGCGCGTTTCCACGCCCGTCAGCAGCGCGTCGGGACTGTCGAAGCCCTTTAACCTTCTGCCCATATCGGGTATTGCCGCTTTGAGCGCCTGCACCGCAACCTTGGGAAGCACCTGCGAAAGGGGCGCGAACGCCGTGCCCGCCGCGTACGTCGGCTTGACCTCGCCAAAGCCCGACGACTGCCTGTCCGCAGCAAAGTCTTTAAAAAGCTGGCAGGGCGCGCGGTAGCTTTCGCCGCCCGCAATAAATGCGTTTCGTTCGAGCTCGCGCTGAAAGCGGACGCCCGCAAACAAATCGTCCGACCCGAAATCGGAACGGTGCATCTGCACCATAAGCGCGGAATTGGAATTTGCGCCGTCGCGTGCGCGCATACTCATACCGTTGACGACCACTCCGCCTTTCTCGCTTGCCGCGGGAATGACTACGCCGCCCGGGCACATACAGAAAGTGAATACCGTGCGTTCGTGCGCGTGGCTGACCAGCTGATAGTCCGCCGTCGGCAGAAGCTTATAATTTTCGCCGTACTGCGCAAGACCTATCGATTGGGCAAGGTGCTCCACCCTGACCCCCACGGCAAAGTCGCGCGCTTCCATATACACGCCGCTATCATTGAGCATTTCGTAGGTGTCGCGCGCCGAGTGACCGACGGCAAGCACTGCGCAGTCCACGTTCAACTCAGTGGTCTTTCCGCTCTTGACGTTTTGAAGTTTTAAAGACTTAAGCGCGCCGTCCGCTTGTCCTATGCCGACCAGCTTGGTATCGAACATATAGCTGCCGCCGTTTGCGGTGACGAACGCGCGCAGATTTTGAAGCACACCGTACAGCTTGTCGCTGCCGACGTGGGGCTTGTTGAGATAGGCGACGTCCTCGGGTGCGCCGAACTTTACGAACAGAGAAAGCACGTCGCGGTTGAGTCCGTCCTTTGTGCGCGTGTTGAGCTTGCCGTCCGAAAATGCGCCCGCGCCGCCCTCGCCGAACTGCACGTTGCTCTCTTGGTTTAACACGCGGTTATCAAAGAAATTCAGGCAGGTCTGTCTGCGCTCCTCCACGCACTCGCCGCGCTCTATTACGACAGGTTTAAAGCCGTGCTCGACAAGGCGCACGGCACAGAAAAGCCCCGCAGGACCGCCGCCTATAACGGCGACTGTCGGCGGGTTTTTAACTCTTTCTAACGTCGGCTTTTGCTCCTCCTCCGCGGTTGAAGAAAAGGCGATTGAATACAGCCAGAAGATGTTGCGCTTGTCGCGCGCGTCGAGAGATTTTTTTATTATTTTAAAAAATTTTACTTCCCTGCCCAGACTCTTTGCGGCGATTTTTAGAAGGTCGCTTTCGGGTTTGCCCAGGGGAAGTTTTACGTTATCCAAACGCTTAATCATCGGAATTGTAACTGTCGGAAATGCACTTGGCAACGTGCATACCGCTTGCGAAAGCCCACGTCAGATTGTAGCCGCCGCAGTCGCCGTCCACGTCCAGAACCTCGCCCGCAAAATAGAGATTTGACACCAGCCTACTCTGCAAATCGTCGCCGACGTCCTTTGCGTGTACGCCGCCCTTTGTGACCTGCGCGTAGTCGAAGCCCAGACTGCCCTCGACGTCCAGCGTGAAGTTTTTAACCATAGAGGCAATCTCCTCGGGCGCGCCGCTTTGGCAGCGTTTTATTACCGCCCTGCCGAGCTGGTTGTGCAGAGTGCCGCATAAAAGCTCTGACTGCGGATAGCCGCATTTTGCCTTGCGCTCCACGTCGCGCACGATTTCCTCTTTGGAAATTTCGGGCAGAAATTCAAGCGAGAGCTTTGCGCCGTTCACCCCCGCGCAGTATGCGGATATATAAAATATTGCGTTGCCCGAAACGCCGTAGTCTGTGAATATGACGTCGCCCGAAGCCGTGCCCAGCAGCGCGCCGTCCGCGCCGTAAGCTGTGACCTTACATTCGGTGCGTATGCCCTTTAACGTCTTGATATGGCGCGTGTCGCATTTGAGCTGAACGAGCGACGGCTCCAGCTTAGTTACCGTATGCCCCAGCGACTGTGCGAGGGCAAATCCGCCGCCGTCCGTGCCGAACTGCTTTTGCGCCTTGCCGCCCGCCGCCAGAACAACCCTGTCCGCCGCAATGCGCGAGCCGTCCGACAACGTCAGCTTGAAGCCCCTTTCTATTGCCGTGACTTTGGTTGAAAGCTTTAACGCAACGCCGAGTTTTTCCGCATTGCGCAAAAGGCAGTCGGAGATAGCCGAAGCCTGTTTGCCCGCGGGATATATGCGCCCCGCCTTATCGGTAGTGAACAGAAAATCGAACAAATCAAGCGGATTGTACGCACCCGTACAGCACAGCTTTTCGGCAAGCGACAAGCCGCTTCCGTGGTAATGGCACGCGCGCATATCGGCGTTGGAAAGGTTTCCCTGACCGTTGCCGCTTGCCGCGATTTTTCTGCCGGCGCGCTCACCCGCCTCTATAATTATTACGGATAAATTACGTTCACGCCGCTTTAAGCTCACCGCGCACGCAAGCCCTGCGGCGCCTCCGCCTATTACGGCAACATCGTATTTTTGCATAGTGTAATTTTACATCTTATTGGCGGTTATGTCAACAGGATAGTCCCTCCAAGCTCGATTTCAATACTTCTACGTGTAGCTGCTCGTCTTCGAGTATGCGGCAGATAAGCGCGCGCAGAGTGTCGTTTTTAAGGCGCGGCAGCATACGTTCGTAGCCGTATATGGCGTACTTTTCGCCCATTATGTCGTCCTCTATCATATTGCGCAGCGATCGCGAATAGGCGACGAATTTAGTGGAATAAAAGTTGTAGTGCGCGGGCGGCGCAAAGCTGTACACGGGAGGCGCGCCCAGCCGCATAAGGGCTTCGCCCAGCAGGTCTAGATGGTGCATTTCGGCGATTGCAATGCTCTTTAAAAGTTCCGCCCGCTTTTCGTCATTTTTGTACGCAAAGTTGATTGAGTGATAGATATACTGCAACGTAGCGTTTAATTCGCCTGCCGAAGTGGCGTATGCCGAGGAAATTATCCGCGCGGCGTAGGCGTCGCATTGTAGGTCCTTAAGCGAGGGATATCCCCCTTCCGCAATGAGAGGTTTGGGCATATTGAGAGCACTTCCTTACAGATAGATTTTTACCGTACTATCAAGGTATTCCGCGCTGCTTTATTTTGTTAAGGTTTGTATAAAGTAAAGTGCGGCGGAGCTTTTCAGCTCCGCCGCACTTTTGAAATTTTCCGTTTATAAAATATCCTTCAAGAATTGCCCCGTGTAGCTTTGCTCACACTGCGCAACCTGTTCGGGAGTGCCGCAGGCAATCAGCGTGCCTCCCCTGTCGCCGCCCTCCGGTCCTAAATCTATTATCCAGTCGGAGGTCTTTATAACGTCCAGATTATGCTCTATCACCACAACCGTGTTGCCGCCGTCGCGCAGCCGCGCAAGAATATTGACCAGCTTTTCGACGTCGTAGGTGTGCAGACCGGTAGTCGGTTCGTCCAGGATATAGAAGGTCTTACCTGTGCCGCGCTTCGAAAGCTCTGTCGCAAGCTTTACCCTCTGCGCCTCGCCGCCCGAAAGCGTGGTTGCGCTCTGTCCTAGCTTGATATAGCCGAGCCCGACGTCCACAAGCGTCTTCAGTTTGTTGTATATGGAAGTAACGGGCGCGAAGAATTCCGCCGCTTCGTCTATGGTCATTTCCAGCACGTCGGAAATGGATTTGCCCTTGTACTTGACCTCCAGCGTTTCGCGGTTGTAGCGCTTGCCGCCGCATACCTCGCACGGAACGAAGATGTCGGGCAGAAAGTGCATTGCTATCTGCAAAATGCCGTCGCCCTGACAGTGCTCGCACCTGCCGCCCGCGACGTTGAAGGAAAACCTTCCGCTCTTGTATCCCCTCTCCTTGGCGTCGGGTGTGGCGGCAAAAAGGTCGCGTATCATTGTGAATACGCCCGTATACGTTGCGGGGTTACTGCGCGGCGTTCTGCCTATGGGCTGCTGGTCGATTGCGATGACCTTATCGAAATATTCGATGCCCTCGTACCCTTCCGCGTTGCCAAGCTTTTTGCGCGCGCCGTTGAGTTTGTTTGCGAGATATGGATATAGAATTTCGTTGACAAGGCTGGACTTGCCGCTTCCCGAAACGCCCGTAACCGAAGTTATAAGCCCGACGGGGAACTGCACGTCTATGCCCTTTAAATTGTTCTGACGGCAACCGCTGAGCTTGAAAAATCTGCCGTCGCTTTGGGCGCGCCTTTCGGGGACCTTTATGCTCCTGCGCCCCGCGAGGAAGTCGCCCGTAATGGACAGCGGCTGAGCCATAATATCTTCCTGCGTGCCGCACGCGACGACCTCGCCGCCGTGCACGCCCGCCTTGGGTCCTATGTCAACTATATAGTCCGCCGCCCTGATTGTATCCTCGTCGTGCTCCACCACTATGAGCGTGTTGCCAAGATCGCGCAAGCCCTTTAACGAATTCAAAAGCTTGAGGTTATCGCGCTGGTGCAGACCTATGGACGGCTCGTCGAGAATATATAAAACGCCCGTGAGCGCGCTGCCTATCTGCGTTGCAAGGCGTATGCGCTGGCTCTCGCCGCCCGACAGGGTTGCCGCCGAACGCGACAGAGTAAGATAGCCCAGCCCCACGTTTTCCATAAAGCTTATGCGGCTGTTGATTTCCTTTATTATGTTGTCCGCAATCATATGCTCGGTGGGCGTGAAGAAGGAAAAGTCGGAAAACGCCCTTAAATCCTCCACCGACATATCGCAGATTTCGGCGATATTCCTACCTCCGACGGTGACAGCAAGCGCCTCTTTTTTAAGGCGTTTGCCGTGACAGCAGGGGCAGTCCGACGTGCGCATATACCGCTCTATATCCCACTTAACGCTGTCCGAACTGGTCTGATTGTAGCGGCGTTGCAGGTTGGCGGCAAAGCCCTCCCACGCGGTTTTATAGCTTCCCGAAAAGCGGTGCGCGTTGTACTGCAAATCAATCTTTTCGCCGCCGTTGCCGTACATAAGCATATCGTATACGCCGTCGGGCAGCTCGCTTACGGGAACGTCCAGCGAGAAGCCGTAGACCTTGGAAAGCGAGGAAAGATACATCTGGGTCATTGCCGAGCTGTCCAGATTCCAGCCGCTTATTTTAATCGCGCCGTCTCTGAGCGACTTGCTCTTGTCGGGACAAATCAGGTCGGGGTCGATTATCTGCTTGAAGCCCAGACCCGAACACTCGGGGCACGCGCCCCAAGGGGTGTTGAACGAGAACAGTCGGGGTTCGATTTCTTCTAAGGATATTCCGCAGTCGGGGCAGGCGTACTTGGTGGAATACAAATCCTCCTTCCCTTCGCAGTCGATGACCACAAGTCCGTCGGCGAGTTTGAGCGCGCTTTCCAGGCTGTCCGTAAGGCGCTTTAAAACGCCCTCCTTGACGACTAACCTGTCAACTATTACCGATATATTGTGACGGATATTCTTTTCCAAGTGAATTTCTTCCTGCAGGTCGTAGACCGAGCCGTCGATTTTCACCCTGCCGTAACCGCTCTTTTTGTAGGATGCAAGCTCCTTGACGAACTCGCCCTTTTTGCCGCGGACGACGGGGGCTTCCACCATAATCTTACTGCCCGCGGGCATAAGCATAACCTTATCGGCGATTTCGTCAACCGACTGCCGCCTTATCTCCCTGCCGCACTCGGGACAGTGGGGAACGCCCACGCGCGCGAACAGCAGACGGAAATAGTCGTAAATTTCCGTGACCGTGCCGACAGTCGAACGCGGGTTGTGCGACGTCGTTTTCTGGTCGATTGAAATTGCGGGGGAAAGCCCGTCGATAAGCTCGACGTCGGGCTTTTCCATCTGCCCCAAAAACTGGCGCGCGTACGACGAAAGGCTTTCGATATACCGCCTCTGCCCCTCGGCAAAAATCGTATCGAAAGCGAGCGTCGATTTACCGCTGCCCGAAAGCCCCGTGAAAACCGTGAGTTTGTTGCGGGGAATGTGGACGTCGATATTCTTTAAATTGTTTTCCTTTGCGCCTTTAACGTAAATTTCTTCTTTCATTTTCTTTATGATTTTTTAGCTTTCAAAAGCTTCTTTTTGAGTTGGGAAATGGTGTCGCGGATTTCTATTGCGCGTTCGAAGTCCAGCTGTGCGGAAGCAATCTTCATAAGCGCCTTCAATTTTTCGATTTCCGCGGGAATATCCGCAAGTTTTATATCGTCCGACGAGCTCTTTTTGCTGGTTATACCAAGCGAGATTTTGGCTTCCTTTATTATGGTTTTGGGCACTATTCCGTGCGCCTTGTTGTACTCGCTCTGTATCTTGCGGCGGCGTTCGGTTTCGTCGATTGCACGGCGCATACTGCCGGTTATTTCGTCGGCGTACATTATAACGCGCCCTTCGGCGTTACGCGCCGCTCTGCCTATGGTCTGCACAAGCGAGGTTTCGCTGCGCAGAAAGCCTTCCTTGTCCGCGTCCAGAATTGCAACCAGCTTGACCTCGGGAAGGTCCAGCCCCTCCCTTAAAAGGTTGATGCCGCACAGCACGTCGAATTCGTCGCCGCGCAGTCCGTTGATTATGTCGATGCGCTCCAGCGCGTCTATGTCCGAGTGCATATAGCGCACGCGCTTGCCGTGCTCCTTTAAATAGTCGGTAAGGTTTTCCGCCATACGCTTGGTCATAGTGGTGACGAGCACCTTGCCGCCGCCGGCTACGACTGAGTTTATCTCGCCCAGAAGGTCGTCAATCTGTCCCTTGGTGGGGCGTATTGTCACCTCGGGGTCTAATAGTCCCGTGGGACGTATGAGCTGTTCCACCACCTGCCCCGCCTGCTCCATTTCGTAGGGGGCGGGCGTTGCCGAAACGCAGATGAGCTGGGGCACGCGCGCGTCGAATTCCTCGAAGGTCAGCGGTCTGTTGTCGTACGCCGATTTGAGGCGGAAGCCGTAGCCTACAAGGTTGTCCTTGCGCGAGCGGTCGCCGTGGTACATTGCGCGTATCTGCGGTATAGTCATATGGCTTTCGTCTATGAACACTAAAAATTTGCCTGCGGGAAAATAGTCCAACAGCGTGAAAGACGGCTCGCCGGGGGCGCGCCCGTCGAAGTAGCGCGAGTAGTTTTCAACGCCGCTGCAATAGCCTATTTCGCGCATCATTTCCAGGTCGTACTGCGTACGCTGTTCCAGCCTTTGCGCCTCCAAAAGCTTGCCCTCGTCGCGGAACGCCTTGACCTCGTTTTGCATATCGACCTCTATCATAGAGAGCGCGCTTTGCATCTTGTCGTTGCCGACGGCGTACTGGCTTGCGGGGAAGATTAGCACGTGCGAAAGCTGGGAAATTATATTGCCCGTAAGCGCGTCC
Organism: Clostridia bacterium; assembly: GCA_029066845.1. Taxonomy (GTDB): domain Bacteria; phylum Bacillota; class Clostridia; order Christensenellales; family Borkfalkiaceae; genus Coproplasma. The sequence continues at coordinate 12,599 of JAIEFR010000024.1, read as the reverse complement.
TCTTCGCATATTCTGTCAATCTCGTCGCCGAAAAACTCGACGCGGATTGCCACCTCCGAATTGCTTGCGGGGAAGATTTCCACCGTATCGCCGCGCACCCTGAAACAGGTGCGGTGAAAGTCGGTGTCGTTGCGCTGATACTGTATTTCGACAAGTCTGCGGATCAGCGCGTCGCGCGAAAGCTCATCGCCCGGGCGCAGCGATATTGAAAGGCGGAAATATTCCTCGGGCGCACCCAGGCCGTAAATGCACGAAACCGAAGCGACGACTATGACGTCCTCCCTCTCGCCGAGAGAGCTGGTCGCGGAGTTGCGCAGCTTGTCAATCTCGTCGTTTAAGCTCATATCCTTTTCGATATAGGTATCGGTCGAGGGGATATAGCTTTCGGGCTGATAGTAGTCGTAATAGGAAACGAAATACTCCACGCGGTTTTCGGGGAAGAACTCCTTGAATTCGTTGCACAGCTGCGCCGCAAGCGTTTTATTGTGGGCGATGACAAGCGTGGGGCGGTTGACCTCTTTTATGACGTTTGCCATAGTGAAGGTCTTGCCCGAGCCCGTTACGCCCAGAAGCACCTGCGTGCGTATTCCGTCCTTTACGCCCTCCACAAGCTGCTCTATCGCCTGCGGCTGGTCGCCCGTGGGATTGAATTTCGATTTGAGTTTGAATTGCATTTTCGGAATGTGAACAAAAGTTTTTTTAGTTATGTTTAATTATAAAACCGGCTTTGAAAAAAAGCAAATGAATTATTGACAAAAGCCGCAAAATTTAAATGGAAGAATTTGTAACCGCGTTAAAGACCGAGCAACTCCTTTATTACCGTTGCGGCGATTAAAAGCCCCGCGGCGGGCGGCACGAAGGACACCGAGGCGGGAACGCGCGCATCCTCCTCCCCGTTATCTGCACGGCGCGGAGTTTCCTCCGAATAGACGACTTTGAGTTTTTCGACGCCGCGCTTTTTCAGCTCCCTGCGCATTACGCGCGCCAGCGGACAGACCGAAGTCTTTGATATGTCAGCGACCTTGAACGCCATAGGGTCGAGCTTGTTGCCCGTGCCCATACAGGATATAAGAGGCGTGCCAGCCTTTTGACACTGCTCGGCAAGGAGCAGCTTGGAAGTAACGCTGTCGATGGCGTCCACTACGTAGTCGTAGGCGGTGAAATCGAAGTCGCTTAAAGTTGCGCCGTCAAAGTAGATACTGTGCCCGACAGCGCATATATGCGGATTTATTTCCGCAACGCGCCGCTTTGCCGCCTCCGCCTTATACTCGCCTATGGTCGTCTGCAAAGCCAGAATCTGACGGTTTATATTGGTGACTGAAATCTTGTCGCCGTCGATTAAATCGAGCGCGCCCACGCCGCCGCGCGCAAGCGCTTCAACGACGTAACCGCCAACGCCGCCCAGACCGAACACGGCTACGCGGCACTTCGAAAGTTTTTCTATTGCATCTTCGCCCAGCATAAGGGCGGTCCTTTTAAACTCTTCCTGCATAACCGCATTATAACACCGCGCAAAAAATAAATCAACCGAGGGCGTTACCCTCGGTTGATTTTATTTAAGCTACGGGGAAATCGACGAAGAAGGTCGAGCCTTCGCCTTCTTTTGTGTTAACGCCGAAGTTGAAGGCGTGCTTTTGCAATATGACCTTGACTATGTTCAGACCCAGTCCCGTGCCCTTGACGGGGCGCAGGTGACTGTCCTTACTGCGGTAGTACCTGTCCCAGATGTGGGCGAGCTCGTCCTCCGCAATACCCTTGCCCGTGTCGCGTACGGCAAATTTTATGCGCTGCCCCTCCGCGTCGAATTTGAGCGAGATATAAACCGTCTTATCCTCTCCCGTGTAGTTGACGGCATTGGATATAAGGTTGTATATGACCTGATAAATCTGCTCCTCGTCGGCGAGGGTGTACAGGTTGGACTCCACGTCCACCATTATGTTGTAGCCCTGCGTTTCCTGCAGGTAGCTGAATTTGTTTATGACTCCGTATAAAAGTTCGGTTAAATTTATGACCTTTTTATTCAGCTGTTCCAGCCCTGAGGTTATCTTGGAAGTGCTCAAAATGTCGTTGACCAAGCCCGTAAGGCGGTCGGCTTCGTCGATAATTACCTGCAAGTGCTTCGCCCTCTTCTCGGGGTCGTCGCCCGAAATTTCCTGTATCATAGAGGCGTATGCCTTTATCATAGTCAGCGGCGTTTTGAGGTCGTGCGAGACGTTGGCTAGCAGCTCCTTCTGGAACTGGTCGCTCTTTCGTATTTCGTCCTTCATATAGTTGAGCGTGTCCGAAAGGGTTGCAATCTCGGCATACTCGGCGGAATTGAACTGCACTTCGTAATCGCCCGCGGCAAGCTTTTTTGCCGTGCCCGAAATATTTCTTATGGGACCGGACAGCTTGTTGGCAAGCGAATAGGAAATGAAAAAGGCGATTAAAAACGCGGCAAGTGACACTATAAGCACGTAAATTTTAATCTGGTTTATAGCCGCCGCAATGTGAGTTACGGGATAGCGGACGAGCAGCTTGCAAGGCTCCTCGCCGCGCAGGTGCACGCACGAGGCGTAGTTGAAGGTCGTCTTGTTGCCGTCGCGCGAGGAAAACTCCGCTTTCTTTCCGTCCTCCCACTCGCCCACTTTGGCGTTTACGGAATCGTACAGCGCTTGAAGCTTTTCGGGCTGAACGGCTGCACCCGCACGCACCGTGCCGTCGGGCGCAAAAATAAAGACGTCCACGCCGTCGGTAAGCGAATAGTCGGCAATCTTCTGGATGATAAGCGCTTCGGGCACGCGGCTGTCGCTTACGGTAAGCGTCATTTCCTCGCCCACCGAGCGCACGCGCCGCTTTTCCTGCGACATTATAGTGTTGCCCAAAATACCGTAACAGACAAGAGCTATTACGGTTATGACGCCCAGCGCGAAAAAGGCGAAATACCTCCACAGAATCGTGGTCGTGCTGTTTATTCTTTTGAGTTTTAATTGTTTGGGGCGTTTAGGCTTGTCTTCGCGCACCCTTTCAGACTTCGAACTTATAGCCTACACCTCTTAATGTGACAATGAATTTGCGGTACTGCTTTAAGTTTGCGCGCAGCATCTTTATGTGCGTATCCACCGTGCGGTCGTCGCCGTAGAAATCGAAGCCCCACACGTCGTACAACAGCTTTTCGCGCGTTAAAGCGATGCCCTTGTTCTTTATAAAGTAAAATAGAATTTCGTATTCCTTGGGCGTTAAATCGACTTTTTCGCCGTCAACGAAAACGTTGCGCCCCGCAAAGTCCACCGTCAGCCCCTCGAACGTGACGACGTCGCCCGTTTCTTCCTTCTGCTTTCTGCGCTTGGTCACGACGTTAATTCTCGCCATAACCTCCTTGGGCGAGAACGGCTTGGTCACGTAGTCGTCCACGCCTATCTCGAAGCCGAAAAGCTTGTCGTACTCCTCGCCGCGCGCCGAGAGCATAATGACGGGAATATCCTTGAATTTTTTGATTTCCTTGACTGCGGAAAAGCCGTCCAGGCGGGGCATCATAACGTCCATCAAAACGACGTCGAAATCTCCCTCCTTGCACATACGCACCGCCTCCATTCCGTCGGCGGCTTCGTAAGCCTCGTTACCCTCGAACTCTACGTACTCTTTGAGCACGTTGCGGATCATATCCTCGTCATCGACAATAAGAACTTTCATAATTTCCGGCTCCCGTATTTCCTAATCTCTATTATAATTATAAACCGCCTGACGGCAAACGACAATGGGCAGATTATGAAAAATGAGTGAAACTTTTAATAAAATTTCCAAAAAAGCGGTTGACAGACGGGTTTTTTAGTGATATTATAGCAATACAAACATTTGTTCGTTACGGAAAAGAACGGGTTTTCCGTGCGTATTTGTTGAGGTAAACGCAGTATGTTGGACGCCGAAAGACTTACAATTTTAACCGAAAGCGCCAAGTACGACGTTTCCTGCTCCTCTTCGGGATCTAAACGGGTGAACACGAAGGGCGGGCTCGGGAATTCTTCCGTCGGCGGGATATGCCACTCCTTTACCCCCGACGGAAGATGTATATCCCTTCTGAAAATTTTAATGAGCAACGAGTGCCTTTACGACTGCGAATACTGCCCAAACAGGCGCAGTGCGGACGTGAGAAGGGCGCGCGTTACTCCCGACGAGATTTGCAATCTCACTATAAATTTTTATATGCGCAACTATATCGAGGGGCTGTTCCTCTCCTCCGCGGTGTTCGACACGCCCAACCGCACTATGGAGCTGTTGTGCGAAACGGTTGTCAAGCTGCGCAAGGTTTACAATTTCAACGGCTATATACACTTAAAGGGCATTCCGCACGCCGACGATGAGATTATTATGCGCGCCGCAAAGTACGTTGACAGAATGAGCTTCAACGTGGAGCTGCCCAGTGAAAAGTCGCTTAAACTGCTTGCGCCGCAAAAGACAAAGGAAAGCCTGCTGCTGCCGATGAAAAAGCTGAGCACCGCGCAGATTTACGACAAGGAAAACAAGGTGCGCAAGGGCAAGGTTATACCCGCGGGGCAGACCACGCAGATGATTATAGGCGCGTCGCCCGAGAGCGACGGACAGATACTGCGGCTGACCGAAGCGCTGTACCGCAAGATGGGACTGAAAAGGGTTTACTACTCCTCCTACGTTCCCGTGGTTGAAAGTCCCAAGCTGCCGACCGTCGGCGCGGGGCTTTTAAGAGAGCACCGACTTTACCAGGCTGACTGGCTGATACGCTTTTACGGCTTTGACGTACGCGAGATATGCGACGAGGGCGACAACCTCCCCCTCGACTTCGACCCCAAATGCGCGTGGGCTATGCGCAATATGCACCTCTTCCCCGTAGAAATCAACACCGCGCCGCTGGAAGTGCTTTTGCGCGTGCCGGGAATAGGCGCAAAGAGCGCGTACCGCATAATGCAGGCGAGAAAATACGGTGCGCTGGACTTTGATAATCTTGCAAAAATGCGCATAATACTTAAGAGGGCGAAGCATTTTATTACCTGTAAGGGCAAATTTTACGGCTTGGAGAGCGGAAACGCCGTTAAAGCCGCACTGCTTCTGGACGGAATCAGAGAGAACGAGGAACAGCTGAGTATGTTTTCCTCCCCCTCGGTTGCGTTGAGCGCCCTCACGGGTGAAATATGACGTATTACATTGTGGACGGCACAGAAGAAAATTTTTACACGGCGGTGTTCGAAGCTTATAACGACAGGGACTGTATTATTACCTCGGAGCGCAGCGTTCAGCTGGGACTTGGCTTCGAGGTTAAGGACGTTGCCACAAACGAGGGAAAAGCCGCGCGCGTTAGGGCAAAGCTGAACGAGCTGGACGGCGGCGCCGAGGAAGACATAAGCCTGCTTTTGAGAAGCAATCACACGCTTAAAGAAAACGTGGCGTTCGAATATATAAAGCTGATTGTAGCGCACAAGGGCGCGGTGCGCGCGATGCTTGCCAACCCTACAGTGATTGAAATGACCGAAATACGCACGCGCGTTTTCGGCGAAGTACACAGAATGAAGGGCTTCTTGCGGTTTATGGAGAACGCCGACGGCGTGCTTTACGCCCCCTACTCTCCCGACAACGACATTACGGACATAATCGCGCGACACTTTGCCGCGCGATTTGCAAGCAAAAAATTTGTCATTCACGACGTAAAGCGCAAGAGGGCGGCGCTATTTGACGGGCACGAAATCGTAATAACATACGCCGACTCCGCCGAGATTTATCTTTCGGAATACGAGGCGTATTTTGAAAATCTGTGGCGGCAGTATTATAATTCGGTCAACATTGCAAGCCGTCCGCACGAAAAGCAGATGAAAGGCTATATGCCCGTGCGCTATTGGAAATTTTTGCCCGAAAAGAAAGTGAAGTAAACGAATGTTGTTACAGCAAAACGATAAACCCCGCGGCGAAATGCCGCGGGGCTCTCCCTTTTTTATTTAGTCTTTATTTTCCTCGTCGTTCATACCCAAATCAACGGGGTCCGCGGGGGTGTAGAAGCCACCCACGTCGAACACTCTTCCGTCGTCCACGGGCATAGGCGCAACGAAGTTACGCACCACCGTCCTGGTTGCGGGAGCGGGCGCGCTTGCCTGTAAGGGCTGCGCGGGCTTCTTGGTCGTGTCTATCTTGGTAGTAGTCACCGTGGTCATAACCGCATCGGGGGGAACCTGCGTTGCAACGGGCGTTGCCGCACTGGTTTCGGGCGCGGTGGGTGCCGCCGCCTTCTTCTCCCTGCTCTCGAACGCGTTGTTGACTTCCGTTCTGATAAGCTCGGTCAGCTTGTCAAGCGATATACCGCCCTGAACAAACTGCTCGCCGCCCAGCCGTGCCATTATGCTTGCATACTGCAAATCGGACTTGGTCTGCGCAATCTGCTGTTCCGCCCTTAAAGCCGCCTCCGCCCTGAGCGTTGCCTCGGCTTTTAAAGTAGCAATTTCGGACTGCATCTGCATAAACTGCGCTTCGGTAACCGTGCCGCCGCCTGCCGCCGGTGCCTGAGGTGCGTACTGGGGCTGACCCTGGGGCATCTGAGGCATTTGAGGCATCATCTGCGGCATCATCATCTGAGGCTGGGACAAACGCGCCATACGCTCCTCGCGTTCCTCGCGGCGGCGTTCTTCTTCGCGCAGTCTGCGCTCCTCTTCCTTGCGCTCTTCCTTTGCCAGCCTCTGCTCCTCGCGCTCGCGCTTTCTCTTTGCCGCGCGCACTGCCAGGGCAATCAGCGTGATTAACAATATCAATGCAACGACCGCAATTACTATCCACAGCCAGTTTGCGGAAAGGAATTTAACTATCGTTTCCCAAACGGTGAGCTGCTTTTCGGGCGTAGTATATTCGAACGCCGTTTTGGATAAAGTCATTGCCGTTTCGTCAAGCTCGAAGTTAGCTGTGTCCAAAAGCTCGGCTTTTACAAAATATTTGGTGGAATACGCAAGCTCGTCTGCGGGAATTTCTTCCGCACAGGTTTCGTCCGTGTAGTACTTCAAACCTACTATTTCCGCGAACGAACCCGTATAGCTTTCACTTGCAAATATGGGAAGCTTGCCGTTTGCCTTGGTTGCAGTTATCCTGGCTCTTGCAAGATTCCAGTCAACCGCCGCTTCGTAATCTTCAAGCACGACTTCCTCGTATGCGACTGCCGCAAACACCGCCTTTTTATAGGTCGTTGTCGTTGCCCATTCGTAACGTTCACTATCCTTCAACGCGAACACCGCCTTGTATGCGCCTACGTTCAAGCCTGCAACCGTCTTGCTTTCCACAAACGCCATAAGCGCGCCGTCAAAGCCGGTAAAGTCGCTTACCGCGGGCTTCAAAACGTCGCCCGTGTATCTAAGACTGCCGCTGTATACGGGCAGCGCAACCTTTGCCCTTGCAACCTCGATTTGTACCGTGGTCGTAAAGTCCTGCGTGCCGTCGTTGTACGTAACCGTAATAATCTGCGTGCCTACTTCCAGCAAGCCGCCGTCGCGCAGGGTTGCGCAGGTGATTGCCAGATCTTCGGCTTTGACTTGCTCCGTCGTGCCGTTGTTGAAATGCGCCGTTGCGGTCAGCTTGGCTTTAACGTCGTCAAGCGTGCCGTTAATATCGAACTTCGCGCCGTCCTCTACCTTTGCGGAAATGCTTTCCACAACCGCGTCGCTTACGGTCAGAGTCATTTCTTTGAAATCTATCGGCTCGTAGTTGTTCTCGTCCACGTAAGTGAAATGCGCCTTAACGGTGTACTTGTCTACGTCAACAAATTCGAACGGTGTCGTCTGCTTCTTTCCGCCATACTCGTACTCAACCGTAACGCCGTCGGGCAGATTGGTTGCCTCCACCTTGTGCGGCTTTCCGTTGCCCGTAACAGTCCTGTCTGCAAACTCAACGCCGTCCATATTGACGGTCGCTTTTACAACCGTCACAACGCAGGTCTTGCTTGCAATGGGCGCTTTGTCCGCAGGCGTCTGGAAGCTGACAGTAACCGTATAAACGCCGACATTTATTATGTCCGTGCCGCTGAAAGACGCATCGTCCTTTTTTACTATCGTATAGGAAGGAGTAACGCTGTCGGGCACGTTCTTTGCCGAATAGTCCACGGGCGAGCCCGTATAGGTTACGGTTATCGTAGCCTCCACAACTATATCGTCCGCGCCGTCAACGGGCGGCTTATCCGATATAGTAAGCGTTTTGGTTATGGGGTTTATAGCCTCGTAATTATTTACGTGCGCGGCGTCGATAGTGAAAGTTGCCGTAAAATTATACGTGCCTGCCGCACTGAAAGATATTCCGGTAAGCGGATTTTTGTCCTTATCCGTTACGCTGTAAGTAACGTTTACCCACAAAGGATAACCCGTCGCTTCCAGCGTGTAAGTCGTTCCCGTAATTTCGGGCTTAACCGCATCCTCGAAAACAATTCCCGTAACCGTAGCCTTATTTATGGTCAATGTTGCGGTTACGTCGTTTATAGGTTTGTAATTTACAGTGTCGCCTGTAAAGCTTACCTTAACCGTATAAGTGCCCGCATCCGTCGGTGCGGTCGTAGTCGGAGTGCCGCCCTGCTTGGTGTAGGTTATATTCCCTGCGGTTACGCCGTCCGGCAGCGTGCCCGTCAAAGTAAGCGCGTGCGAGTCACCGTCGTAAGTTACGGTCTTTTCTCCCGTCAGCTCAACGCCGTCCATATCGTAGGTAAGATAATCAACGGTAATTTTATTCAGTACACCGGCAGGAATAGGATATCTTTGTTCCGCGCCGCCCTTCGTATACACTACGAAAAGAGTTGAAGTGCCGGTACCGGGAACGAGAGTTCCGTCAAGCTTAAAGTTGTCCTTATCAAGCGTTTCGAACTTGGTTATATTGTAATTCCAATACCCCCTGACGGTAAACAAGTCTTCTATACTATCCAAAGGGGTGTTTGGATAAATGGTCCTTCCGTTCTGATTAAAGTCAACATCCTTGATACTGTCGATTTCCGCCGCAGTAACTTCAACGGTAAAGCTGCAATCGTAGCCGTTGCTTTCCACCTGCACGGTGTTCGTGCCCGCGTGGAAATAGTCCTGCAACACACCGTCATTTAATACCTTTATAGTATAATCCGAAGCTTCTTCCTGATAACCGCTTGCGTGAACGAGTTTAACTGTGAGGCTAAAGGGCGCGGCTTTAAGCTTATCGAGAGTGTTAGAAGTATAAAGCTTATCCGTGCCGGTACCGTCCACGGCAACGCTTGCAGTTACACCCGTAACCTCGTCCTCTACAAAAGTAACGCTTACGGGGCAATCATCCTTGGTGTTGAAGTTGTTGATATCGGTAGGCGTGAACTTACAGGTATACGTAGGCGTGCTTGTACTCGGCGTTTGACCGACGTTCCAGGTGAATGTACCCGGAGTGCCGCCGGCTGCCGTATTGGTTACGTTTGCCGTTCCGTCCCCATTTTTCGGAAAGCCGTTTGTAACGTAAATGTTGTTTATGCCCACAGTGGCGGTAACCGTAGGGTCGGCTTTGTCAACGACTAAATCGAAAGTCTTGTCGTCGCTGTCGCCCGTGCTCCACTTTAAGCCTTCCGCAAGATGCAAGGTAACTGCGTACGTGCCCGCCGCTTTAACATCGCTAGTTTGCACGGTTTCATTTGTGTGCGCTCCTATATTGTCGGTATACACTATCGACTGTACCGACACAAACGCACTGTTGCCGTGCAATTTTTCGTTATACCAACTCGGTCTTTGCGCACTTTCCAAATTGGTTATCCACTTTAACGAGTTGTTGTATTCCGTGCTGAATTCGAACGGCGTGTTTAAAAGGCTGTCCAGTTTATACAAGCAGTGAACCGTTTCGGACGAAGAGCCGTCATATTCGGAAGTGTACAGCATCGAAACGTTATAATCGCTGTACGTAACGCTCACAGGCAGCGTGAAAGTTACCGTATTGAGTCCGGATACAACTCCGCTTACGCTCCGTTCCGCCTGATACTCAACCGAACCGTCCGCTTTGCTTAAAAGCAATACCAAATTGCCGCTTGAAATATTTGCGGGGTTATTGTATGCAACAGTTATAGTGCTGTTATTCACCGCCATATACGACTTTGCAGAAGTAGTATTTGCTTCGTAACTTTCGCCTTTTATGTACAGTTTGTATGCCGGTTTGCCGTCGTCATTGGCTGCCGCGGTATTCACCGACGACAGCGTTGAACCCATTGAATTCAGCGACGCAGCCGTTGCATATACCACGTTATTCGTTTCCAGATTAAAAGCAGGACGTACCCCCCACGAGTCAACACCACGGGTGACATTACCACCCGAAGAAACCATAAGCCCAGCCGACTCCCCTTCATAGACTCGCCCCGCCGGACGAAGCCAATAAAAGGACTTCGTGTCAGTGAATTTCAGATAGTCGGCTATCCTGGTGGGGTCGATACTTTGACCAGTACCAGGGAAATCGCCGGGATAAAAATCCGAGGTAGCAGCATCCCAACCGGTCGAAACCTTTTGGGCGTAAGTCTTCCCGTCACTATCGACAAAGCCGTAACTTACGTTATTTATGTCGTAGTAGTCCAATAAGAACAGCCAGTCGTTCGTGCGCTCCTGCACGCCGTTTCCGTCCGATACCGTCGCGTATAGCCCAAAGCTCGTGCCCAGTGCAGACTCTTTATATTTACCATTAACCCAATTATCGGCGACTATATCTTTATATGCAAACTTATGATCCGCCAGCCACGACGAGTTGTCAAAGCCCCAGTCGTCCGTCGTATATGATACCTTCACCACCGACGACTTTTCGTAAGGTTTGAAGAGTTTGCTGTACCAGGAATCCTCATCTGGGACCGTAGCGATGCCGCCGCCTATCGTAGGATAGTAAGGCGCAGAGGGACCATTTAACTTCGAGCGAATATAGCTGGTTCCCCAGAACGCGTATTCAGCGTTGGTACGAAGGTTATACTTACAATCACCAACCTGTTTATCAGCCCAAAGAAGCATACCGCTGCCGTACTTGTTGTTATCGCCCGTATCCAAAACTCGCCATTTCACCGTGCTGCCGTTGTTTGTGCCGAAATATACGTTTTCCTTCTGTCCACCTTTAAGCGCGGTCTTTAATTCACCGTTCAGGTTTAAAATAGAAGCGGGAGCCGCCGCTGCATCCGCGCTTGCACTTACCTTATTATCTCTATTTGAAAATGAAAAAACTGTGCCAAGACAAAGTCCGACACAGAATATGGGCGTGAGTATATAAAGCAACGCGCGCTTTACGGCACTTTGCTTATTTCTTAAAAGTGCTTGCCCCCCCCCAGTGGTCATTTTAAACATCTTCATAATATTTCTCCTTACGTAACAAATACTTTGAGTGTTGGAATTATATCACACTTTTTTAATTTTTTCAATACCTTTCGACAAAATTTTTAAAAATAGTTGTCAATTTTGCATAAAACACAATATATTGTGGGTCAGGACAGGTCTGCGGCGATTTTATCGAAAAATTCCTGCAGGTAGTTGGTCTTTATATCCTCTATCGTGCCAGAATCGGCGGCGGTTGTAAGCTCCCTGTCAACGGGAACTTTGGCAACGCGGGGTATGCCGTGCTCCAAAGCGATTGCGTCCACCGCGCTGTCGCCGAAAATACTCAGCTTTCTGCCGCAGTCGGGGCAGGTGATATAGCTCATATTTTCTACAATTCCCAGAATGGGAATATTCATCATAGTAGCCATATTTACGGCTTTTTGAACAATCATTCCCACCAAGTCCTGCGGCGTGGTTACGATTATTATGCCGTCAAGCGGCAGGCTCTGGAAGATTGTAAGGGGTACGTCGCCCGTGCCGGGGGGCATATCGACGAACATAAAGTCCACGTCCTCCCACACGACGTCCGTCCAGAACTGCAAAACCGTGCCCGAAATGAGCGAACCGCGCCATACGACGGGCTCGTCCTCCCTTTCGAGAAGGACGTTCATACTCATAACCTGCACGCCCGTTTTGGAGTCCACGGGCAGAATTCCGCCGTTACCGCCCATTGCGCGGCTGTGTATGCCGAACATTTTGGGTATGGAAGGTCCCGTTATGTCGGCGTCCATAAGCGCGGTGTTGAAGCCGCGGCGCTGCGAAGATACCGCCAGCATTGCGCTGGTCATAGATTTGCCTACGCCGCCCTTGCCCGATACTACGGCGATTACCTTTTTAATTTTGCTGAGCTTGTGCGGCTTTTTCTGCAAACTTTCCGCTTTGCGCGAGGAACAGTCCGCTCCGCACGACGAACAATCGTGAGTACAATTTTCCGACATTTTTCTACTCCTTTTATCTCGCTTTCATTCTATGTTATTGCCGTTTAAAAGTCAAGTTATTTGCAATTGCCTGAAAATTTAGTTGCAAATTTTACACGCGGTATGGTATAATGCCCCTACCGTGCTAAGTGGGGAGATAGCGGTGCCCTGTACCTGCAATCCGCTACAGCAGGACTGAACTGCCCCTCTCGACTTCTGAAATGGAAGGCTGCCCCGTATAAGGGGTGTTGATAACAAGGTCTTATGCAATCCGCCGCCGCGAACCGTGTCAGGATAGGGATATAGCAGCACTAAACGGTTAAGCGGGTGTGCCATAGGGTTGCTTTGCAGTAGCTACCTGTATGGGTTACGC
>JAIEFR010000023.1 GCA_029066845.1 Clostridia bacterium | reverse complement strand
TATTTAAGCGGAACGGGCAACACACAACATTGCGTTCAGAAATTAGTTCATTTATTAGACGAAAATGCTATGGCTATTCCCATAGAAAGCAGTGATGCAGTAAATTTATTGTCTCAACACGATTTTATTGTGTTAGGATATCCTGTGCAGTTTTCAAACATTCCCGTTATCGTAAGGGATTTTATAAAAAATAATTCTGATTTGTGGAAAGGGAAAAAGGTATTATGCGTTGCTACAATGGGATTGTTCAGCGGCGACGGAGCCGGTTGTTCAGCACGGTTATTAAAAAAATATGGTGCAAAAGTTGTCGGTGGTGTACATATACTTATGCCGGATGCTGTGTGTGATTCAAAAATGCTAAAAAAATCGCTTTCGGAAAATAGAGAAATAGTAAAACGTGCCGATTTGAAAATAGAAAAATACGCAACGGAAATCAAAAACGGCAATTTTCCAAAAGACGGACTACATTTTTATGATAGAATAGCGGGCTGTATCGGGCAACGGTTTTGGTTTCAAGGAAAAACTAAGAAATATACCGATAAATTGAAAATAAATAATAATTGTATTGGCTGCGGTTTGTGCGTAAAATCGTGTCCTATGCAAAACATTACCTTGCTAAATAATAAAGCAATAGCAAGCAATCGCTGTACTATGTGCTATCGTTGTATCAGTTTGTGTCCTAAACAAGCAATTACTTTATTAGGAAAAACTGTTATTGAGCAAAGCCGTTATGACAAATACATAAGCGAGTGAAATAATGCCTTTATCCTGCAATGGGTGGCTTTAAATGGTGGTATAGAAAAAGCACAAGGTTTTTAACCTTGTGCTTTTTACTTATTGGTATGCGACGAAGCCCGCGACACCATTTACGAAATATATTCCGTTTTTCGGTGTTCTAACTCTTTCGCAACTGGTTGAGGTGACGGGACTTGAACCCACGACCTTCTGGTCCCTAACCAGACGCGCTACCAAACTGCGCTACACCTCAAAACTTTGTTTGCCTATACATTATACTTAATTTAATAACAAATGCCAAACGATTTAGCGGTAATTTTTCAAAAAACTTAAAATAATTTTTGACGATTTTAATTTAACAAAAGCATTTACAAAAGCGCGACTGTATATTATAATAGTAACATATGTGGCTTTTGATTCTACAGGTACTACTAATCGGTTTTTCACTTGCAATGGACGCGTTTGCAGTGTCTATAACCGACGGTATGTGCTATAACAAACTTAGTAAGGGTAAAGCGGTGACAATACCGCTGACCTTTGGAATATTCCAGGCGGCGATGCCGCTGTGCGGATATTTTTTGGCTTCGCTGTTTGCCGATTATATCGACGCATTCGACCACTACATAGCGTTTTTCCTGCTACTGATAATCGGCGGAAAGATGGTTTTCGACGGCATCAAGGAGCTCAGGTCAACCGACGGAGAGGTTAAAGTTAAAAAATTCTTCTACCCAGAAGTGCTTTTGCAGGGCGTGGCAACCAGCATAGACGCGCTTGCCGTCGGCATAACGCTTAACGCAATGGCGGGCGTAACCAAAGCAAACGTATTCGGTCTGGTAGCTATAATAGGCGTAGTTACCTTTGTAATCAGCCTTGCTGGCATCGTAATAGGCATAAAAATCGGCAAACTTTTCAAAAACAAGGCAAGCATAGCCGAAATCATAGGCGGCGTAGTGCTTATCGGCATAGGTATAAAAATACTTGTCGAGGGTATTATCGGCTGAGCGACTTTTCTATTTCGTCAATTATTTTATCGTTACCGCACTCCAGACTGCAATGTTCGAGTGCGGTTTTTAATTTTTCGTCGCCCGCCAGATTGAAAATTCCGTCAGTCAAGGTTTTTGAGGACAAATTGTGTTCTTCAAGCACTCTGCACAATCCGCGGCTTTGGAAATACTGCGCGTTTTTAACCTGGTCGCCGCGTGAACTGCCGTTGTCAAGCGGTATAAACAGAGTGGGGATCTTAAGCGCGATAAGCTCGTGTGCCGAGTTGGAGCCGCATCTTGCGACGGCGTAATCCGCGCAAGCGTAAATCAGTCCCATATCGTCGCAGAATTCAATCTGCTTATAGCCGTAAACGTTGCTTTCAATCGCGTTTCCGCGCCCGCACAGATGCAAAACGTTGAACCGCTTGCATAGATCAAACAGGCTCTGTCTAAGGCAGTCATTTATAATTTTGGAACCGCTGCCGCCGCCGAAGACAAGAACGGTGGGGCGGTCGTCAAGGGCGAGTAGTTCCTTGGATTTGCTTTTATCTCTGCCGAACAGGCTGTTGCGCATAGGCGAACCGGTATAAACGCCGTTTTTAAAGCTTTCTGCGGTATCGCTGAACGACGTAAGAACCTTTTCGGATCTGCCTGCAATTATCTTGTTTGCAAGTCCCGCCGTCAAGTCGGATTCGTGAGTTACGACGGGTATGCCGAGCTTGTGCGCCGCAAGCGCAGGGGGAAGGGAGGCATAGCCGCCTTTACAGAACAGCAAATCGGGGCGCATTTTGTTTAAAATATTTTTGCATTGCTTTACGCTTTTTGCAAGCTTAAACGGTATGGCGAGATTGCACAATATTTTTCCCCTGACAAGCTTAACGCCATCGAATTCAGAGAAAGGAACTCCGAAGCTTTTGCAAATATTTTTTTCAATACCGTTCGTGCCGATATAATAAATTTCGTATTTGTCGCGTAAAATTTCGTAGACGGCAATATTCGGCATAACGTGGCCGGCGCTTCCGCCGCCGCAAAACATAATCTTTTTCATCGCAATAATATATTTATTTGTGTCGGTTTTTATGTATTTAAAGCGGTTTACGGCGAATTGAGTATATAAAACGCTTAAAACGTCAAACTGTATTTGACAAAACCGACAATTGGTGTTAAAATTTCAAGTATGAAACCTGAGTTTATTTTGCTCATTTGTGCGGGCGGCGTATTTTTGTCGCTGTTATTGATATATTCGCTCGTTGCGCTCGAAAGGTCTAAGAGCGAAAAGAAGAACAGGGAAAAACTGCATAAGTCGTATTCCGACGAGAATTTGCGTAAAATGGAGTACGACGTAGCTTACTACGACAAAAATTCGTTCAGATTCACCACCAGCCGCGAAACTGAAAGGCAGGTCACGATTGACGATTTGCTCGTTGAAAATTCGGACGGCGCAATCAAGACCTCCGACGCCGCGGTCTTTACGCAAATCGAGGACGAGGGGGCAGAGGAAATAGTGGGTACCTATAAGCCCGAGAACTGATAATCGAAAATTCAAAGCCGTTGGTTGACGCCAACGGCTCTTTTGCTTTTTATGAGGCAAAGACCATAACGAGGGGTTTGCCGAGCAGCGGCATACTTATCGTGAATCTGCCGTTTTCTATCTTTGTTGCCTGCTTGAATTTGAAGCCCAGAATGCCGACTTCCGCTTCGAATTGCTCCGTTTTGTCGTTGTATTCGTAGGTGCAGACGTGGACTTTTCTTTTGCCGTTTTTCCGTTTATAGCTTAATTCAAGCTCTTTATCGTCTAAAAAAGTAATTTTAACGTATTCGTATTTTTCAAGTAAATCTTCGTCGCCGAAGCGGGCAAGGGTACATTCGTAAGTGGTTATATACGGCTTTGTCAGCGATTTGACGGAAGAATTTGCGTCAAACGTAAAAGCACACAGACAGGTAAATGCGGTTACGGCAAGTAAAATTATTGCGCAAAGTTTCTTTTTCATACAGCAAGAGTATGTGCAACTTCAATTAAAAAAATCAGCCTCCGACAATTTTTCATTGCCGGAGGCTGTAACCTTATTAAAATAATTTTACGCTTTGCCTATGCAACCGAAGATTTCCATCTTCTCTTTAACCGTTTCCTTGATTGCGGCGCAGCCGTCGGCAAGCAGTTTTCTGGGGTCAAAGCCCTTGCCCTGCAAGTCCTTGCCCGCTTCTATATATTTTCTGGTTGCCGCCTGGAAAGCAAGCTGGCACTCGGTGTTTACGTTGATTTTCGCAACGCCCAGAGAGATTGCCTTTTTAATCATATCAGTGGGGATACCCGTGCCGCCGTGGAGGACAAGGGGCATATCGCCGACCTTAGCCTTAACCGCCGCAAGCGTTTCGAAGCTGAGTCCTTCCCAGTTTGCGGGGTATTTGCCGTGAATGTTGCCGATACCTGCGGCAAGCATCGTCACGCCGAGGTCTGCAATCTTTTTGCATTCGTCGGGGTCCGCGCATTCGCCCTTGCCGACAACGCCGTCTTCCTCACCGCCGATAGCGCCGACTTCCGCTTCGAGCGAAAGCCCGAGCTGCTTGGTCACCGCAACAAGCTCCTTGGTTTTTGCAATGTTTTCATCTATGGGCAGGTGGGAGCCGTCGAACATAATGGAGGAGAAGCCCGCCTTTATGCATTTATAGCAACCGTCGTAAGTGCCGTGGTCGAGATGGAGGGCAACGGGTACGGTAATTTTCAAATCTTCTATCATAGCTTTAACCATATCCGCAACCGTCTTAAAGCCGGTCATATATTTTCCCGCACCCTCGGAAACGCCGAGAATAACGGGAGCGTTAAGCTCCTGCGCGGTCTGTAAAATGGACTTTGTCCATTCCAGATTGTTTATATTGAATTGTCCGACCGCATATTTTCCGTCCCTTGCTTTTTCAAGCATTTCTTTTGCCGATACCAACGCCATAGAGAACCTCCGAATATCATAATTTCAGGTAATGTATTTACCATATTTAAGTATAATTCATTACGTCACAAATTTCAAGTATATTTTGAAAATTAACCATAAAAAAATACTTGCGCGAAGATTGTTATTTTGTTGACTTGAAGTAAGTAATTTGCTATAATGGCAACGCTGGTAATCAAAGGAAGTACGGCGATTGCCAATATCACAGGTAAATTTTTTATTATTCGGAGGAATATATTTATGGCTAATGTAAAAGTTGCTATCAACGGTTTCGGTCGTATCGGCCGTCTTGCGTTTAGGCAGATGTTTGACGCGGAAGGATATGAAATCGTAGCTATCAACGATTTGACAAGCCCCAAGATGCTTGCTCACCTCTTAAAGTACGATTCCGCTCAGGGCAGATACAAGTATGCGGAAACCGTAGTTGCCGGTGAAGACAGCATTACCGTAAACGGTAAAACCATTAAGATTTATGCGGAAAAGGACGCTGCTAATCTTCCCTGGGGACAGATTGGCGTAGACGTCGTTCTGGAATGCACGGGCTTCTATTGCTCCAAGGAAAAGGCTTCCGCTCATATCACTGCGGGCGCTAAAAAGTGCGTTATCTCCGCACCTGCAGGCAACGACCTGCCCACGATCGTTTACAGCGTAAACGAAGATACCTTAAAGGCAAGCGACACGGTTATTTCCGCAGCAAGCTGCACCACCAACTGCCTTGCTCCTATGGCTGCAACCCTCAACAAGCTCTGCAAAATTAAGAAGGGCTATATGACGACCATTCACGCATACACCGGCGACCAGATGGTTCTTGACGGACCTCACCGCAAGGGCGATCTGAGAAGAGCAAGAGCGGCTGCCGTTAACATCGTTCCCAATTCCACGGGTGCGGCAAAGGCAATCGGTCTTGTTATTCCCGAACTCAACGGCGTTCTTGACGGCTGCGCACAGCGCGTTCCCGTTCCCACCGGTTCGCTTACCCAGCTTATTGCTGTTTGCGAAGGCGAAATCGACGCTCAGAGCGTAAACGCTGCAATGAAAGCGGCTTCCAGCGCTTCCTACGGCTATACCGAGGACGAAGTAGTTTCCAGCGATATAATCGGCATCACCTACGGTTCGCTTTTCGACGCTACCCAGACCAAGTGTATGCCTCTCGGCGACGGCACGACCCTCGTAAAGGTAGTATCCTGGTACGATAATGAAAATTCTTACACATCCCAGATGGTAAGAACCATTAAGTACTTCGCAGAGTTGAAGTAATTAAAAACCAACTTTACGGCGGCTTCCGGTTTTTCGGAAGCCGCTTTTTAATGCTTACAAAAAATTAACAATAATGTTGACAATAGGCGGATAATGTCTTATAATGTCGTCTAGTGACAAATAACTAAATATTCGGGAGAATAAAAATGGAAGAATCAAACGTTCAGTACAAAGAATTACTCATTTTGAACAACAGGCTTTTGATGCTGGAAAATCTGGTTATCGAATATAAAAACGACGTTAAAGCGTTAAAGATCTGCGCTAAACTCGTTAAAAAGGAAGCAAAGGCGGCAAAGAATTCCAAGCTTCCCGTAGTCGATAGCGATTTGAATACGGTTCAGTGGAGATACTCCGACTTTATCGCGGTTATAGACGAGCTGAGCAAAGCCAAGAAGGTAGAGGCATTCAACAAGGCTGTTGCAGACCTCGACGATGTTAAGGCAAAGACCGAAGAAGATATTAAGGTTCTCGAAGAAAAGCTCAACCCCGCATCCACGGCGGAAAAGCCCAAGCTTTCCGAAACTATCGGAAATGCAGCGCAGAAGCTTGCAAAGAAAATCGAGGCTGGCGCGCAGAAGCTCGGCAATTCGTTAAGCGAAGCGGTAAACGAGCAGGTTGACGAAATAAAAAAAGCTCTTGCCGGAGACGAAAAGTAAAAATAGGGATAGCGTTCTCCGGCGGCATAAGCAATTGCGCCTATCAGGTCGGATTTACGAAAGCTCTATTGAACTACGTTGCGCGTGACGAAATAAAGCTGTTGTCCGCCTCGTCGGGCGGAATATTTACGGCGTATGCTCTTTCGGCAAACAAGCTTGAATACATAGAACAGTTATACAGAAACGTTGACATCTCCAAGAAGGGAGAGCTGTTTTATCAGGTATTTGCAAAGGGTTTGCTTGCCGACTACATAAACGCCGTTTCAAGCGGTAACGACAACCTTGAAATACCTACGTGCTTCACGGTCTGCTATATTCCGTTCTATTCGGTAAGATATTATTGGATCAAGGGCGGTTACAGCAGGATTTGGGAGCGCTATTTAAAGGCTGCCGTAAATTATCCCTTTCTAAAATTTTTGCCGTCAATTGTTGACGGCAGGTTTGCAATAGACGGAGGTGCGGCGGATAATATTCCGCTCTATCCGCTTTTAAAGCATTCGCGCCCCTTGCCGACGGATGAGGAGTTGGATGTGATTTTCGTGCTTCATTTCGACGCCCGTTACGATTACAGAAAGGACTTTAAAACGGATGTTCCGATAGTCGATCTGGACTTGTCTATTTGCAACGGCTTTTCAAAGGCGCACTACGATTATTCGAAGAATACCATATCGCAGCGTATCGAATTATCATATCAGTACGGTGAAAAGATTGCTTCGCGCTTCTTTTCCGAAGACCATACCAAGGAAGAATTTCAGAAAATCGCAAACGACATTTTCGTCGAGGAGCATACACTCCGTCAGCAGAATTTCTCGCTTGACCGCCTGGTTTCGTTTCTGAACGTGGCGGGCAGAACTTTCCGCAACGATACGCGATGCGTAAAAAAGCTTTATTGAAAATAAAATTATTGCCCGACCGCAGACCCGCGGTCGGGCATTTTTTTTGCAAAAAATCAGAATCAATGCTTGACAAATGATTGATAGGTATATAAAATAATAATTGTTATATAACATTTGTTATTTATTAAAGGAGGTATTATGCCACCCAAAGTCAAATTTTCCAAGGAGCAGATAGTTTCCGCCGCCTTGGACATCGTAAGGGAGCAGGGAATAACGGCGCTTACGGCTCGTGCCGTTGCCGATAAACTCAACTGTTCCGTCGCGCCGGTGTTTTCGGTATTCGCAAATATGGACGAGTTGCGCGAAGAAGTAATACGGCAGGCAAAAAGCGTTTACGACGGGTATATTGAAGAGGGGTTGAAGCAAGTATTGCCATTTAAAGGCGTGGGGTTGAAGTACATCGAATTTGCAAAAAAAGAACCAAATCTGTTCCGCGTGCTTTTTATGTCCGATTATTCTTTCGGGCTGGATAAATTTATGCTTCTGGATAAAAACAATGAGGCAATAGTCAACGCGCTTATGAACTGCTGGTCGGTGGACAGGAAGACGGCCGACGCATTGCATCAGGACATAATGATTTATACTCACGGAATCGCCGTTATGTGCGCTACTAAATCCTGCGATTTTTCCGACGACGAAATAAGCGAGCGACTGACTTTTGCTTTTATGAGTATGCTGAAGCAAGTCAAAGAGGTAAAAAATGATAAAAATTGAAAACATTAAAAAGTCATACGGCACTGCGGACAACAGGCAACAGGTATTAAAGGGAATTGATTTGACAGTCAACGACGGTGAATTCGTCGTCATTCTGGGCGCGTCGGGTTCGGGTAAGTCCACACTAATGAATATCGTCAGTGGATTGGAGCGCCCCGACGAGGGAAAGATTTTCTACGACGACAGGGAGATAACCGCGCTCAACGACAAGCAGCTGACTGCGTTCAGGCGCGACGAAGTGGGCTTCGTGTTTCAGCAGTATTATCTTTTGCCCGATATGACGGTGGACAAAAACGTGCGTATGGGCGCTGACCTTGCAAAAAACAAGGACTATCGCGGCATTATAGAAGCGATAGGACTGAAAGACAAATTGCATAAGTATCCGCGCCAGCTTTCGGGTGGTGAACAGCAGCGTGTTGCTGTTGCGCGTGCCCTGGCGAAACTACCCAAAGTGTTGTTTATGGATGAACCTACGGGTGCATTGGACGAGCAGACTGGCAGACAGCTTCTCGATTACGTTCTTAATCTCAAAAAAGAGAGCGGCTTTACGCTAATTATGGTAACGCACAACGCTAACATTGCCGAAACTGCGGAAACGATAGTAAAGCTGAACAGTGGCGTAGTAGTGGAAGTTTGCAAAAACAAATCGCCTAAGGGCGCGTACGAAATAGGTTGGTGATTATGACTGTATCGTTTAAGGACGCTTTAAAATTTGCGGGTATTACGATAATTGCGTGTTGTGCCGTGCTTGTGTGTAATATGTTTTTGAATTACGATATCGACCTGCGCGCGATAGACGGAGCCGTGGACGACCAGATGCGCACGCTTTACGATGCGTTGCTTTTAAATAATAAAGTCGTTTGCGGCGTTGCGGGCGGCTGCCTTGTGCTTACGTCCGTCGTTATGCTGGTGTTCTATATCGGTCAGTATGTGCAGTCACATTCCGAAAGGTTCGGCATTTTAAAAGCCTTGGGCTACGGTGATTTCAGGGTTTCTCTCGGTTGCGCCGTGTTCGGTATTTGTGTCTTTGTCGGTACTGTTGTCGGTACGGCGATAAGCTGGGCGATAATGCCTTCGTTTTACCGCGCGCAAAACGACGGAGGTATGTTGCCCGAAGTAGTTATGAAATTTCACGCGGTTTTGCCGATTTGTCTGATAATTTTGCCTACGGTAATCTTTTCTGCGTTGTCGGTCGGTATCGCCTGGTTTAAACTTCGTCAACCCGCACTTGCGCTAATCAAGGGTATAAGACGCGAAAAAGTCAAAAAGTTAAAGCAAAAGCAGAGCGACCGTCCGTTTTTAAGAGAAATGGGACTGAACGTACTCAACGAAAAAAAGCTGCTTGCATTCTTTATCGCATTCGGCAGCTTCTGCTTTTCGGCTATGACTCAGATGGGTTTATCTATGCGCAACTATGCAAGCGATATGATGGGCTATATGATTTTAGTTATAGGGCTGGTGCTTGCCGCCACGTCGCTGTGGCTGGCATTTACTACGGTAGTCAACGGTAACGCAAAAAAGATTGCTATGCTAAAAGTGTGCGGATACGACTTGAAGGAAAGCGGAGTGGCGGTATTGGGTCTGTATCATATTCCTGCTTGCATAGGTTTTATGGTGGGTGTGGTTTATCAGTACGGACTATTGAATATAATGATAAACATCGTATTTTCATCTTTTGACGACGTGCCGCATTATTCTTTCGACTGGGCTGTGTTCGGCATTTGTCTTGCAATTTTTGTCGTTGCATACGAAGCTCTGAACTTAATTTATACGCTTCTTATTGCAAAGACGCCTGTCAAGTCAATAATGAGCGAGTAGAGATTAATAAAATTCCCTGGAACAGAAATGCAGTTCCAGGGAATTCTGGTACTCCCGACGGGAATCGAACCCATAACTAACCCTTAGGAGGGGTTTATTATATCCATTTAACTACGGAAGCGTTTATTAAAGCCATATCATAATACAACAAATGAGGCTAAAAATCAACTTATTTAACAGTAAAATCTGTAGTTAGATGATTATGTTCAAGTAGTATAAGCATAAAAAGCGGTTGCAAATAAAAGCAACCGTTGTTTTTTTAAATGTCATCTTGACATTCGCTTTAAAAATGATATAATGTATCGTGTATTATACCGTGCGTGTGCACTACGGGGAAAATATCAGTGAAAAAAAGAAAAAAAGCTTTACCACAACTGAATAAGTCTTCCGTATGGAAAATGTTCATTTTCGTCGCTATAATCGTTCTCGTTGAAGTGGCGGCGGGTTTGTTCATTTTCAGTCAGTTTTCTTCGCGCACTTACAGGCAGGAATACGCCGCAATTCAGCAGAAGGCGGACGTAGTATCTAAAAAAGTATATCAGTCCCATACCGAAAATATCGGTGATATAGAGAGCGACGGGGAGTTGCTCTCCGCGATATTGGAAGAATGCGTCGCAACGGGCGAATTCGATTATTACATAATTTTCAACGAAACCCACGGCGGAAATATCGTTAGCGGCGGCGGCCTTAACCTCAGCGGAAATATCCGCGACAATTACGGTCTGTCCTACAATTCGGTCGGTAAGATCGAGCTTGACGGCAATACTTATATCTTTGCGCCGTCGGCTCTCGGTGAAAGCAACTATCGCATAGGTGGCTTGAAAGATTTTACTGAACGCCAGAAAATAATCAGCAATTTGCGCGGCAACACCGTTGCTATTCTGATTGCCGCGGGAATGGTTATTACGGCGGCGTTCATAATTTATGCTTATCTTCTTGCAAACAAGGAGAGAACGCACCACTTCAAATATCGCGTAAGGCTGGATAAGGAAGGCAGAATAATAAAGTCAAACGCGGCGTTCAAGCACGAGTTCGCTGCGGTTTCCAAAATTGATACCGCAAACCTCGATAAGGATAACTTCAACCTGGTAAGTATGTGCGGTAACGTCGGTGAAAGACTGGTTGCAATGCGGCTCAGCCCTTCCGTGGCACACCCGCTTGTTCTTGCCGGCGAAGTAGCAAACGCCGATTCGTTTATACAGAGCGGCGGCAGCGAGGATTCGGGTGAACTCGACGCCGACGGAAAGGCTACGTCATCGCTTTCGAAAGTGTTCGAAGGCTTTACCACAAAGGGCAAGAGAACGCTGCTCGGCGTGCTGTATATCAGTAACCTCGACCGCATAAAGACGCTGTTCGGCAAGCAGATGGCTATCGATATTCAGCATATCATAGTCAAAAAGGTGCGTGAAAAATTCACTTATGCCTATGAGCTTGACTTTGCTTATATCGGCGTCACCTATCCGGACGGCAAAAAGTTGGACAATCTGATGTCGGATATGGAAGACATTCACAGATATATAAACGCGCCCATCAAGATGGAGGACAACTTGTTCACACTTGACGTAAAGGCGGGCTTTGCGATGTGCGACGCTTCAATGTCGCCGCTCAACTTCGAGCACGCGTACAAGGCGGCAGAGGCGGCGCGCCAGCGCGTAATGGATACCAATATCGCCGACTATATCGTTTACCACGAATCGCAGAGAAAGCTCTATGATAAATATTTCATCACCTACGACATCAAGCAGATGCTTTCGGAAGGCGCGTTCGAGATGGAATATCAGCCCCAGTATAATATAAAGGAAGAGAGGATAGAAGGCTTCGAGGCTCTGTTCCGCGTAAAGAAGAGTTGGAACGTCAATGTGGATACGTTCTCGTTCATAACCTATGCGGAGCGCACGGGTGCGATGGTCCAGCTTGGTGACTTCATCTTCGATACGGGTATGCAGTTCGCCAAAAAGCTGGAGGGCAAAAACGTCAGTGTGTCGCTCAATGTGTCGCCAGTTCAGCTGATGCAGGCGGGATTTACGGAAAACTTCCTGCGCCTATATAAAAAATACGATCTCAAGCCTCGCTCGATTTGCGTGGAAATAACCGAAAGCTTTTTAATGACCAACTTTACTGAAACGCTGAAAAAGCTGGATATTTTAACCGCGCAGGGCATCGATGTGCATCTTGATGACTTCGGTACGGAGTATTCGTCACTGCTATACATCAAAAAGTTGCCTATTTCAACAATAAAGATTGATAAAGAGTTCGTCAAAGACGTTCTTACCAGCAAGGAAAGCCAGGCAATTATCAAGTTCATTACTAACATTGCAAAGCTTTTGAATAGAACGACTATCTGCGAAGGCGTTGAAACCACGCAGGAATTCGATATGCTTAACTACCTAGGCTGTGATACCATACAGGGCTGGATTATCGGCAAATCGATGAAGCCCGAAGCGGCTCTCGAAATAGTCGATACTTTCGATTACAAACGTATTGCGGCGGCTAAGAACGGCGGCAAGTAATTGCATTTTAAAGGAGCGTTATGATAACCTCGTTACTGGAAGAAAACAATTTGAATCTCGATTTGGGCGTTTACATACTTTTGGTGGTATTGTTTTTCCTGTTCTGTATAGGCGCTTGCGTTTTTCTGTTTTTCGGAATAAGGAAGGACAGAAACAGACTTATTGCCGAAAAGTATAAAATTAAAGAGCTGGACAGAATCGGTTTTGAAGAGCTGCTCAAACACAAGTACGAAATTAACCGCGGCGATTTGCACTTTTCCGTCATTTTAATTCAGATTGACGGAATGGCGGATATGAAGCTTTCGCTTGGCGAAAGACAGGTTAAAAAGATTACCCAGATGCTCCGTGAGCGCATTATGCGCGTTATTCCCCGCGGTTCCAAAATCTGCGACTACGACGACGAGTGCCTTGCGGTCTATATCGAAGAGCATATGGACAATATCGGCTTGACCAATATTGCAACCGTAACAATTTCGGAGTGCAACAAGCCCGTAACTTTGCTTACGCGCGCAAAGCTTAACATCAACGTCAATCTCGGTATCGCAAGCAATAACGAATTCAGTGCAGATTCCGTAGCGCTTTTGCAGAACATCGAGCTTGCGCTGGTTACTGCAAAGAAGGATGGCTTGAATAAATTCGTTATATACTCCGAGGTGCTTGCCGAAACGCAGACCGACGAGTACAAGCAGTACCAGGATATCAAAGCGGCGATTGCAGAGCATCAGTTTACGCTGTTCTATCAGCCCATTTACGATCTCAACCGCAACAAGGCGATTGCGTACGAATCGCTCGTGCGCTGGCAGCATCCCGCGCTCGGCGTGCTGACCCCCGTAAAATTCCTGCCCATAATGGAGCAGACGGGAGATATCAACTGGATAGGTTCGTGGGCCTTCGAAGAGCTTCTGCGCAGACAGACAAAGCACTATAAGGATCACCCCGAGGACAGCGAACTTATTTTCTCGCTCAATCTTTCGCCCAAACAGCTGATGTATCCACATCTTGCCGAGGAATTCAGAAAGATTTACAAGCGCTTCAAAATTCCCGCAAAAAATATATGTATGGAAATTGTCGAGTTCGCTATGTTCGACAAGGTGCCTGAGGTGTCCTCCAACATATTAAAGCTCACGCAGATGGGCTTTAAAATAGCGGTGGACGATTTCGGCCTGGAAATGTCGTCCTTGAAGACTTTGGAAGATCTGCAGTTCGACTGGGTTAAGCTTGACAGAAAGTTTATCGAGCAGGCGCAGGACGATTTCCTTATCGGCGGTCTTGTTGAAACGCTTGTCGGCTTTGCGGAAAAGAAGAACTTTGCAATCGTTGCAGAGGGTGTGGAGGACGAAGTCATTCTGGACTATATCAAGGGTCTTAAAATCGGCTACGGTCAGGGCTATCACTACGGTAAGCCTCAACCTCCGGAAGAATATAATTTGTAAAATTATGCCAAACCGCCGCGTTTTTTAGGCGGTGGGGCTGTGCAGAATGGTTAAAATTTACCTGATTTTGTCAGATTATAACACAAATTTTAATAAAATTTAAAAAAATTTCACATTTGCTATTGACTTTTTATACAATAAGTAATAGAATACATATTGTAAAGATTGTTAAAAGCAAACTGTCCGAAAGGTCAGGACGCAAAGCTTAAGAACCTAACGACCGGTGGAAAAATCGGTTTATGGTAGTCAGTTGCCAAAGCTATTCCCTTCGGACGTTTAGGGCGTAAGTTTTGGCTTTTTTAGTTTGTATACAAGAATTTGCGTTTGCTTTGAGTGATTTTGAGGGGAAAAAGCGTGAGGTGGACGAAACGACTAAAATGGATACGCATATCTAAAATCGTAATTCCAATTGCGCTTGCAATCTCGTTAGTATTCGCTGGCTTTACGGTTTATGCTCATAGAGCTAACAACTTCGTAGTGCGTATAAATAATGATGAGGACGTTAAGCTTTCGTTAACGTTAAACCGTGATTTAAGCGGGCAGACTTCAAGACTTGTCGTGCCTGTGGACGGTTATTTCGAGGACGTTACTTACGAACCTAACAAGCGGCTTTTGTACGGTCAAAAGCAGTACGATGACAACCTGCCCGACGATATAGCAAAGCAGGACGGCATACACAGTATATACTCTGGAAGAAATGAGTTTGCGTTCTATTCTTTCAGCTTCTGGCTTGTAAACAATTCCGAAAGAGCAGTTGATGTCGATATGACTTTCAAAATCGACGAAATGGTCACCGGAAGCAATAAAACGGATATTCATATCGACGAAGCGGTTCGTGTAATGATAATCGATGACGAGCCTCTGCTGTCGGATGAAACATATACCGTATATAAGAAAGCGGAAAAGAGTGAAGAAAATCAAAAGCTTCTTGAAAGTAACGTTAAATACGACAGAACGGTTGACTTTGTAAGCGATATGTGCGTTTTTGAACGTGCCGGTTTAATGGGATACAAAAACGTCGCAAAAGGTGCAACTCTTCGATTTACTGTTGTTATCTGGCTGGAGGGCTGGGACCCCGAGTGTATAGACGAGATTCTTGAAGAAGATCTTAAAATGAGCATTGACTTTGCAGGTCATTGATAATTTAGGCTTTTATTAACGGGCACAGCCCGCAAAAATTTATATAAATAAGGAGATTAAGGAAAATGAAAGCAACAAAGAAAATTGTAGGCGCTGCTTGTGCGCTGGTTGCGGCTGTTGCCCTGTCCGCAGGATCAACGTTCGCGTGGTTCTCGCAGAGCGGTACCGTAACGGCTACGGGTATGAACGTAAAGGCAACGACCTCAAAGAACCTGGTTATCAGTAATGCATCAACCGGAACCTGGGGTTCGACTGCGCAGTCTTTAAATACTGGCGTATTCGAAATGAGCCCTGCGTCGACTGCCGACGGAAAGACGTTCTTCAACGTTGCCAACCCTGAAAAAGTTGACTATGATAGCGGTGTAGCTGGTGAGGGTGCAGAGTTTGAAGCATCGACTCCTACTGCAGTTACTGCAAGCACATCAACTACTGATATCCACTATGTAATGGAGTATACTTACTGGGTTAAGGCAGACGCTGCCGAGGGAACGGAATATACCGATCTTTATGTAAATAAAATTGAGGTAAATGGTACGACTGGAGCGACTGAAGATATATCTAAGGCGCTTCGTGTTTCCGTTACGTACGGCACGGCAACCAAGATTTATGCACCTGTATCCGGGGCTACGACTACGTACAACGGTGTAACGACGGCTGGTACCATAGATGCTACCAATATCAATACTTTAACTTCCGCTGTTACGATTACTACTGATATGACAGCTGCTGCAACTCTTGGTAAGGTAACTACGACTGCTACTCAAGTTGTTATTCGCGTATGGTATGAAGGTCAGGATACGAACTGCACGAGTGCTAACTCCATCAATGTAGAAGAGCTTTCCGTAGCGGTATCCCTTACCGCTTCCGGAGCAACTACTCCTTCAACCTAATTAAAATCAAATCGTTTGTAATTGATTAAAATGAGCCGACGGATAATCCGTCGGCTCAAAATTTTTTACAAATTATATCAATATTTTAAAAAAATTTTCGGCGGTCTATTGATTTACTGTAAATTCTATGGTAAAATATATAAGGTATAATGTTTAAAGCTAAAAAAGATGGGTCTTCATTTTTTGCTTATACGAAAGGAAGAAGATATGTTGCCTAAAATCAATATGACACCTAAAACTAAAAAAATAGTAAATATAGTGGTGGACGTTGTAGTTGCAATTGTTTTAATCTTTGCGCTATTTCTTGCCGTATGCACTATTTCCTCCAAGGCGAAGGGATATCATCAGTTTACCGAAGTGTTCGGTAAAGCCTACGTCGGCGTAAGCTCGGAATCTATGGCGAAGGATGCAGTAACGGGTGAAGTAAAAGCCGATAACTTTTCCAGGGGCGATATGATTTCTATCAAACTGCTGTCCGAGGAGGATACCAAAGACCTCAAAGTCGGCGATATCGTCACCTTTGAGGACCCGACTATTCTGGACGGAAAAAGACTCCTTAATACCCACCGCATTATAGATATAGTTTATAATAATAGCGGTGCGGTTCAGCATTTTGTTACGCACGGCGACAACAACCCCCAGGGCAATAACGAGTGGGTACTGCCCAAGGAAATAATAGGCGTTTATCAGGGCAAGGCAGGCGGAATAGGTCATATGTTCCTGTTTATGAGTTCTTCCGCGGGCTTCTTTGTTTGCATAGTTTTGCCTTCGCTTTTAGTCGTTGCGTACTTTGCGGTTAATCTCATTCTGGTAATCAGAAAGGAAAAGAAAGCGCAGACTATCGAAGCGGAGCAATCTCAGCTTGAAGAAAGAGAGAGGATAAGACAGGAGCTTCTTGCCGAAATGCAGTCGCAGAATACGCAGCCTGATGCGCAAAATACAGAGGAAAAATCCGCTGCCGAAGATAAGACGGTAACGGACGATAATACGGAAGACAAACCCGCAGAACAAAAGCAGGAAGCTTCTTCCGGAAACGAAGAGGACAAAAAGTAATTTCAGGTTTTGCAAATAAGCAAAACTAAGTAATGAGGGTGGAAATAAATGGCAGAGTTTGCTGAGTACTACGTCAACTTTTTGTGGGCGTGGTTGCAAAACTTATGGTATTTCATAAAAACGTTCTTCTATTTGTTCTATAAACTGTTTATAGGGGACGCTATTTCATACTGTCAGAATTTGGGACGGCACGTTGGCGCGTTTGACGTGTGGGGCTGGATATGCCTTATTATCGTTTCTGCGGCAAATATTGCTTTCCTGTTCTTTATCTGCTACAGGTTATTCCAACTCGTGCGCAGGTATATCTTCTTCCGTGCAAAGGAAGTCGATAAAGACAGACTTATGGAAGAGGTTGCAAGGCTCAAAGAGCAGGCAGACCAGCTTGTAAAGGAAAAGAGCAAGATTTTCGCCCTTAAACTGGGAATGAACGGCTATGAGGCGGCAGGCTCCGCTTCGACTGGCGACGAGGTCGCTCTCGGCGACGAGGAGAAGCAGGAGGCAAATAACCGCTTTACAAAGCTTATCAACCTCGACGAGAAGTACGAGCGTAATCCCAACGTCGTATATATGACCGACGAGGATATGCTTACTCTGCCGCAGATTGTTACCAGATTTGTAAACTTCGCGGCTTCACAGCTTAAACTTTATTACACTGAGGAAACTATACGAGTATTCCTTTCCGGTATGGCAACCTCTAAGGTGCTTATACTCGAAGGTATATCCGGTACAGGTAAAACCTCGCTGCCCTATGCAATGGGTAAGTTCTTCAATAACGGAACATCCATAATTTCCGTTCAGCCTTCCTGGCGTGACAGAGCCGACCTTATAGGTTACTTTAACGAATTTACCAAGAAATTCAACGAAACCGATTTCCTTGCTTCGTTGTATGAAGTATCGCTTCGCGAAGACCCCAATTTTATGGTCCTCGACGAAATGAATCTGGCGCGTATAGAGTACTATTTTGCGGACTTCCTGTCCATAATGGAAATGCCCGACGTGGCAGAGTGGAAGATAGACCTCATTGCATCGCCGCGTGAGGACGACCCTAAGAATGTCGTTTACGGCAAATTCCTCGTTCCCCAGAACGTATGGTTTATCGGAACGGCGAACAACGACGACTCGACATTTACAATTACCGATAAGGTTTACGACCGTGCCGTTACGCTTGAGCTCAACAACAAGGCAGACTATTTCGACGCGCCTCTGACGGAAAGCTATAACTGTTCGTACAGCTACCTTGACAGTCTGTTCGAGCGTGCGCATAACGAATATAAGATTTCCGAAGAAACGTTGGGACTTATCAAGGAATTTGACGCACACATTCGCGAAAACTTCAAAATCAGCTTTGGTAACCGTATTATGAAACAGCTCAAGCTGTTCGTTCCCATCTATATGGCGTGCGGCGGAACCGAGCTCGGCGGCGTAGACTTCATTATAACCTCCAAAATTCTGCGCAAGTTCAATGCACTCAACCTGCCTTTCCTGCACAAGGAACTTAGTGCATTGATTGATTTCTTCAACGATAAGTTCGGCAAAGATTCAATGCCCTATTGCGTTGATTATATAAAGGAACTGCAAAAACTGTCATAATCGGCATTTTATGCTTAAAAGGCCTGACCCGACGGGTTAGGCTATCTTTTTAAGGTGTGATATGGAAAAGACTTTTCTCAACAAGTTTATGAAAAAAATCGGCGGCGACAGCGCAAGCTATTCGCGCTTTCTTGCCGCGCTTCGTGCAGGTGAGAATAAGGTTTTGCATAACGTGGTGTCACAGTCGGTTATGCTTGACGATAACTGGGTATTGACGATAGAAGGCGCGCTGCATTCCATAGAGCAGATTGCGCGCAATCCCCGCAAATTCATTGCCGAAAACGATCTTATACTTGACGTAGCTAAGGTGCGCCGCACCAATTCAAGAACGGTCAGACATTTGACGACGCACTCGCAGTTTGTGCAGAATATTGACAAAGAGGGCGAAGTAACGCCCAAAAAGCTGCTTACAGTCGAGCTTGACGAGGATATTGCGATATACGAAAACCGCTTTATTTGCGCGCTTGTAAACAGGCTTATAAAGTTTGTCGAACAGCGTTATAAGGATTTGAACGGCAAGATTGATAATTTCGAGCAGACCAATGTTTGCGTTCAGTCGGAGTTCGAGTACGGAATAAGCAGATTCAAATGCAATATTAACTTACAGGTGCAGGAGCCGCCCGAATCTACCGAGGAAGCCAGCAAAAACGAGGACCTTTTCAACAGGGTAGAGACTATCCGCCGCAGACTGCGCGTTTTGCAGACTACGGAGTTTATGAAAAAGCTTAACAAAGCTAAGCCTGTGCGCCCGCCCATTCAGAAGACCAATCTTTTAACTAAAAACGTTGATTATAACAACTGCTATAAGCTGTGGTTGTATATTTCGTCATATACCTATCTTGGTTACAGCGTTGACGTCAAGGACAAGAATTTGCCCGTGGACGGCGACTATTTCGACGATTTGACCGTCATTGCGGGCTTGAGCTTGCAATCGCTTCTTACCGACCGTATTTTGAAGAAGGATAAGTACGACGATATTGAGTTCTCCGTGCCTCAGGAAAAAGAGTTTAATATAGTGACAAACTATACTTTTACTCCCGATTTCGAATTGTCAAACCAGCAGTCGGGTGAGGAGACGATTAACGAATATTACTTCCGCAAGATGAAGGACGAATTGATCGCCGCTGCACAGGATGGCGAATACGTGGTGGAAAACCGCCTTAACGTAAACTTTTCTAAATTCTTCCGTTCGGTTTCGCGTATCAACGATGAAATGTATAACGAACTGATTGAAGAGCAGATTAAGGACGTTTCCGACAAGAAGCCGTTGACCGCTATTGAAAAGAAGCGTATCGAGATTAAAGAGCAGCAGGAGCGTCTCCGCAGGCGTAAGCTGTTTTTAAAGCTGAAATGGGAAGAGGTTGAACGTGCGCAGCGTATGTCCGAGCGTGCCGAATCCAAGCTTATCAAGCTACAAAAGGAACTAGCCGAAGAAAAGGCGAAGAATAAGCCCAGGCGCGTGACACGTAAAAAGCTTACTACAATTAAAAGGACGAAGAAAAAAGGGTGAATAACGAAAAAAAGAAGCCCTGGTCAAAGGTTCTATCCATAATCTGCACCGTTATCACGGCAATAATTTTAGTGCTCACGGCAATAATTATCGTGAATATCGTAATTTGCCGTGCTCAGCACAAGCCCGTTAGCTTTTTCGGCACGTCTTTTGCCATAGTTCAGACCAATTCGATGGAGCCTGAAATCAAGGTCGGCGATTTGATTGTGTACCATTCGTGCAAGTATGCCGACGTTGAAGTCGGGGACTATATCGTCTTTGTGGCTGGTGAGGGCTTTGATACGGCAATAAAAGGACAGAGTGTGGTTCACGAAGCCATAGCAATCAGCGAGAACGGCATAACAACAAAGGGTGTAAACAATCCGTCTGCTGACAGAGCACCGGTCACAGCTGAAAATCTGCTTGGAAAATGCACTTTCAATTCGGCGGGTTGGGGTGCGTTTTTCAGCTTTTTAAGCAAGTACGGCATAATTATAATTATTGCTTTAATTGCAATTCCTTTTATCGTGTCGCAGGCTTTAAAAATTGTCAGGCTCAGCAAACAGAGCGAAGAGGAGAAAAAAGCGCAAACTGCAATTCCGCAGATAGAAGAGAATGCAGAACTACCGCCCACCGCGGAAGAACCCGAAGACGATAATCAAAACGACATTTAAATGCGGATAAAAATTTAATTTACTGAAATTATGAAAATAAGTGAAATTTTGAAAAACAAGAGAACGCTGTCGTTCGAGGTGTTTCCGCCTAAAAAAGACGGCAGCGACGAGCTTGAAAAACTTTATAAAACTATTGACACGTTAAAAACACTCGGGCCAGACTTTATTAGTGTAACTTACGGTGCAGGCGGAGCAAACGTGCGCGGTGCTTCAGAAATTGCGGGCTACATTAAGTCGCGGGGGCTTGAGCCTTTGGCGCACGTCACCGGTGGACCTTCTTCCCACAAAGATATAGACGCTTTGGTCGAGAAGTTGAAGAGCCTGAACGTGGAAAACGTGTTGGCTCTGCGCGGGGACAAGCCCGTGGAGTATGACGCGGAGTATTGCAAGCATTTCAAGCACGCATCCGACCTTTTGCAATATATCTCGAAGTACGGCTTTTGCGCGGGTGCGGCGTGCTATCCCGAGGGTCATACGGAGAGTGAAACACTTTACGCCGACCTTGCAAATCTGAAAACTAAGGGTGAAAGCGGAGCGGAATTTTTTATCACGCAGATGTTTTACGATAATTCGTACTATTACCGTCTTGTTAACGAGGCGCGCAAAATAGGCATAACAGCGCCTATAATTCCCGGAATTATGCCTTTGACCAGCGTTAAAAATATAAGCAGAATAAAGACTATGTGCGGAAGCACAATTCCTTTGGAACTGAGAAATATGATCGAGGTTTACTCGAAAGATCCCGAAGCTATGCGCGAAGTGGGAATTAACTACGCGGCATATCAGATATGCGACCTGATTGCAAAGGGCGCGCCCGGCATACATATTTACACTATGAACCGTCCCGATACGGCGGAAGAAATCTGCAAAAGGTTGAAGTGCGTAATTGATGGATATTTTACAGCTTAAAAAGCGTACGTATTCCTATCTCGGATTCCGAGCCGTCGGCAAAAGTGCTGAAACGGACGAGGCCATAACGCAATGTTATGCCGAGCTTGAAAAGCTTGCGCATTTCCGCTATATCTATAAATTTTTCCAAACGCCGCCCGCATTTCTAAACGCCGAGCCCTATTCCGAATATCTTAAAGGAAGCGAGGGAGTAATTATTTCCGTTATGACTCTCGGCGGTGAGGTGGACAGACGCATTAAGTATTACGAGCGCACAAACGCGGCTTTGGCGGTCATTATGGATGCCTGCGCAAGCGCGTATTTAGAGGAGCTCTCAGACGAGTACGAAAAGAGTCTGAACTTAAACTTATCGTACAGATTTTGCCCCGGTTACGGCGGAAGCAGTACGGACGACATAAAAGAAATTTTTCGCATATTGCAACCAGAAAAGATAGGACTTAGCCTTACGGGGAGCAATTTTATTCTGCCCTGCAAATCTATGGCAGGCGTTGTTGCCGTTGGTAAAGCGGCGGAAAAAAACTGTAATAACTGTGCGGTTTTCGGGCACTGCGAATACAGGAAGGAGGGTGTGACTTGCTACGGCTCGGTGAAGAAGTAATTATTTTTGACGGCGGATTTGGAAGCGAACTCGAAAAGCTCGGACTTGAAGGTATCCCCGAAGAACTCAATATCACGCACTCCGAAGAAATAAAAGCCATACACCGCTCGTATTCGTGTGCGGACTGCATCACGACTAATACTTTCGGACTGAATAGAATTAAGTACAATGGGAAGTATTCAATTGAAGAACTTGCGCAGAAGGCGGTTGAAAACGCGCGTTCTGCGGGCAAAAAGGTGTTTTTTGATATTGGTCCTACCGGTGCAATGCTAAAGCCTCTGGGCACGCTCACCTTCGATGAGGCTTATGACGCTTTTGCTCAGATCGTGGAGATAACCAAAGATCTGGTTGATGGCTATATTGCCGAAACCTTTTCAGACCTGTATGAAATGAAAGCGTGTGTGCTTGCGGTTAAGGAGCATACGGATAAACCGCTTTTTGCTACGATGACTTTTGACGGCACGGGAAGAACGCTTACAGGTTCAACGCCTGAAATAGTTGCAAACACACTCGCGGGGCTGGGGGTAGATGCTCTCGGCGTTAACTGTTCGCTGGGACCTAAGGAGCTGGAAAGCATAGTCAAACGACTGCTTGAATGTTCTTCCGTTCCAGTCGTGGTGCAGCCAAATCGCGGTCTGCCCGAACTTAAAGACGGAAAAACCGTGTACACACTCAGCGTGGAAGAGTTTGACTTTTACATCGAAAAGTTTATCGGAATGGGCGTAAGTGTAGTCGGCGGCTGCTGCGGAACGACGCCCGAATTTATCGAATCGATAAGCCGTTATCGTGGCAGAAAAGTAAACCGTCCTGCCATAAAAACGGCAACAGTAATCAATTCCGCAACTAAGGCGGTAGAGATTGACGGCGTAAAAATATGCGGGGAAAGATTAAACCCCACGGGCAAGAAAAAGCTGAAAGAAGCTTTGCTTGAAGGAAATTACGACTATCTCGTGGACGAGGCGGTTTCTCAGCAGGAAGCTGGTGCGGATATTCTCGATTTAAACGTAGGACTTCCTCAGCTTGACGAGCCTGCAGTATTGAGGGAGGTTGTCGCTAAAATTCAGGAGTACTCCGACCTTCCGTTGCAGATTGACAGCTCGGACGCAGCGGCTATCGAAAAGGGCGCGAGGTATTATAACGGCATACCGCTTATAAACAGCGTAAACGGCGACGATGAGGTGATGGACAAAATTTTCCCCATCGCAAAAAAATACGGGGCGGTCGTGCTTGGTCTTACTATGGACAAAAACGGCGTTCCCAAGACTGCGGAAGAGCGGTTTGAAATTGCAAAGCGCATAATTGCCCGTGCGGAATGCTACGGCATACCACGTCACAAAATTATGATAGATACTCTGGTTTTAACGGCTTCCGCAGAGCAGGCTCTTGTGGTAGAAACGGTTAAAGCTTTGCGACTGGTGCGCACTCTGGGCGTAAAGACCGCTTTGGGCGTTTCAAACGTTTCTTTCGGCCTTCCGAACAGGGGGCTGTTAAACAAAACGTTCCTGACTATGGTTATGACCTGCGGGCTGAATATGCCGATAATGAATCCGCTTGACGGTGAAATGACGGGAGCGGTAATGGCGTTTGCCGTTCTTTCAGGCGAGGATAAAAATTCTGAAAATTTCATTGAAGTTTTCAAGGATTTCGTGGGAACGCAAGCTATGGTAAAAACCGCAAAGGTTGGTCAAAGTTCTGCGTCAAATCTCTTCGACTGCGTAAAGAAAGGCATAAAGAATCAGGCTGCAGAGCTCTGTAAAAAGGAGCTTGAAACACGCGACGTTATGTCCGTTGTAAACGACGTTCTTATAAAAGCGCTTGAAGAAGTGGGCGCAGAATACGATAGCGGCAAACTCTTTCTGCCGCAACTGGTTGCTTCGGCTGAGGCTGCTAAAAATGCGTTTGCTGTGATAGGTGAAAGGCTTCCTAAGGGCGAAAGCTCAAAGGGAAGAGTTGTACTTGCCACGGTCAAGGGCGACGTTCACGACATAGGTAAAAATATCGTGAAAGTCGTTTGTGAATCGTACGGTTATGAGGTTATCGACATTGGTAAGGACGTTCCTCCGGAAAATGTTGTGGAAGCTTATAATAAGTATTTACCAAAGGCGATAGGTCTTTCCGCGCTTATGACAACAACCGTTAAGGGGATGGAGGAAACAGTTACAGCCTTAAAAAATTCGGGTTGTACCTGCCCGATTTTCGTTGGCGGTGCAGTTTTAAGCAGCACGATTGCGCAACGAATAGGGGCGGATTATTATACCAAGGACGCGCTTGAATTTGTCAAAACGCTTGACAAAATTCAGGTTAAGTAATAAAGTAAAGTCAAATAATATAGTTCAATGCGAGTAGTAATTTTTTTACTGAAAGTAGGGGAAGTACGGTGAAAATCCGTCGCAACAGCCATTACGGTCAAAGTCCGATTGCCTATCCGTTGAAATAACCGTTACTTTTTCTTGGGCAGTGAAGAAGTTTGGTAACGTATTTTTTTCGTGCCCGATTTTTCGTGCGCGAATTTTTAATTTTTAGGAGGTACTTATGAAAAAATTTTTTGCCCTGATAGCTTCGTTTATTGCAGTGTTTGCTTGCTGTTTTGCAGTTGCCTGCAACGGTAAGGAACCCGTCAAAGCGGATGAAAACACGGTGGTAATTACTGCGACAGATTCGTCTTTTGATTTTACCGATAAGACGCTTAAAGATTATATGGACGATTTGCAGGAAAGAGGGAAGTTGACTTACGCGATAAACAACGGTATGGTTACCGCAATCAACGGTAAGTCACAAACGCTCAGCAGTTACTGGATGCTCTACACGAGCGACGAGGAAAATGCCAATACGGAATGGGGCACCTTTGAGTATGAGGAAAAATTATACGGCTCTGCCACAGTCGGCGCGGAGTCGCTGGTTGTAAAAGAGGGCTGCATCTATATCTGGGCTTATCAGACTTTTTAAATGAAAACGGCAAAGGACATTGCGCTTATCGGCATTTATACTGCCCTGTTGATAGGCGGTCAGTTCGCTTTGAGCGGAATTTCTGGCGTGGAAATCGTAACGGTGCTGCTACTTGCTTTTGCGTACTATTTCGGTGTAGTAAGGGGGCTATTCGTCGCAAATGCCTTCTCGCTTTTGCGTTGTTTGATTTTCGGCTTTTTTCCTAACGTCGTTATTCTCTATTTGGTTTACTACAACCTTTTTGTATTGGTTTTCGGTCTGTTAGGTAGAGGACTGAAAAAGGCCGCGGGTTTAAAACCAATAATAGTGCAGACTATAACAGCGGCGCTTATGACGGCACTTTTTACGGCGTTGGACGATATAATTACTCCGCTGTATTACGGCTTTTCTGTAAACACGGCTAAGGCGTACGCAGTGGCATCGCTTGCAGCCGTAATACCACAGATTGTCTGCGCTTTGGTTACGGTCCCGTTGTTACTACCAATACTGTTGCGCGTATTTTTTAGCGTTTTTCCGTTAAGCAAGTCAGCCAAAGATGTTAAGTTGAATGAAAAAAATTATATGCAAAAGCACTAGTGTGTAAATTTGCGAGAAAAATGCGAAAATTTAAAAATGAAAACGCCCTAAAATTAACAAATTTACGTTAATTTTAGGGCGTTTTTGGTGCCGCTGATCGGGGTCGAACCGATACGGTATCACTACCACTGGATTTTGAGTCCAGCGCGTCTGCCAATTCCACCACAGCGGCATTTAATATGTTCACAATATTTGAATATGTAATCTCAATTAGCATAACAGAACACTGAAAATTGTTATATCAAGATTGACACATACTATATATTGTGGTAAAATAACGAAGTGGGAATAAAAGTTGCGCTATACCCAATAACTTAATAGTTTTTAGTCCAGCGCGTCTGTCAATTCCGCCACATCGGCAAATTACTTTTACATTATATAATAGCTTTGATTAAAAATCAAGCTTTTTTGTTCGGGGTAAATATTATTTTATGGATAAACTCGTATTGATAGACGGCAACAGTCTTCTAAACCGCGCCTATTACGCAACGCCTATTTTCAGCACTTCGGCGGGGCAGCCTACCAACGCAATTTTCGGCTTTATTAAGCTCGTTTTCAAAATTATTTCGGATGTTAAGCCTGAATATATGGTCGTAACCTTCGATTTAAAGGCGCCGACTTTCAGGCACAAAATGTACGAAGGCTATAAGGCGAACCGTTCGCCTATGCCCGACGAGCTTGCATCACAGGTTGAACCTTTAAAATCGCTGCTTTCGGCGATGAAAATTGCAACGTGTGAAAAGGCGGGGTATGAGGCGGATGACCTTATCGGCACGCTATCAAAAAAGTATAATGTGCACAGCTATATTTATACGGGCGACAGGGATTCCTTTCAGTTGGTCGATGAAAAGACGGATGTTTACTACACAAAGCGCGGTGTGAGCGACCTTTTGAAGCTTTCCGTTGACAATTTCGAGAAAGAAATAGGCTTGAAGCCCAGTGCAATTGTGGATTTGAAGTCTTTGATGGGTGATAAGTCGGATAATATTCCGGGTGTGCCTGGAATAGGTGAAACAACCGCCCGCAAGCTTATTGCCTCTTTCGGCACGCTTGAAGAGGTCTATGAAAGTATTGACGGTATAAGCTCCGTTTCAGTTCGCCAAAAGCTTGAAGACGGCAGGGAGAGCGCGTTCTTTTCGTACAAACTTGCTACGATAGACCGCAATTGTCCAATAGATTTGGAGCTTTCTGAGTGCGTTACGCCGCAAAACTATTCTGCGGAAGTCAAAGAGTTGTTCAAGCAGTTTGAATTTAAAAGTCTGATACCAACGATAAAATTTGTTGATGATGACGGACAAGAAAGCGTAACCGAGATTAAATATCCGGAAATCGTAACAATCGGTAACCGCAATGATTTTAAAAAATTGTGTTCGGAAACCGGTGAATTTTTCATTGATTTTAAGGAATTCGGCGCTAATATTTATTTTAACGGCAAGCAATACGAAGTTAAATTCGACGTTGCCGATTTGTTCTGCGAATTTTCACAGGCGGAGTATTTCGAATGTTTGAAGGCTTTGCTTTGCAATCCAAACAACAAAATTGTCGTTTACGATTATAAGCAGCTTTTGCATTCGTGCAGCGAATACGGATTCAAGCCCGAATGTGCTGTGGACGATATTTCGGTAATGCACTATCTTTGCGATTATTTCGACGAGAGTAAAAACGTGCAGGAATTGTGTGATTTGAAGTGTTATGACTTCAAATATTCGGCTTACGCATTCAGCTTGATTTATAATGAATATGTTGAGACTATTAAACGCAGCGGGCTGACCGACCTGTATAACGACATAGAAAAGCCACTTATTGACGTGCTTTTTGATATGGAAAATACGGGCGTTAAGGTTGACGTTGCTCAGCTCGATGCGTTGGGAAAGACTTATTCTAATAAAATCGTAAACTTGCGTGAGAAAATTTTCGAGCTGTGCGGCTGCACTTTCAATCTTAATTCACCCACGCAGCTCGGTAAAATCTTGTTCGAGGAGCTGGGGTTGAAGTCCGGAAAGAAGAACAAGATGGGAAATTATTCGACCAGCGCGGAAATTCTGGAAACTCTGGCTGACGAAAGCGAGGTTGTCAGACTTATTTTGAGTTACAGGCAGTATCAAAAGCTTTATTCAACGTACGCCGAGGGGCTTAAAACTCTTATTAACAGAGAAACGCGCCTTATTCATACGACATACAACAATACGATAACCACGACGGGCAGGCTTTCAAGCACTAACCCCAACCTGCAAAATATACCGATCCGCGATGACGAGGGCAAGGAAATACGAAAAGTATTTATCCCGCGCGACGGAAACATCTTTATTGACGCGGACTATTCGCAGATAGAGCTTCGTCTTATGGCGCATTTTTCCGGTTGCAAAGAGCTTATTGCTGCTTACGCTACGGATGAGGACGTTCACGCTGTGACGGCTTCCCAGGTGTTTGGAGTGCCCATATCAGAAGTTACTCCCAAGATGCGCAGGGAAGCAAAGGCGGTCAATTTCGGTATTATTTATGGAATCAGTGAATTTGGTCTGTCCAAAAATATCGGCTCAGACATTAAAACGGCTAAAGAGTATATAGCCAAATATTTCGAGCGTTACAGCGAAGTTAAGCA
This sequence comes from Clostridia bacterium, assembly GCA_029066845.1. Lineage (GTDB taxonomy): Bacteria > Bacillota > Clostridia > Christensenellales > Borkfalkiaceae > Coproplasma. The sequence continues at coordinate 22,163 of JAIEFR010000023.1, read as the reverse complement.
ATATATGGACGCAAACGTTGATTTCGCCAAGAAGAACGGCTATGTTGCGACCTTGACGGGAAGAAAGCGCTATATTAAGGAAATAAATTCAAACAACTATAATTTGCGACAGTTCGGTGAGCGTGCCGCTATGAATATGCCTTTGCAGGGTTCAAGTGCGGACATTATTAAGATTGCAATGGTAAATATTCATAAAGCGCTCAAAGAAAAGGGAATGAAAACCAAATTGATATTACAGGTGCACGATGAATTAATTTTGGACGCGCCCGAAAGTGAAGCGGAAGAGGCGGCAAAGATTTTGAAATATGAAATGGAAAACGCCGTTAAATTGAACGTGCCTTTGAAGGTTGACGTGCATAGCGGTAAAAACTGGTATGAAGCAAAGTAACATAAAGATTGCCGTTACGGGTGGAATAGGTAGCGGGAAGTCAACCGTTTGCAAGATAATCGAAAAAGCAGGTTACCCCGTATATTCTTGCGATGCCGTCTATTCGCAACTTTTAAACGGCAAGTATTTGCCCGGCAAAATAGCGGAGGTGTTTGGTTCGGAAATTTTGAATACGGACGGTTCGTTGAACAGGCGTGCTCTTTCCGAAATCGTATTCGGTAATGAGCAGCTTTTGCAGAAGCTGAATAATATAACCCATCCGGAAATTTTTAAAGCAATGCTCAGTATGACGGAGGGGAAAAGCGGACTGGTTTTTTTTGAAGTTCCTTTGCTATTTGAATGTGGCTATCAGAATTTATTTGACGAGGTAATCGTTGTACTGCGCGATAGAGACAGCAGGATAGATAGCGTAATTAAGCGCGACGGTTTAACTGAACAGGAAATAGTAAATCGCATAAATAGACAGTTTAATTATACAAATTTGAATTTTGAACAGTACTATGTCATACATAATAAGGGTAATATTGACGATTTATGTGATGCGACAAACGATTTATTGTTAAAAATTGCGCAAAAGCATAACCGATAAAGTTTTTATAAATTTAGTTAAATAAGGTGCCTATTTGGCTTGACTTTGTTTAATAAATATTATAGAATAACAATGCTTTTGAAAAGCTATGCACTCATGGCGGAATTGGCAGACGCGCAAGACTAAGGATCTTGTGGGTAACTCCATGCAGGTTCAACTCCTGTTGAGTGCACCAAAATAAATGCCGGTAACGAAACGTTACCGGCATTTATTTTATTGTTCATATACTTTAAATAATAATGTTTATAAGCCTTTTAGGCACAACGATTATTTTTTTGATTTGCTTTCCTTCGAGTAGTGAAATTATTTCATTGTCGGTCCTAATTTGTTCCTCGATTTCTTTTGCATTCATTTCCGAAGGGTAGGACTTTTTAGTCTTTATACGGCTGTTGACCTGAACTGCATATTCGAAAGCGTCCTCGCCGCACTTGGCTTCGTCGTAAGTCGGCCAGCTTTCGTATGCGATTGTTCCATCGTGGCCCAAAACTGTTGACCATATTTCTTCGGTAATAAAGGGGATAACGGGATTTAACAGCTTAATCAAACCTTCGGCGTATTCTTTCGGGAAGTTTTTGCCTTCGCCTATTTCCTTATATACGGCGTTTACGAAAATCATCATCTGGGAAATGGCGGTGTTGATTTTCATTGTCATATAATCTTCGCCGACTTTTTTAACCGTCTGGTTATATATTTTTTCGAGGTTTTTATTTGGAGCGGGGGAGATAACGTCGCTCTCGCAGTACAGTCTGTAAATTCTGTCTATAAATTTCTTTACGCCTTCAATGTTCGCCGTGTTCCAGGGTTTGGTATCGGCAACCGGGCCCATAAACATTTCGTACATTCTCAAAACGTCCGCGCCGTAATCCCTGACTACGTCGTCGGGATTGACTACGTTACCAAGTGATTTTGACATTTTTTCGCCGTTCTCGCCCAAAATCATTCCCTGGTGGAATAACTTCTTGAAGGGTTCTTTATAGGGGACAAATCCCTTGTCAAACAGGAAATTCATCCAGAAACGTGAGTAGAGCAGGTGCCCGACAAGGTGTTCCTTGCCGCCGCAATAAAAGTCTACGGGCAGCCAGTATTTCATAAGGTCGTAGTCGGCAAAAGTTTTCTCATTGTGCGGGTCGCAGTAGCGCAGGAAATACCAGCTGGAGCCTGCGGAACCGGGCATAGTCGTCGTTTCGCGCTTGCCTTTAATGCCGTTTACGGTCACGTTGACCCAATCTTTGGCATTTTCCAATGGTGCGTTGCCGCCGTGCGCCTTATAGTCGTCCATTTCGGGAAGGGTGAGAGGCAGTTCGTTATCCGAAAGCAAAACGTCCTCACCGTTTTCAAGGTGAATGACGGGCAGAGGCTCACCCCAGTAACGCTGACGGGCAAATATCCACTCGCGCAGCTTATAGCTTACGGCTTTTTCGCCGCAACCGTTCTTTTCCAGCCAGTCAATCATTGCGTTAATAGCGTCCTGTTTGTTCAGACCGTTTAAAAAGCCGCTGTTAATATGCTCGCCGTCTCCGGTATGCGCCTGTTTTTCAACGTCGCCGCCCGCAAGCACGGGAATTATAGGCAAGTTGAACTTTTTGGCAAACTCGTAATCGCGCTCGTCGTGAGCGGGCACCGCCATAATCGCGCCGGTGCCGTAAGAGGTCAGAACGTAGTCGGAAATATAAACGGGAACTTTATTTCCATTTACGGGGTTAATTGCATATGCACCGGTAAAAGCACCCGTCTTTTCCTTGTTGAGTTCGGTTCTTTCCAGTTCGGATTTGCTTGCGCACGCCGCCTTGTACGCTTCTATTTCATTTTTCTGCGAAGGGGTGGTGATTTTATCAACCAGCTTATGCTCGGGTGCGAGAACGCAGTAGGTTGCGCCGAACAGAGTGTCGCAACGCGTAGTGAACACGGTAAATTTAGCGTCGGTTCCGTCAACTTTAAAATCAACCTTTGCGCCGACGGATTTGCCTATCCAGTTGCGCTGGGCAACTTTCGAAGCTTCGGGCCAGTCGAGTTCTTCAAGCCCTTCCAGCAGTCTTTCGGCATACTTATTTATGTCGATGACCCATTGTTTCATATTTTTGCGTACAACGGGATAGCCGCCGCGCTCGCTCTTTCCGTCGATAATTTCGTCGTTTGCAAGCACGGTGCCGAGCTCTTCGCACCAGTTTACGGGCGTTTCGACGTATCTGGCAAGCCCTGCCTCGCACAGCTGTTTGAATATCCACTGCGTCCACTTGTAGTAGGAGGGGTCGCAGGTTGAAACAGTCTGATCCCAATCGTAAGTAAGTCCCAGCATTTTGAGCTGCTTAGTGAAATTCTCGATATTCTTTTCGGTAAAGCCGCCGGGGTGGTTGCCGGTCTTTATGGCGTACTGTTCCGCGGGCAGACCAAAGCTGTCAAAACCGATGGGATGCAAAACGTTGAAGCCCTGCATACGCTTCATTCTGGCAATAACGTCGGTAGCGGTGTAACCTTCGGGGTGACCTACGTGCAGTCCAGCGCCCGAGGGATAAGGGAACATATCCAGAACGTAATACTTGGGTTTGGAAAAATCGTGCAGGTCGGTATGGAAAGTTTTATTCTTTTCCCAGTATTCCGCCCATTTCTTTTCTACTTGATTGAAATTAGTATAAGGCATATTGCGCTTCCTTGAATTTGTTTCCATATATTATACATAAGTGTGAAGTTTTTGGCAATTAAATTTATCGTATTTAGTTGTCAAAGTCGTTGACAAAAGGTAAAAAGCGTACTAAAATATAGGCAATTGAATAAAGTGAGCCGTATGTGAAGACAAGTACCGCCGCAGGTTTTACAGAGAGAGCGCGTTTTGCTGGAAAGCGCTTATTCCGAAGGATAACGGGAAACCACTTCCTGAATAATTTTACGGCTTGTAAAGAGAGGTCGGATATTTCCGACAATTAAGGTGGAACCGCGCAAAACGATATTGCGTCCTTAAACTTTTCAATAAGTTTAAGGACTTTTTTTATGCAAATAACGTCTTCCGTAATGCGGAAGGAGGAGATAATTTTATGGAAATAATTTTAAAGAACGGTGACAAAATCAGCTTGAACGAAGGGGCAACCTGCGCAAACGCGGCGTCGGCAATTTCCGAAGGGCTTGCCCGCGCGGCTGTGGCAGCAAAGATAAACGGAAAGCTCGTTGACCTTTGCACGGTCTTGAACGACGGCGATAAGCTTGAGATTGTCACTTTAAAGGATAAGGAGGGCTTGGAGGTTTACCGTCACACGTGTTCGCACGTGCTTGCTCAGGCGGTCAAGACGGTATTCCCTACCTGTAACCTTGCGATAGGTCCCGTTATCGATAACGGTTTTTATTACGACATAGATTTTAAAACGCCTATCACGCAGGAGGATTTCGACAAGATCGAAACCGAAATGGCGAAAATCATAAAGTCGAATATTGCCATCAAGAGGTTTGAACTGCCCAGAGATGAGGCGGTTGCGCTTATGACCAAGTACGGCGAAAAGTATAAGGTCGAGCTTATCAACGATTTGCCCGAGGACGCCGTAATTTCATTCTACAAGCAGGGTTCGTTTTCCGACCTTTGCCGTGGACCGCACTTGCCTTCGACGGGTAAAATCAAGGCTTTCAAGCTGACGGCCATTGCAGGCGCTTACTGGCGCGGCGACGAAAAGAACAAGATGCTCACCAGAATTTACGGTGTAGCGTTTGCCACCAAGGACGAGATGAAGGCGTACTTCGAGATGATGGAGGAAGCCAAGAAGCGCGACCACATCAGACTGGGCAAGGAACTGAAATTGTTTGCTCTTCTCAACGAAGGCAAAGGCTTTCCTTTCTTCCTGCCTAATGGAATGGTGCTGAAAAACGCGCTCGTTGACTACTGGAGAGAGCTGCACAGAAAGGAAAACTACGTTGAAATCCAGACGCCAATAATCCTTACGCGTACCCTGTGGGAAAATTCGGGGCACTGGGAGCATTATAAAGATAATATGTATACGACCAAAATCGACGGGGAGGACTGTGCGGTTAAGCCGATGAACTGCCCCGGCGGTATGCTCGTATACAAACTCGAACCCCACAGCTATAAGGATTTGCCTCTCCGCGCTGCGGAAATGGGTATGGTGCACCGTCACGAAAAGAGTGGTCAGCTCCACGGACTTTTCCGCGTGCGTTGCTTTACGCAAGACGACGCGCATATCTTTATGCTGCCCGAGCAGATAACCGACGAAATTAAGGGTGTCGTAAGGCTGACCGATAAAATCTACAAGCAGTTCGGCTTTAAGTACAAGGTTGAGCTTTCCACCCGTCCCGAGGACAGTATGGGCAGTGCCGAAGACTGGGAGCTTGCAACTTCGTCGCTTAAGAAAGCTTTGGACGAAATGAATATCGATTACGAGATAAACGAAGGCGACGGCGCGTTCTACGGACCTAAAATCGATTTCCACCTGCAGGACAGCATAGGCAGAACGTGGCAGTGCGGCACTATTCAGCTCGACTTCCAGATGCCTCAGCGTTTCGAGCTCGAATACGTGGGCGAGGACGGAAAAAAGCACCGCCCCATAATGATTCACCGCGCAATTTTCGGGTCAATCGAAAGATTTATCGGTATATTAATCGAACACTTTGCGGGCAAATTCCCCGTATGGCTTGCGCCCAAGCAGGTTAAAATTCTGCCTATAACCGACAGAACGGCGGATTACGCTAACGAGGTTTGCAAGAAGCTTACGGCGCAGGGCGTGCGTGCCGAGGTTGATTTGAGAAGCGAAAAAATCGGTTACAAAATCCGTGAAGCCAAGATGGAGAAGGTGCCTTACGTTCTTGTCGTCGGCGATAAGGAAGCGGAAGACGGCACCGTAAACGTAAACAAGCGCGGCGTAGAAGAAAAGTCTACCGTGAAGGTTGACGAGTTTGTGGCGACGGTTGTGGAAGATATTGCTCAAAAAGTTAATTTTTAAGCCGTAAAAAGGTTGACAAAGTAAATTACCTTGATGTATCATTATTAAGTAAAGCAAAGGATAACCCCTTTCGCCTTGCAAAGTTGTTGCAACGGCTCAATAGTGTTAAAAAGGTTTTTGGCATTAAACGGGTTACTTTTGCGTAACCCGTTTTTATAATTTAAGAGAGGTATATGGTTATAAAAGAGTTATATCAGATTAACGAAGCAATCAGAGATAAGGAAGTAAGAGTAATCGGCACCGACGGCGCTATGATAGGCGTTATGTCGGCACAGCAGGCGCAGCACCTTGCGGACGAAGCCGACCTTGACCTTGTTAAAATTTCTCCTACGGCAGTTCCGCCCGTATGCAAAATTATGGATTATTCCAAATTTAAGTACGAGCAGTCCAAAAAGGACAAGGAAAACCGCAAGAACCAGACGCAGGTTGAGATTAAGGAAATCCGCTTATCTATGACTATCGACGTTGGCGATATTGCAGTTAAGACCAAGCAGTGCCTCAAATTCCTTGAAGCGGGCAACAAAGTAAAGGTTTCCATAAGAATGAAGGGCAGAGAAAACTCGCGCGCCTATCAGGGCGTTAAGGTTATGGAAGACTTCTTTGCAGGACTTGACGGTAAAGCCGTACAGGACAAGAAACCTACGACCGAGGGCAGAAACATCACTATGATGCTTTCTCCCGCAAAAGCGTAAAAATATAAAGAAAATTTTCATTGGAGGATATAAATATGCCTAAACAGAAATCACATAGCGGCTCTAAAAAGCGTTTCTGGCTGACCGCAAGCGGTAAGGTTCAAAGACCTCACAGCGGCAAGAACCACAAGGCAGAAACCAAGAACAGAAAGAGAAAGAGAAATTTGCGTCAGAATACGCTTGTTTCTACCACACAGGAATCGACCGTAAAGTCAATGATTCCCTATAAGGCATAACGGAGGTAACGGAAAATGCGTATTAAGAGATCGGTTAACGCGTTGAAGAAGCGCAGAAAGATTTTACGCCTTGCAAAAGGATATTTCGGTAACAAGTCCAAGAATTACAGAATCGCCCGCGAAGCGGTTATGAAGTCTTTGAATTATGCTTATATCGGCAGAAGACTGAGAAAGCGCGATATGCGTTCGCTTTGGATTGCGCGTATCAACGCAGCTGCAAGAATCAATGGACTTTCCTATTCCAAGTTTATGCACGGACTTAAAGTTGCGGGTATTAACCTCAACAGAAAGGTACTTGCTGAGCTTGCAGTAAACGATGCAACCGCTTTTGCGGCGCTTGCCGAAAAAGCTAAGGCTGCGGTTTAATCTATTTTCGAGTTTATCCGGGTAGCGAAATTTTTGCTACCCTAAACCTTTTTATAAGCTGAAACTGCAATATGATTATTTCGTCTAAGTCCAACCCGATAATAAAAAAAGTAGCGTCATTAAGCGATAAAAAATACCGTAAGACGTACGGTGAATTTATCGTTGAAAGCGTAAAGGCAGTGGACGAATGTCTGGCGTCGGGTATGAACGTGACGCAAATAATCTGTACGGCTGAATTTGCCGGAAAATATCCTACCGCGATAATCGTGACGGACGAGCTCTTTGTCCGTATATCTACCGAAAAGGCGCCGCAGGGTGTGCTTGCCGTAGTTAAAACACCTGTAAAACCGCTCAGCAAGCCGAGCGGCAACTGTCTGCTTCTGGACAGGGTGCAGGACCCCGGCAATCTTGGTACGATTATCAGAACGGCGAACGGCGCAGGCTTTAACGATATTTACCTTATTGACTGCACGGACGCATATTCGCCCAAAGCCATCAGGGCAAGTATGGGCGGCGTGTTCTATGTTAACGTTTACGAGGGCAGTTACGATGAGGTTTTCGAAGTTCTCAAAGGCGTGCCCGTAATCTGTGCGGATATGTCAGGTGATGACGTTTTTTCGTTCCCCGCGCCCTCACAATTCTGTCTTTGCATAGGTAACGAAGGGAACGGTGTGAGCGATATGGTTTCGGCAAAATCAAATTATACGGTAAGCATACCGATGCGTGACACTTGCGAAAGTCTTAACGCCGCTGTTTCCGCGGCAATTGCAATGTACGCTTTAAAGAATAACCAAAAAGGAGTATAAAATATGTCAGGACATTCCAAATGGCACAATATACAGGCTAAAAAGGGTAAGACGGACGCCGCGCGCGGAGCCATCTTCACAAAGCTCGGCAGAGAGCTTGCCGTTGCCGCAAAGAGCAACCCCAACCCCGATACGAACAGTAAGCTCGCGGACGTTATAGCTAAGGCAAAGGCTGCAAATATGCCTAACGACAACATTAAAAGGTCTATTGCCAAGGCGGCGGGCGAACTCAGCGGTAAGGACTATAAAGAGCTGACCTATGAAGGCTACGGCGTTGCCGGTTCGGCTGTAATCATAACCACGCTTACTGATAACGTGAACAGGACGAGCGGCGACATAAGCTCGACTATGTCTAAGTGCGGCGGTCAGATGGGCAAACCCGGTTGCGTAAGCTACCAGTTCGATAACAAAGGTTTAATCGTTATCGAAAAGACGGTAAAGCTGGACGAAGACACTATGATGGAGTACTGCCTGGAAGCCGGTGCGGAGGACTACACGGCGGACGAAGACGTTTACGAAGTATATACGACTCCCGAAGATTTTTCGGTAGTGCGCAAGTATTTCGAAGATAAGGGCGTAACCTTCCTTGAAGCTGAAATTAAGATGATTCCCCAGACCTATATAACTCTTCCCGACGACAAGCTTACAACCTTCCGTAAGATGCTTGATAAGCTTGAAGAGCTCGACGACGTGCAGAACGTTTATCACAACGTTGAGTTGCCCGAAGAAGACGAAGAATAATTTAATCTATGAAACCCGCCATAAAACGGCGGGTTATTTTTTATTTTGTATTGAAATATCCGTTTTTTTGGTGTAATATCGTATTGGGAGGGTTTGAAATGAAAAAATTTATTGCGGCAGCGGTTGCCGTTTTAATGTGCACGACGGTTTTTGTCGGATGTGCAAATAAAGGCACGCCTCACACCGAGCACGATTATCAGTATGAGTATATTGACGGAAGCAGCCATAAGGTAACGTGCAGCGGTTGCGACCTCGAAGAAACTGCGACGCACGACTATAAGTATGAGTACGTTGACGAAAACAGCCATAAAAAAACTTGTGCTGACTGTAATAACAGTGTAGCCTTACCACACGATTATAAGTATGAGTATTTTGACGGGAACAGTCACAAAATAACGTGTGATAACTGCAATCTGGACGAAACGGGAGCGCACGGTTTTGAGTATGAGAACGTTGACGAAATCGGACACAAAAAAACGTGTACAATCTGTAATAATGATGAAACCGTAGCGCACGAATATGTGTATGAGTATATTGATAAAAATACTCATAAAAGAACGTGCAGTATATGCAACGTAACTGAAACCGTGGCGCACGATTACGAATACGAGCGTATTGACGAGAATACTCACAAAATTATGTGCTCGCATTGCATAGATTTGAATGAATCGGATGAGCATTATTACTCAAATGAAACCGACCTGAATTGCGATGCGTGTCTGTATAAAAGAGATTGGTTCAAACTTGCGTCAGACGATGCCAAGAGCGGTATCTCTGCGAACGGCTACGTTAAGGACTATATAGGCGACTTTTCGCAGTACGTCGGCACTTCCGCGTACCGCACCGTTGCGACTTCGAGCGAGCTTATAGAAGCGGTTATGGCGGCAAGATATAGCTATACGTCTAATTGGAATACCGATACACAAAGCGTTGAGCAGACTTTAAATTCAGAGGGAACTGTCCACGTAATTGAAATTACCGAAGATATTGATATGGGTTACAAAAAGCTTGAGGCTAAATATCAGTCTGCAAACGGTAACGGTTCCTATGTGGAAAATTATTCCAGAGGCAAGGATAAAAATATAGCAGCGTTTACGATGTCTGATATATTTAACGAGTGTGGATTTACCAAATTAAAGATAGAAAATACCAATGATCTTTTGATATATTCTAAAAACGGTGCAAAGTTGACTCATTGCGGACTCAGCCTGTTAAGTGATTCCAACGTTGTTATAAGAAACCTTGAATTCGACGAGATGTGGCAGTGGGAAGATGCGGCAAGCGCGTCAACCTCGGCTGTGGGTGATTACGACGCGTTCGGTTGGGCGTATATAAAAGTTGCTCATTGCGGATACGTTTGGATAGACCACTGCACGTTCGGAAAGTCGTATGACGGACAAATCGACTATTCAAACCCTGTATACAATACCGAGGGAACAGCTTTCCGTGCACCTTATGGAGCTACGGGCGAAAACGGTTTGCATATCAGTTGGTGTAAATTTAATGCGGGCAGTGATGACCCTGATGGCTATCTGTATAAAATGATGGCTAAAATCGAGGAGGAATATCAGGAGGGTAAACAAAATTATCTGTATTACAATGCACTGCGCGATGGCGGAATAAGCTTTGAGGACATTTTGTACGGCTTGGCAATTCCGCAGAAGAAAGGCTTCTTGTGCGGCGACAGCGGTGATGGCAAAGTTGACTACGATTACAATCTTTCGTTGCAGATTTCGTTTGCAAACTGTGTCTTTAAGAATCTAGAGGACAGATTGCCCAAGCTACGCGGCGGCAATGCTTATATGTATAATTGCGTTGTTGACAGTACGGAGTATATGACATATCGTGCAAAATTGAGAGCTACGAATGCGGCGTCAAAGGTAGCTTCTGTAAAAAGCAATTGGAAATGCGCTCTCGTTTCGCAGGGAATAGTATGCGGTAACGGCGGTAGTTTCAAAGCCGAAAACTGCATTTTTAAAGGGATTGAAACTCTGTTAAAGAACAATGACAACGGCGGAACGACGGAAGGCGATAAGATTCGTCCTGTTGCTGCGGGCTATCAGCTGATTAATTGCAGTTATCAGCAGACGGCAGGCTCAACGCCGACAACGACCAATTTTACCAACAGCAGCACCTCGACTTTGAAAACCGAGAATTTTAAATGGAATACTGCTACTGGCGAAGCGCCGTTTGAGGTTGAGAACCTTGAACTTAGCAAGCTTGAAAGCATATTAAGTCATCCTTGGTATGGTGCGGGAGTTAACGACGTTATGCAGGAAAAATTATTAAATAGCAACTATTGCGAATAAAACGGCAATTGTTGCTCAATATAATGTTACAAGCGGTAACGCTTTATTATATAGCCGATTTCGGGTTGGCGTTACCGTGAGTAATGGTTTTGTCAATTTGTTTCGGCAAGGGGGATATTCTTATGTTTAAGAATATCCCTCTTATGAATTTTTTGAATAAAATATAAATAGAATACTGTATGGCAAGAAGAAAAAAGCTATACTTTATTATATTGCTTGCAATCACGGTTGCCTTGATGATAGCCGTTCCGGTTATGGCCACATTAAGGAACAGGAAAGCCTTGGCGGAGGACGACGAGCAGATGCAACGAATTACGGTGTGGCAAATAGACGGTTTTGAAGGCGGAAAAGGATCACGCAGTCAATACCTGCAGAAGGTCGCCGAAAAGTGTTTCAAGGGTGAAAAAATTTACGTCAGTGTAACTTCGCTGTCGGCTGATGCCGCAAGGGCAAACTCAGAACGTGGGGAGCGTCCGGATATTATTTCGTATCCTGCTTGTTTTTATGGATTCGAAAACTATATAAATAAAAAAGATTTTGTGTATAAAACCTGGTGTCGCGGTGCTTATTGTCTGTTATCATTGGACGAAAGTTGCGATTTTTCGGACGCCAATGCGCAGAATACCGTAGTTAACGCAGGTAAAGACAATTTAACTGAGGTTGCAGTAACGTTGAACGGGCTTAACGGTGCAACAGTCGAGGAGTCCACGAACGCATATTTAAAACTTATAAACGGTAAATATAAATATCTTTTCGGTACACAGAGGGACATTTTCAGGCTAAAGGTCAGAAACGTGCCTTTCAAGGTTCAGCCGCTTACCGAATTCAACGACTTATATCAGAACATTTCGATACTCACCGCCAATAATGAGAAATATGAATACTGTAATAAATATATAGATTATTTACTTTCGAAAAGCGAGGTTGGCTCGCTGGGGCTATTTTACGGTGACGGAGAACTGTGCGCAGAGGAATTAAAACCGCTTCAATATCTGGAGTTTAATTACGTTTTAAATTACCCGTGCGGCGCAGAGTACATAAACGAACTTAAAAGCGCGGCGAAAAGCGGAGATGCAAATAAAATAAAAACATTATTAAAGTGATTGATTAAAGTTGCGAAAAATGTTAATATATAAGAGTGGATTAAAAAACGCCATTGGAGCCGCAAATATAAGGCGGGTTGCTCCGTTCAGTTTTGCAAAGAACACCACGTACGGACTTGGCGGCAATGCTGTAAAAGCATACTATCCCAAGACTTCGTGGCAGGCAAAGCGAGTTTATGACAACTTAAAGAATTGCGGAACGCATTTTGAAATTGTCGGTTGCGGTTCAAATCTTCTGGTTGCTGACAGTGGGATGGAAGGAGAGGTTATTTCCACACGTGAGTTACGCGGTATTATAAGGCTTTCCGAAAATAAACTTTTATGTCTTGCGGGCACGAGAATTTCGGAGCTGCTTGCTTATTGCAAAAAGCATTATCTGGGCGGGCTTGAATACCTGTACGGAATACCCGCAACGGTCGGCGGAGCCGCCTATATGAATGCGGGAGTAAGTGGTTTTGCTATTGGCGATAATATAATCGACGTGTGCGTTTATGACGGCAAAGTGTCACATTTAAGCAACGAAAAGTGCAATTTTGGATATAGGCGCAGTACTATGCGTGACATAAACGCGTTAATTTTGTCAATAATAGTTAAAGTTAACGCTATGTCGGTGCAGGAAGTTGATGAGCGTATAGCTTATTTTAAAAACAGAAGAAGTCATTTACCTAAGGGTAAAAGCTGCGGCTGCGTATTTAAAAATCCCGAAGGTTATTCCGCCGGATATCTGATTGATTCCACAGGTCTTAAAGGTTTTGCGATTGGCGGTGCGCGCGTCAGTGACGTTCACGCTGACTTTATTTTAAATGAAGGCGCAACCGCTTACGAAGTTAAAACTCTTATCAATCTCGTTAAATCTCGTGTCTTGGAAAAGTTCGGGATTGAGTTGGAAGAGGAAGTCGTGTACATAGGAGAATTTAATGATTTTAACAGCTGATTATCATACTCATACGCCCTATTCGCACGGCAAAAATACGGTGCTGGAAAACGCAACGGCGGCAAAAAAGCTCGGCTTGAAGGAAATTGCTATAACCGACCACGGGTTTAACCACTTGCTTTTCGGGCTTAAACGTAAAAAACTCAGCGATTTGCGGACGGAAATTAAGGAAGCCGAAAAGCTTACGGGTGTTAAAGTTCTTATGGGAATGGAGAGCAATCTCACTTCTCTGGATGGCGATACCGATATGCGGCAGGATGATCTGGACAAGTTTGATATATTTTTGTTCGGTGTGCACGAAGTCCTGAAATATAAACATTTTTCTGATTTTTATAATATAATGCTGCGCAATTACACTGCGTACAAGCTTGGAAAAAAACCTTCGCAAAAGGTTATAGACAATACGACCAAGGCTTATATTAACGCGGTTAAGAATAATCCCGTGGATATTCTCACCCATATAAATTACAAGTGCTGTTGCGACCTGAAAGAGGTTGCAAAGGTATGCGCCGATTACGGAACGTATATCGAAATTAACACTAAAAAGCGCCACGTTTCACCTGAGGAGGTCGATTTGATGGCTTCGACGGGCGTTCGGTTTGTTATTGATTCCGATGCTCACTCTGCGGACAGGGTAGGCGATACCAAAATTGCAGAAGAGCTTTTGAAGGACTGTAATTTTCCGTTGGAGCAAATTGATAATATCGACGGCAGACTCCCTAAGTTCCGCTTTGCGGAATACAAAAAATCACATTCGTGAAATAGAGTTTATGAGTACTTTTACCGAAGAGCTTAAAAACGAAATAATTCAGACGCCCATTGATGTGGAGAACTGCAAAATTGCGTTTCTGTCTGCGTTTATCAGGACGAGCGGAAGTATAGTTTCGTCGGACGGAAATCTCGGTTTTGAAATCATCACGGAAAATGAGCGCGCAGCGGAATTTATAACCGAAACTTTTGAAGCGGTTTTTCATACTCCGTTGACTGTTTCCGACGCGAGAGTGGATGTTTTGAGAGGCAGGGACAAGCTTAAATTTGCTTGTATGGGAGAAGCTGCCCGCGGCATTCTTGCAAAACTCGGAATAATAAAAATTCACGACGACGGAATTTCTCTCACATTCGGTATCGATGAAAATATCGTCGAAGACGAGCAATGCCAGGCGGCGTACATTAAGGGCGCATTTTTAGGCGGCGGAAGCTGCACGTTGCCCGAGGAGCAGACCTACAGCCGTACGGGTTATCATTTCGAAGTCGTCTTTTCTAACAGAATTACGGCAAGCGATTATTGCGAACTGCTGTGTGATTTCGAGGTTTTGGCAAAGTGCGTAACGCGAAAGGATAGCGCGGTTGTCTATATAAAGAGCAAGGAAGTTATTTCGGATCTTCTGCACGTTATGCAGGCGGATCGCTGTCTGAAAAAGCTCAACCGAATAGTCGAGCATAAAGATAAAAGTAACAACGAAAACAGAGTGAGCAACTGTTCGGTTTCAAATATAGATAAGGCGGTAACAGCATCGGTTGCGCAGATAAAATCGATTGAAATCATTTCTCAAACCATAGGTTTGAAAAGTTTGAACAGAAATCTTTTCGAGGTGGCGGAAGCGCGACTTGCCGATAAAAACGCTTCGATGCAGGAGCTTGCCGACAGGCTTCATATCACCAAAAGCTGCATAAACCACAGAATGCGTAAAATTACGAATATGGCTTCGCAGCTCAGCTAATTTACTACGGATAAGGATAAATTTATGACTGAGTTTGTGCATTTGCACCTTCACACAGAATATTCGCTGCTTGATGGTGCGTGTAAAATTGACAATCTTATAGATTACTGCAAGGAAAACGGAATCGATACCGTATGTATGACCGACCACGGAAATATGTACGGCACGCTTCATTTTGCGGAAAAAGCCGCCGTTGCAGGCATAAAGTACATAATCGGCTGTGAATTTTATATGACCCGCGATATGCACGACAAGACGGGCAATACTGCGGAGCATTTGATTTTGCTTGCTAAAAATAAAGCGGGATATAAAAATCTCGTTCAACTCGATTCGTTGGCTTTCGTCGACGGATTTTATTATAAACCGAAGATTGATTATAAGGTTCTAAAAGAACATTCCGAGGGGGTAATCTGTCTTTCCGCGTGTCTTGCTGGTGGAATTCCACGCAGACTTCTGTCAGGAGATTACGACGGCGCAAAAGAGATGGCGCTATACCTAAAGGAAGTTTTCGGCGAGGATTTCTATATTGAAATTCAGGACCACGGAATAGAAGAGGAAAAGCGCGTTTTGCCGTTGCTTGTCAAGCTTGCAGAAGATATCGGCGTTGAGCTTGTGGCTACTAACGACGTTCACTATCTGACTAAAAAAGATTCGGATATGCAGGACGTTTTAATGTGTATCCAGATGAAGAAGACCCTCGACGACCCCAAGCGTATGAAATTCGATACGCAGGAATTCTATTTTAAGTCAGCCGAGGAAATGAAGGCGTTATTCCCGACGCTTCCCAAAGCCATAAGTAACACCAGAGTTATTGCGGACAAGGTGACTGAACCTGCGTTCAATCTCGATAAAAAGGGTTATCCTATAAGAGATATGACCCTGATTCCGGGATACAATCCGCCCGACGGCTCGACTCCAGAGGAGTATCTTAGAAGCCTGACGGCCAGCGGACTTGTCAAGCGTTACGGTACGGTGACCGAGCGCGAACGCTCGCGTGCCGATTATGAGCTTGACGTTATCTGCCGTATGGGTTATGCGGAATACTATCTGATTGTCTGGGATTTCATAAACTGGTCAAAGGAAAACGGCATACCCGTCGGACCGGGCAGAGGCTCGGGAGTGAGCTCGATAGTAGCATACTCCATAGGAATTACGGACGTTGAGCCGCTTCAATACGACTTGCTGTTCGAGCGCTTTTTAAATCCTGATCGTGTATCGATGCCCGACTTCGATATTGACTTCTGTACGGACAGGCGCGAGGAAACTATTGAATACGTAAGGCAAAAATATAACCCTGAAAACGTCTGTCAGATAGTCACTTTCGGTACTATGGCGGCAAAAAATGCCATAAAAGACGTTGGCAGAGTTATGCGCGTTCCCTATTCCGAAACCGACAGGCTGACCAAGATTATGGACGGCAAGACGTCTATAGGCGATTTACTTGGCAGAAGAATTCAAGCCGCGGAAGCTAAGGCGCGTGCTGAGAGTGATCCCGATAAGAAAGCCGAGCTCGAAGGCAAGGTGTCGGAGCTTAAAGTTGCGCGCAACGCCGAATTCTGCTCTATGTACGAAGAGGACCAAACTCTCCGCAGGGTAATCGATATGGCGTTGCAGCTTGAAGGTATGCCCAGACAGACGGGTATGCACGCGGCTGGCGTAGTTATTTGCCGTAAAAGAATTGCCGATAACGTTCCGCTTTCCAGGAACGGCGAAGATATAACCACGCAGTTCGTGGCAAAGGAAATCGAGGCGTTGGGAATGCTAAAAATGGACTTCCTTGCGCTCGTTACTCTGACAGATATTAAAAAGTGCGTGGACTATATCAAAGAAGATACGGGATACGAGGTTGACTTCACCAAGATAGGCTACGAGGACGCAGGCGCATACGCACTTATTTCGGAGGGCGACACCGATGGTGTGTTCCAGCTTGAAGCAGGCGGTATGAAACGCTTTATGAAACAGCTGAAACCTGACTGTCTTGAAGACCTTATAGCGGGCGTATCGCTGTATCGACCTGGTCCTATGCGCTTTATTGACGATTTCTGTAAGCGCAAACACGGTGAAGCGCCTATCGTTTATGACTGTCCAGAGGAAGAAAAGATTTTAAAAGTAACCTACGGTATTCCCGTTTATCAGGAACAGGTTATGCAGATTTTCCAGAATCTTGCGGGCTTCTCGCTCGGTGAAGCGGATCTTGTTCGCCGAGCAATGGGCAAGAAAGATAAAAAGACGCTGATGGCGCAGAAGGAAAAATTCGTAAACGGCGGCGTCAGTGATACCAACGGGTCGGAAATCGTAGGCTGCGTCAAGAACGGCATTTCCGCAGAGGTTGCAGTAAAGATTTTCGCCGATATGGAAGGATTTGCTTCCTACGCGTTCAACAAGTCGCACGCGGCGGCGTACGCAACGCTTGCCTATCAGACGGCTTGGTTGAAGAGATATTACTGCAAGGAATTCATCTGCGCGCTTTTAAACAACCGACTGAATAAGATAGACGAAATCACCAAGTACGTCATCTATCTAAAAGATAAGGGAATGAAGGTATTCCCGCCTAACATAAATAAATCTAAAACGGCGTTTTCGGTTGAGGATGACGGAATATTGTTCGGACTTTCGGCACTCAAAGGTTCGGGGCAGGCGGCTATCGATGCCGTAATCAAGGAAAGAACGGAGCACGGACTGTTTGCTGATTTCCCCGATTTCCTTATGCGTTGCGCGGGTGTCGTAAACAAGAGGATAATAGAAGGGCTAATTCTTGCCGGCGCGTTTGACGAAATGGGAGTGCCACGCTCGCAACTGTTTGCCGTGTACGACGAGCTGTATACCCGTTCCGCGGCGATTAACAAGCAGAAAAGCAGTGCGCAGATAAGCCTATTCGGTGAAATAATAGCTGAAGAAAAGCTGGACGTGAACTATCCCGACATACCTGAATTCGAGCTGATGGAGAAGCTTTCTAAGGAAAAACAGGTTCTGGGCGTGTACGTAAGCGGTCACCCGTTCGAAAAATATATGTCGGCATTCAACGACTGTTCGTTTAACTGCTCGTATTTGACCGACTATATGGAAGATGAGGACGGCAACAGGACTTATAACCGCGTTTCGGACGGTATGCAGATTACTATGGGTGGCATAATATCTACTATGCGACGCACAACAACGCGCAGCAGTGGCGCGTTTATGGCGTTCGTAACACTTGAAGATGTTTACGGTTCGATCGAGTGTGTGGCGTTCCCTTCTGTTTACGAAAAGGTCAAGGCTGTGCTCGCGACGGACAAAATAGTTAAAATCCGCGGTAAACTCGATATGTCCAAGGAAACAGAAATGAGCATTATACTTGACGACGTTGTGGAATTCGATTTGCAAAAGCACAACGGCACGGGCGGCGGAGAAGCCGCGCAGACTAAGCGCAAGGAAATGTTGTGGCTCAACGCAACTCGCCTTTCAGACGACGATTTCGACGATTTAGTGTCTATGCTATCCAATTACGAGGGCGGCACGGCGTGCGCAATCGTGCGCGGAAAGCAAAAATTCAGACTGTCGCACGGCATAAATTATTGCAGGGGATTGCTTGCGGAATTGTGCTCCTTCCTGCTGGAAGAAGATATAAAATATGTTCAATGACAGTACAATAATTTATTAAAAATGGTTGTAATTGATTTATAAATCTGTTATAATATTTAGCTGAATGGATGAAGTAAACGCACCGCGCGCAAATTAAGGGGGCGGACGGGATGATAACCGTCGGGCGGCGGTGAAAAATTTCGGAGGAAATTTTATGAAAAGAATAGGTTTGCTTACGAGCGGCGGCGATGCTCCCGGAATGAATGCCTGCATAAGGGCGGTAGTTAGAACCGCACTTTATTACGGTATGGAAGTTTACGGTATTGAGCGCGGCTACCAGGGACTTATCGACGACGATATGATTCCTATGGAAATGCGTTCCGTTTCAGACATAGTTCAGCGCGGCGGCACGAAGCTCAGGACGGCAAGATGTCTTGAAATGCTGACCAAAGAGGGACAGAAGCGCGCCGTTAAGACGCTTGAAGCGAGAAATATCGACGGGCTTGTCGTTATAGGCGGCGACGGCTCTTTCAGGGGCGCGAAGTGTCTTTCCGAAGAGTACGGTATTCCAACGATAGGAATTCCCGGAACGATTGACAACGACCTTGAATACACCGACTACACGCTGGGATTCGATACGGCGGTAAACACCTGTATCGACGTTATAAACAAATTGCGTGACACAATGACTTCGCACGAGAGAATTTCGGTAGTTGAGGTTATGGGCAGGCGTTGCGGCGACATCGCATTGTTTGCGGGCATTGCAAGCGGTGCGGAAATAATCGTAGTGCCCGAAGTCGTATTCGATCTAGATGACATCGTTATGCGCATTAACCGTTCCAGAGCGAACGGAAAGCACTCCAACATAGTCGTTGTGGCGGAAGGCGTTTGCACTGCTGACGAGTTTGCAAAACAGCTGCAGTCGGTCACGACCTATTCGGTTCGTCCCACAACGATAGGTCACATTCAGCGCGGCGGCTCGCCCACGATGGCGGACAGAATGTTGGCGGCGCAGTTCGGCAACAAGGCTGTAAGGCTTTTGAAGGACGGCATCGGCAACCGCGTGGTTGGTATCCGCAAAAACGAAATAATAGATATGGATATTATCGAAGCGGTGAGTATGAAAAAGAAGTTCAATTACGAGCTGTACGAAACCCTTCAGATGATTTCAATGTAAAAGCAAATTAAAACCGCTTTAAACAAGCGGTTTTTTTATGGAAACGGTAAGTTTAATATGATTTTATGCGTTAATTTAAGCCCTTGTCTTGAAGTAAATATCGAGGTGGATTCCCTGTCCGTGGGCAAAGTGAATAAAGTAATAAGCCGCCGCACGTTTTTTACCGGCAAGGCAATGAACGTTGCAACGGGACTTTCGCGCTTGGGTGCGCACGCACTTGCAACCGGATTTATGTACGAGGACAACGGCAGGCTTTTCGAGCAGGAAATGCACAAAGAGGGTGTGACGTATAAATTCGTATGGAATAAGGGCCGCGTAAAGGAAGTTTACAACTTTATCGACAGGCGTTCTATGCTGACCGAGGTTGTGGACGAAGCCACGCCGATTGAGCAGGGCAAGGCTGAAACGCTTTTAAAGACGGTAGCCGACCTTTCAAAAAACTGCAAGGCGGTTGTCATTTCTGGCTACGTGCCCGCAGGGCTTCCCGACGACTATATGTGCAAGGTTCTGTCGGTCGTTCCGCAAAACGTAATTAAGGTTGTGGATAGCGACGGCGACAAGCTTTTAAAGCTAGTTGAGTGCGGCGTGGATTTGGTCAAGCCCAATCTGGAAGAACTCAAACGCGCACTCGGAGTTAAAATTACCGACAGGGACAGCCTTATAAGGGCTTGCGAAACGCTTTTGACAAAGGGTGCAAAGCGAGTGTTGTTGTCGCTGGGTAAGCAGGGCGCGGTAATCTGCGACGGTAAACAGCGGCTCTACTGCACGTCGCTTAACGTTGCAATGAATTCCACGGCGGGTGCGGGCGACGCAATGGTAGCGGCGGCGACCAAAGCTCTTGCCGACGGCGCGGAACTTAAAGACATATTGCGGCGCGGCGTTGCGGCGGGAACGGCTTCGGTCACGCTCCCCGACAGCATATCTTTCCTGCGAGAAAAGTACGAAGAAATCCTGAGTATGATGACCGTAAAGGAAATTTGACGCAATACACTTGATTTTTGACGAATTTGCACTATAATTATATATATAATATTGAAAGGCGGTACATAATTTATGTGGAACGAAAAGGGACCTTTGGAACTTTTGAAGGGAATGCCCAACGTGTTGACGGCGGAAAACCTTGCGCAGATTCAGCGCGTAATAGATAACGACAAGTTTATAAACAGCCAGAAATTAAGGGGCGACTTGTGCGGCAAGTACGCGCCTTTCTGTGCGGGATGCGACAAGTCGGTAACAAAGCCCTGCGCGGTCGCTTACGTAAGAATGAAGATAAAAGAGGGTATGGAGGTGCAGATGGAAGACATTCCCGACGAAGCGCCCGAAGCACCCTCCGAAATCGAGGGGCTGGAAGAAATCGTTGAAGTCGAACCCCAGCCCGAACCCGGTAAAAAAATAAGAATAGCTATTGCAAGGCGTAAGGGCTAAACCTGTAAAGGAGCAAAAAATTGAAAATACTGGTTACGGGCGGCGCTGGCTATATCGGCTCGCACACCTGCGTTGAACTGCTGAATAACGGTCACGAAGTAGTCGTTATAGATAATTTTGACAACTCTTCGCCCAAAAGTGTTGAAAGAGTACAAAAAATTACGGGCAAGAAGGTTGCTTTATATAAAGGTGACGTGCGCGACAAGGAGCTTTTAAATAGCATTTTCGAAGCGCACAAAATAGACTGGGTTATTCATTTTGCAGGTCTTAAAGCGGTGGGCGAAAGCTGTGTTAAGCCGATAGAATACTATAACAATAATTTATATTCCACGCTCGTGCTGTGCGACGTTATGCGCAGTCACGGCTGCAAGAAAATAGTATTTTCGTCGTCGGCGACCGTTTACGGCACGCCCGAGAAACTGCCGCTTGACGAAAACTGCAAAGTGGGCGGCACGACCAATCCCTACGGCACAAGCAAATATTTTCAGGAAATTATGCTTGAAGACATTTACAAGTCGGACAGCGACTGGACGGTTGTCCTGTTGAGATATTTCAACCCCGTGGGCGCGCACGAAAGCGGACTTATCGGCGAGGATCCCCAGGGCATACCCAACAATCTTACGCCGTATATCGCAAGGGTGGCAATCGGTTCGCTGCCCGAGGTGGGAGTTTTCGGCAACGATTACGATACACCAGACGGCACAGGTGTGCGCGATTATATTCACGTTGTGGATCTTGCAAAGGGACACGTTGCGGCAATCGAAAAGATTAGCGCAAGCGGCGTCTATAAGTATAATCTCGGCACAGGCATCGGCTACTCCGTTCTGGACGTTATAAAGGCGTTTGAAAAGGCGTGCGGCAAAAAGTTGCCGTACAGTATTAAGCCGAGAAGGGCGGGCGATATTGACGCGTGCTATGCCGATGCTTCGAAAGCAAAAAAAGAGCTTGGGTGGAAAGCCGAGTTGGGCATAGAAGAAATGTGCGCAAGCCTTTGGAAGTGGCAGTTGCAAAATCCGAAAGGATATAATTGACCTTATAACCACAACATATTGTGTTTTGTGTAAAATTTAGCACTATTTTTAAAAAATTTGTCGAAAGGTATTGAAAATTTTGAAATAGTGTGATATAATTCCAACACTCAAAGTATTTGTTACGTAAGGAGAAATATTATGAAGATG